>JBGPNN010000072.1:0-13462 GCA_041487495.1 bacterium
GTTCCGGCGCGGCGGCGATTAATAGCCCGCCTGACGTCTGCGCGTCGGCCAGCAGGATCCGGGTGATCTCGTCGATCTGCGGCGCCCAGTGCACCTTATCCGCGAGCCACTCGAGGTTGCGTGCGGTACCGCCGGCGAGCGCGCCCTGACGGGCCAGATCCGCGGCGCCGTCGATCACGGGGACCGCTCCGGCGGAGAGGCGCGCGCCGGTCCCGCCGGCGTCCACCATCTCGTGGAGGTGTCCCAACAGCCCGAACCCTGTTATGTCGGTGGCCGCATGGACACCGACCTCCATCATGGCCTCCGACGCCGCACGGTTGAGGATATTCATGACGCGTATGGCCTCCGCGGCAACGGCTGGGGGCGTCTTGTCCTGTTTGATCCCTGTCGTGATCACGCCGATGCCGAGCGGTTTGGTTAGGAACAGCACGTCGCCGGGTCGGGCGCCCGCGTTCGAGACGAAGCGTGCCGGGTGCACCAATCCCGTGACGGCCAGGCCGTATTTCGGCTCCGGATCATCGATGGTGTGGCCGCCCACGATCAACACGCCGGCCTCGGTGGCTTTATCGGCCCCCCCGTGCAAGATGTCGGCGAGGATGTCGAGCGGTAATTTGCGCGGGAATCCGGCGATGTTCAGGGCAAGCAGCGGCCGGCCGCCCTTCGCGTAGACATCCGAGAGGGCGTTGGCGGCGGCGATCTGCCCGAACGTGTACGGGTCGTCGACGATCGGCGTGAAGACGTCGACGGTCTGGACGAGGGCCAGCTCGTCGGTCAGCCGGTAGATCGCGGCGTCATCGCCGGTGCCGATCCCGAGCAGCAGGTTCGGGTCGCCGATCTTGGGCAGGTGGCGCAACACGTACGCCAGTTCGCCGGGCGGCAGCTTCGACGCTCAGCCCGCGCAGGCGACCAACGACGTGAGACGGATACGCTCACGGTCTGTCATGTTCAATCACCTCCCTTCCTTGGGCGGCCGTCGCGCACGGCAGGTATTCTTCGGAGTATTATAACGTCCGATGGATGCCCTGGATGGCCTGATGCGGTTCTTCTCCTTTCTCGGTGAAGAAAACTTCTTCTCCGCGTTCATTCCCGTCGTGTACTGGTGCGTGGATGCCACCCTTGGGATCCGGCTGCTCACCCTGCTGGTTTTTTCGAATTTCATCAACGGCCTGGGAAAGTGGGTGTTTCGCGCCCCCCGTCCGTACTGGGTCGATGCGCGGGTCAAGGCGCTCAGCATCGAGCCGTCGTATGGCCTGCCGTCAGGCCACGCCCAGAACGCCGTAGGCATCTGGTGGATGGTGGCAGGCACGGCAGGAAAGACGTGGGCGCGTGTGGCCGCCGTGCTCCTCATCCTGGCCATTTCCGTCTCACGCGTCTACCTCGGGGTGCACTTCCCGCTTGACGTGATAGGAGGCTGGGTGATCGGGATTGTTCTGCTGGCCGTGTACTGGCGCCCTGGCTGTTTCTCAGGCTGCGGCTTGCGGAGAAGGATCTGACCACATGATGCGTGCGCCCGCCCCGCTGATCGTCTGCTGCCTGCTGCTGGCGTTTTCGGGGTGGTCCCAGACGCTGGCCGGTCCGGCGGTGAACCCGGCGACTCCGATCCGCGGCGGCGTCCTGCGCGTGGCGCACACCGGCGAGCCGCCGACCCTCGATCTGCACTGGACGACCGGCGCGCCGACACAGGACATCGCGATCCATATTTACGAAGGATTGTTTGCGCTTTCCGGCCGCTACGAACCACGGCCCTTGCTCGTGGACCGCTGGTCGGTCTCCCCGGATCGCCGCACCTACACCTTCGGGCTGCGCCGTGGCGTGCTGTTCCATCACGGGCGTGAGATGATCGCTGATGACGTGGTGGCATCCCTGCTTCGGTGGGGGCAGCTGGCCGCGCGCGGGCGCGAGCTCTTCCGGGAGGTCGAGGGCCTGGTGGCGGTCGACCCCTACACGGTGCGGATGCAGCTGCGCGAACCCAACGGGCTCGTCCCACTGGCGCTGGCGATCCCTAGCCAGGGCGCGGTGGTCTATCCGCGCGACGTCATCGAGGAAGCCGGCACCGGGCCGATCAAACGGTTCATCGGTACCGGTCCATATCGGTTCATCGAGCATGTGCCCGACGTCCGCATCCGGCTGGAGCGTTTTGACCGGTACCGCCCACGTGACGACCCGCCCGACGGCATGGCCGGCCGGCGGATCGCCTACGTCGACGCGATCGAGTTCCTGCCCGTCCCCGATGCATCGGTGCGGATCGCCGGGGTCATCCGCGGCGACTACGATTTCGCGCACTCGATCCCGTCGGACGAGTACCCGCGCCTGGCCGCCATCCGCACCGTCAGGCCGTTGGTCATCACCACACCGCAGTGGATCGGGTTCATGTTCAATCACCGCAGCGGCCTGATGACCAACCGGGCGCTTCGCCAGGCGATCGTGGCCGCCATCGACGAAGAGCCGGTGCTGCGCGGCACCTTCGGCCCGCAACAGTTTTGGCGGGTCACGCCGTCGTTCTTCCCGCGCGAGCATCCCCTGTACACCGAGGCCGGCCGCGAGATCTACCGGCAGCACGATCCTGCAGCCGCCCGCCGGGCGCTCCTCGAGACCGGCTATACCGGTCAGCCCATCCGCTGGATGGTCAGCGGCGAGATGCCGCACCATTTCAATGCGGCGACGATCACAAAATCCCAGCTGGAGCGGGTCGGGTTCACCGTCGACCTGCAGGTCATGGATTTTGCGACGATGGCCAATCGCCGCGCGCGCCCCGAGGGCTGGGATGTTTTCACGGCCACCTTCGGTTTCGTGCCCGATCCGGTCTTCTTGCTCCCGCTGCAGCCTGGATTCCCAGGCTGGTACGACGACCGCGAGATGCAGGCGCTGACCGCGCTGCTGCGCCGGCACACCGACCCCGCGGTCCGGCTGGCGATCTGGCAACGGGCCCAGCGGCGGTTCTATGATGAGGCCGTTGCCGTTCGACTCGGCGACTGGTTCCCGCTGCTGCTCCACCGCGCCGAGCTCCAGGGCGTCGTCGGTGGACCGGGGACCTTTCACTGGAACGTCTGGCTGGGCCGCGCTCCCTGAGGGCATAATCCTAGGGACCCCACGATGGCAATCAGTGTCGTTAGGCGCTTTCTCATTGGGCACCCGCTGCCCACGCATCGGCTGGCCCACGAGCGTCTGAACAAGATCCAGGGCCTGGCGGTCTTCTCGTCGGACGCGCTGTCCTCGTCCGCCTACGCGACCGAAGAGATCGTGCTCGTCCTGGTCACCGCCGGGCCATTGGCGATGACGCTGGCCTGGCCCATAGCGCTGGTGATCACGACGGTGCTGGCCATCGTCGCCTTCTCCTACTATCAGACGATCCATGCCTACCCGTCGGGAGGCGGGTCGTACATCGTGTCGCACGAGAACCTCGGCGTCTGGCCGGGGCTCGTCGCCGCGGCGTCACTCATGATTGACTACGTGCTGACCGTCTCGGTCAGCGTCTCGGCGGGGATCGCTGCGATCACGTCGGCTGCGCCGTCCCTGTTTAGCCACCGCGTGGGCCTGGCACTCGCGGCCGTGGCGCTCATCGCCATCATCAACCTGCGGGGGGTGCGCGAATCGGGGACAATCTTTAGCGCGCCGACCTACCTGTTCATCGGCACGATGCTGGCAATGCTCGGCGTTGGATTTCTGAGGACGTGGGGCGCACCGCCGGAACCGCTCCAGATGCCTGCGCAGCCCCTCGAGATGCTGCACCCGCTGACGCTGTTCCTGGTCCTCAAGGCGTTCGCCTCAGGGTCGGCTGCCATGACCGGTGTGGAAGCGATCAGCAACGGCATCCCGGCCTTCAAGCCGCCCGAATCGCGCAATGCCGGTATCACACTCGTGTGGATGGCGACGATCCTCGGTGTGCTATTCTTGGGGATCACGTTCCTGGCCCGCCACTTCGGGCTCGTACCTTCCGAACAGGAGACGATCGTCTCACAGCTGGCCCGGACGGTCTTCGGGGCCGGCACCGCCTACTATGTGGCGCAGGTGTCGACCGCGCTGATCCTGATCCTGGCGGCCAACACCTCCTTCGCGGACTTCCCGCGGCTGGCGTCGATCCTCTCGCGCGACCGCTTCCTACCCCACCAGCTGGCCAACCTGGGCGACCGCCTGGTCTTCGCAAACGGCATCGTGCTCCTCGCCATCTTCTCGGGCGTGCTGATCTACGCGTTTGGGGCCAGCACCCACCACCTGATCCCGCTGTATGCCATTGGCGTGTTTCTGTCGTTCACGCTCTCGCAGGCGGGCATGGTGAAGAAGTGGTGGATGGAGCGAGGGCCGGGATGGCGCCGCAGTATGATCATCAACTTTATCGGCGCCGTGTCGACGGCCATTGTGCTGGTGGTCGTGGCCTCGGTGAAGTTTGCCGACGGCGCGTGGATCGTGCTCCTGCTGATCCCCGGGTTTGTCTTCGTCATGCGGAGCATCTGGCTGCACTACGAGGACGTCCGGCGCCATCTGACGCTCGAGGGCGCGGCACTGCCGCCAGAAGTGCGCCACCACAAGGTCATCGTCCCGGTGGGCGGCATCAACCGCGGGACGCTGCCGGCGCTGCAGTACGCGAAGTCGATCAGCGACGACGTCACAGCGGTCATGGTCGAGATCGATCCAAAAGAAACCGCCGAGATCGAGAAGAAGTGGGAACGCTGGGGTATGGGGGTGCCCTTGAAGGTGCTGAAGTCGCCGTACCGGTCGGTGGCCGGCACCTTCCTCGAGTACCTTGGCGGTCTCGAATGGGAAGTGGGGTTCGATCAGCAACTGACGGTCGTACTGCCGGAGTTTGTCCCCACGCGCTGGTGGCACTTCCTGCTGCACAACCAGAACGCGCTGCTGTTGAAAACCTCGCTCTTCTTCCGCCGCCGCGCCGGGCGCTACGTCACGGTCGTGACCGACGTGCCCTATTACCTTGGCGCGGAAGAAACGGCTGTGCCCTATCAAGCACAGGAGCGGCGCGACCCGTTGATCCCCGCCCTCGTGACCATGTGCATCCTGTCGTTTGTCGCGTACGTCGCGGCCGCCCTGCTGGGCTGGTCGCTCGTGATACAGGAACTCTTCGGCGTCGCGCTGGTCGTGCTGCTGGCGGCGACGGTCGCGGCGTGGTTTGTGCGCGCGCCGCGCCAACCCCCTTCCTAATGCAGGAAGCGGAGGCGCGGGTCGAACGCGTCCCGGATGGCGTCTCCCAGGAGATTGAATCCCAGCACGGCCAGGAAGATCGCCAGCCCGGGAAACGTCGGATACCACCAAAAGTCGATCAGATAACTGCGCGCGCCGGCGATCATCGATCCCCACTCCGGCGTCGGCGGTTGGGCGCCCAGCCCCACGAAGCTGAGACTGGCCGCCGCCAGGATCGCATAGCCCACATCCAGGGACGCCTGGATGACGATTGTCGCCCCGACGTTCGGCAGCAGGTGGCGGAACATCAGACGGCCGGGGCCGGCGCCCACGGAGATGGCCGAGAGCACGAACTCCTGATGGCGTAAGACGAGGATCTGTCCGCGCACGAGGCGCGTGTACCAGGGCCACCACGAGAGCGCGATAGCGAGCATCGCGTTGTAGAGCCCAGGGCCCAGCGTCGCCGCGATGAGCATGGCCAGTACCAGGCGCGGGAACGCTAGGAAGATATCAGTTGTCCGCATCACAACCTCGTCCGCCCATCCGCCCCAGAATCCCGCGACCAGCCCGAGGCCGACGCCCAGGCTCATCGCGATCGCCAGGACCATGAATCCCACGGTGACGGAGATGCGGGCGCCGGTCATCAGCCGGCTCAACAGATCCCGGCCGAGGTCGTCGGTGCCCAGCAGGTGATCCCTTGATGGAGGATGCAGTTTCAGCGTGGGCGCGATGCGGAGCGGGTCCAACGGCGCGATCGCCGGGCCGGCGGCGGCCAGGACGAGCAGCAGGGCGATGATTGTCGCACCGAGCCAGGCCGCGGGCGTGCGCGCCAGGAATCGCAGCGCGTGGCGTCCGAAGCTAGTACCGGATGCGGGGGTCGAGGAGCGCATACGCTACGTCCACGAGCAGGCTGACGCCAATATACACGACCGTGACGAGCAGCGCCGTGCCCATGATCGCCGGGTAATCCAGGGCCAGGATGGCGTCGACGCTGTAGAGGCCCACCCCGGGCCACGCGAAGATCAACTCCACGAGAAAGACACCACCCAGCAAGCCGCCGCTGAAGAGTCCCATCACCGTGACCACCGGGATTAGCGCGTTCCGCAGGCCATGCCGCAGGTACACCTTCGTCGGCACCAGGCCCTTGGCCCACGCGGTCCGGATAAAGTCCTGCGAGAGAACCTCCAGCATGCTCGACCGCGTCATCCGGACTACAAAGGCCAGGACGGCCAGTGTCAGCGTCAAGGCGGGCAGGATGACGTACTGCAGCGCACTCGCAAAAGCCGCCAGGTCGCCGGCGAACAGCGCATCGAGCAAGTACAGGCCGGTCGGCCCGGCCGGCGGGACCACGTCGGGCGCGATGCGCCCGCCGAGCGGCAGCCAGCCGAGCCAGCGCGAGAAGAGCAACTGCATAACCAGTCCGAAGAAGAAGATCGGGAACGATAGACCGCTCAGGCTGATGAGTTGCGCGGCCAGGTCGACCGCACCGCCCCGCCTGATGGCCGCCACCACGCCCAGCGGGACGCCAATGATGATCGTCGCGGTCATGGCCGTGGCCGTGAGTTCGAGCGTCGCCGGGAAATACTCACGAAGGTCGGCTACAACCGCGCGGTTCGTCTGGATCGACGTCCCCAGATCGCCGCGCACCAGACCTGAGAGGAAGAGCAGATACTGCTCGGGCAGCGGCCGGTCGAGGCCAAAGATCTTGCGGACCTCCGCCACCTGTTCGGGGCCGGCATGCGGGCCGGCGATGAGCTTCGCCGGATCGGCTGGGATCAGATGCGTAATGACAAAGAGGAGGAGGCTCACCCCGAGCAGCAAGAACGGGAGCAGGGCGAGCCTCCGCAGGATGTACCGAGCCACGTGGCTCGACGCCTAGCTCTTCGACATCTCGTACAGGTTGAGCGTATTACCCAGCAGCGGGTTGAACGCGTACCCTTGCACGTTCGTCCGCATCGGCACGCGGTTCAGCAGGGTCCCGATGAAGACGGCCGCCGCCTCCGCGACGATAATGCGCTGAGCTTCCCGGAACATTTGCAGCCGTTTTGACTGATCCGTGATCTCGTTGGCGGCTTTGAGCAGTTGTTCCACCTTGTCGTTGGCATAGAAGCTGAAGTTCCATCCGATCGTACCCCAGGAGTCCTTGCCGAACGTCGAGCTGATCATGCTAGAGGAGTCGGCGTAGTCCGGGTAGTTACGGACGGGTAGCAGGTCGGGGGCGGTCTCCGGTTTGCCGGCTTTCTCGAGCAGCACGGAGGACGCGAACTCCTGGATCTTGACGTCGATCTTGAGTTCTTTGAGGTTGGCCTGCAGGATTTCGGCGGCCTTCCGGAACGTCGGGTCGCCCTCGAAGAGGTACAGGCTCAGGCTGAAGCCGCCATTGGGGTACAGCGACTGGCCCAGCAGCTCCTTGGCCCGCTTCAGGTCGAACTTGTAGGGCTTGTCCGAGGGATTGAGGTGCGCCGGATCGTTGTCCGGTAGGGGGCCGTTGAGCGGCGCCAGCCGGCCGTTGAAGATGGCCTGCTTGGCGCCCTCGTAGTCGAACGCGTAGGAGAGCGCCTGGCGCAGCTTGACGTCCTTGAGTGGATCCCGCTGGGTGTTCATCGCGATGTAGAAGATGCGCATCGTGGGGCTCTGTTCGATCTTCATGCCGGGACGCTTCTCCAAAGCGTCGATCATGTCGGGGGCGACGATGGTCGCCACGTCCACGTCGCCGCGCTCCAGCATCAGCCGCTGGGTGGACGCCTCCTTGATGATCCTGAAGACGATGCGCTTGAACTGGTTCGGCTTCCACCCGCCCCAGTACTCGGGGAACTGCCTGAGGACGACCTGCTGGCCCTTCTCCCAACGCTCAACCACATACGGCCCGGTCCCCACCACGTTCTCCTTGAGCCATCCCTGCGCCAGGTCGGTCCCTTTGGCGTGCTCGCTGACCGCCTTCGCGCTCACGATCAGCCCGCCGGAGACGGACGCCAGTTTGGCGAGAAAGGCGGGATCCGGCCCCTTCAGCGTGAAGCGCACCGTCATCGGATCCGGCGTCTCGATGCCCGCCACCACGGTCTTGAAGGCCCAGGCGAAGCCGCGGTTGATCTTGATGAGGCGCTCGAACGAGCCCTTCACGGCGTCCGCCGTGAGGACCGTCCGATCGTGGAAGAGGACGCGCGGGCGTAGCTTGAGCGTCCACTGCTTGGCGTCGGGAGTGCTGGTCCACTCGGTGGCCAGCCTCGGGACGATCTCCGGGGTGCTCCCTTTGAGCGTCACCAGGCCCTCGTAGGTTCCCCGCGTGATGCGCACCGTGTTGTCGTAGACGATGTGCGGGTCGAAGGTCTGGACGTTGAGATCGGTCGCGATGACCAGGGTATCCTTGCCCGTTGCGGCGATCACGCGCGCCGTCCGGGTCAGTTGTTCAATGGCAGCGCCGCTCAGCCCCAACGCAGTGCCGCCGAGGGCAATGGCCTGCAAGAACGCCCGCCGGGAGATGCCGTCGATCTCGTGCCCATCGCTCATCCTGCACCCCTCCCCTTTGAGTCGAACACCCTGCTGCGAACCATGGTCTTGGACGAGGTCTCTTCGGCAAAGATCGCGGCGAGCACGTCAAGGATGAGACGGGCCGCCGTGCGGGCCGTGACCTCCGCCCAATCATACGGGGGCGAGACTTCGACGAGATCAACCCCGACGACGCGTGCGCGGCGGGCCACGACCTGGATGGCATCGCGTACCTCGAGGTACGTGAGCCCTCCGGGTTCCGGAGTGCCGGTCCCGGGCGCTGCGGCGATGTCGAGGGAATCGATGTCGATGCTGATGTAGCACGCTGCGTCCTTGGGCACGCCCTCGACCGAGGCGTCCGGTCCCCCCGCGCGTAGCGCCGTTGGCGTCACGACCCTGATGCCATACGCGGTCGACGCTTCCAGGGGTTCCGGATACTTCTGCAGGCTGCGGATGCCGATCTGCGTGATGCTCGCCACGAAGGGGAGTTCCGACGCCCGCCGGATCGTGTTGCCGTGCCCGAAGCGAACCCCACGCCGCTCGTCGACGAAATCTTGGTGCGCATCGAACTGCACGATATGGAGCGGCCCGTGGTCGGCGAGCGCGCGCACGACGGGAAAGGTGATGGCATGGTCGCCGCCGACAATGACGGGGAAACTTCCAGCGCTCAGGACGCCCGCGACCACTCTAGTGATCCGATCCAGGTTGGCGGTGATCTCCGTGGCGGCGATCTCGACGTCACCGCAGTCCGCCATGGTAACGCCCCTCAGGATCCAGCGGCCGAGGCTGAGATCGTACCAGCCACCCGCCTTCGTGCCGTCGTCGCTTGTATACGGCCACCAGGCCGACGCCGTGCGAATCGCCTGCGGCCCAAACCGGGCGCCGGGGCGAAGCGTCGTGCCCAGATCAAAGGGAACGCCGAGAAACGCGATGTCGGCCTGAAGGGCGGAGAGTTGCTCACACGGCGGGACGCCATAGAACGTCAGGGGCCTGAACCGTGCGCCCTGGTCGGAGGGCTTCGAGTGCGCGGTGAGATCCTGCGTCATCCGGCACCATCGCTCAATCTTGATGGGGAATGTGTAGCAGGACTTCGCGCAGTTGCTGGGAGGTCCTCCAGGATGCTACCATCGCGAGGACCACGTACCAGGGGGTGCATCGTGCGCGAGTACCTGTTGATCCCGGGACCAACTCCGCTTCCCGACGAGGTGTTGCAGGCGTCGGCCCGACAGATGGTCAACCACCGCGATCCGGAGTTTGGCCGTCTACTGGCCGAGACGCTGGCCGCGTTGAAGCGCGTATTCCAGACCCGAAATCCGATCCTGCCGTTCACTTCCTCCGGCACCGGCGGTCTGGAAGCCGCGCTCGTCAACCTCTGCTCGCCGGGCGATACGGTAGTGGTTGTTGTCGGCGGCGCGTTTGGCGAGCGGTTTGCAGCCATCAGTGAGGCCCTCGGCCTGGCCGTCGTGCGGGTCGAGGTGCCGTGGGGCAAGGCGGCCGATCCTGGCGCGGTCCGCGACGCGCTGCGGCGCACCCCACAGGCGCGCGCCCTCTTGCTCACGCACAACGAGACCTCGACCGGCGTCCGCAACGACCTCGAAGCCCTCGCATCGGTCGCGCGTGACTTCCCCGCCTTGACGCTCGTGGATGCCGTGAGTTCGCTGGGCGCCATCGACCTCCGCACCGACGATTGGGGCATCGACGTCGTGATCACGGGCTCGCAGAAGGCCCTCATGGCGCCGCCCGGTCTGTCACTGCTGAGCGTGTCCGACCGCGCGTGGGAAGCGTCGAAGACCGCGCGCCTGCCGAAGTTCTACTGGTCGTTTGATCGATTGCGGCCCGAACTCGGCGAGGATGAGGCCTACACGCCGTACACCCCGGCCATCAGCGTGCTGTACGCGTTGAATACCGGGGTACGACTCGTCGAAGCTGAAGGGCTGCAGGCCCGCTTCGCCCGCCACCGCCGCACCGCGCGGGCGGTGCGCGCCGGCATCCGGGCACTGGGGTTGCGCATCATCCCGGACGAAGCCGACGCCAGCGAGACCGTCACGGCCATCTGGCTGCCTGACGGGGTGGACGGCAAAGTCCTGCTGGAGAGGCTCCACAAAGATCACGGCGTCGTGCTGAGCGGCGGCCCGGGCAAGTTACGGGGCAAGATCTTCCGTTTCGGCCACCTGGGCTACGTGCCCGACGACGGCGTGCTGGCGGGCTTGCGGGCGCTGGAGATCGTACTGCCAAAGGTGGGCGGGCCGGCGGGCAAGGGCGCGGAGGCTGCCGCGAGGGAGATCCTGACGCGCGCGCCGGCATAACGGCGCCGGCGTCTGGTCCGCGGCTGCGCTCGGGGGATCGTCATGCTTGATCTCAAGCGGATTCGCGAGCAGCCGGAGCGCTTCAAAGCCGGCCTCCGCAAACGTGGCCGTGATCCACAGGCGATCGACGAGGTGCTGGCGGCGGATCTACGGCGCCGCCAGCTGCTGACAGAGATCGAGAAGAGCCGGGCCCATCAGAATCAGGCGTCTTCCGAGATTCCCAAGCTCACGGGCCAGGCCCGAGACGCGCGCATTGCCGAGATGCGTGAACTGTCCGCGCGCATCAAGGCGCTGGAACCCGAGCTGGGGCAAGTCGAAAAGAACCTCGACGAGCTGATCCGCGCCCTGCCCAATCAGCCCGACGACACGGTCCCCGAAGGGGCCGATGCCGCGCACAACGTTGTCCTGCGCAGCTGGGGCACACCGCCGGTCTTCGACTTCACCCCTCTCGATCATGTGGATCTCGGCACGCGCCTGGGTATCTTCGACTTCGAGCGAGGCGCGAAGGCAGCCGGGTCGCGCTTCTATTACCTGCGCGGCGACGGCGTGCTGTTGGAGATGGCCCTCGTGCGTCTGGCCGTCGACCTGCTGCAACGCGAGGGGTTCACCCTGCTCGAAGTGCCCATGCTGGTGCGCACGGGGGTGATCACGGGGGCATGGGGTGGCACGTCTTTCGATCCCCAGCAGACCTATAAGGTCGAAGGCGACGATCTGGCGTTGATCGGCACGAGCGAACAGAGCCTGGCCGCCTTTCACATGGAGGAGACGCTCGCCGCGGGCGCACTGCCGCTGCGGTACGCGGGTCTTTCGTGGTGTTTCCGGCGTGAAGCGGGGTCATACGGACGCGACGTTCGCGGTCTCTATCGCGTGCACCAGTTCTTCAAAGTGGAGATGTTTTCGTACACCCACCCGGCTCGCTCGTCCGACGAGCACGAGTTCCTCGTTGCCCTCGAAGAACGGTTCGTCCAAACCCTGGACCTGCCGCACCGCGTCGTCGTGCTCTGTGGCGCCGACCTGGGTCAGGCGATGACCAAGACGTACGACATCGAGACCTGGATGCCGGGCCGCGGCGGTTACGGCGAGACGCACTCCTGCAGCAACGCCGGCGAATTTCAGGCGCGGCGGCTGGGGATCCGGTTTCGCGAGGGCCCGGGCGGCTCAACCGATTTCGTCCACACGCTGAACGGGACCCTGGTCGCGACCAGCCGCGCATTGCTGGCCGTGCTCGAGCACGGTCAGCGTGCCGACGGCAGCGTGCGCGTCCCCGAGGCGCTAGTTCCCTACATGGGAGGCCGCACCGAACTCCGGCCGGCCTGACTTCGCGTGGTGTCAGGGCCCGCCGCGGGCCCGCAGTTCCGACCGGCGGATCTTGCCGGTGGTCGTCATCGGCATCTCGTCGACAAACTCGATCGCCCGCGGATAGGCGTAGGCGGCCAGCCGGGTCTTGACGTGCGTCTGGATCTCGGCAGCGAGCGCGGCCGACCCCGCGTGACCGGCGCGCAGCTTGACGAATCCTTTGACGATCTGACCCCGGACCAGGTCCGGAACGCCGACGACCGCCGCCTCGGCCACTGCCGGATGGGTGAGCAGGCTGCTTTCCACTTCGGCCGGGCCGATGCGATACCCCGCGCTGTTGATCAGGTCGTCCTTGCGGCCTTCGAAGTAGAAGTATCCCTCATCGTCCTGCCTGGCCATGTCACCGGTCAGCAGCCAGCCATCACGATACTTGCCCACCGTGGCGTCGGGGTTCCGCCAGTATTCTTTGAAAACCACAGGATCCTGCTCACCGCGCACCGCGATCTCTCCCACGGTGCCTGGCTCGGCCGGCGCTCCCCGCTCGTCCACCACGATCACGTCGTGTCCCGGGAAGGCTTTTCCGAAGGATCCCGGCCGCACCGGGTAGAGCCGCGAGCAGTTCCCGCACACCACGTTCGCTTCGGTCTGACCGTAGATCTCGTGCACCGGTACGTCAGGCAGTTCTCGCTCCCGCCAGTCCAGGATGACCGGGTTGACCGGCTCGCCGCCGCTCATGATCGCGCGCAGCGCCGGCCGGAATCGCTGTTGCGGCCGCTCGACCTGCATGGCCATCTTCAGGGCCGTGGGCGGCAGGAAGGCGTGCGTGACGCCGTAGGCCGCCATCAGGTGGAAGGCACGCTCCGGATCAAACTTGGTGGTCTCGAAAGCCACCACCGGACCGCCGAACGTCAACGCCGGAAAGAGCAGGTCGTAGGCCCCGCCAATCCATGCCCAGTCCGCGGGCGTCCAGTAGACTTCGCCGCCCCGCGGCACGAAGTCGAAGTACAACTGGAATGACGGTACGTGTCCGAGCAGCACGCGGTGGCCGTGCAGCGCGCCTTTCGACGGCCCCGTCGTGCCCGAGGTATAGATGATCAGCGCCGGATCGTCGGGGGTCGTGGGGCACGGTTCGAAGCGAGCGCTCGCGCGGTCGAGCGCCGCACTCCAGGAGAGACACCGCAGGCGCCCGCCGCGGCCGCCTGCGGTGAGGTCGGGCGATCGCTCGGCGCCTGCCACGATCA
>JBGPNN010000073.1:0-13436 GCA_041487495.1 bacterium
AGTGGTGTTCTATAGAGACGACGAATGACGCCGGGAGAATCGGACACCGGCGGCGTATTCTTTTCGGTTGTGAAACGCCTGCGCGGCGTCCTTCTCTTCCTCATTTTGCTGGCGGTGGGGCTGGTGGTGACCTGGCGACCGCTGCTTACAGCGGCGGGCGCGTTCTTGATCGTCCAGGATCCCGAGGAAAAGGCCGACGTGATCATCGTCCTCTCAGGGGGGCGGAAGGACGAGCGGGTGCGCCAGGGCGCGGAACTGTACCGGCAGGGTTACGCGCCAAAGGTGCTGCTCTCGGGCGGTGACGAACTGGAGGGGATCGCCGTCCCCGACCTGCTGCGGCAGCAGGCGCTGCACCATGGCATTCCGGATTCGGCACTGCTCTTCGAAAGCCGCTCCACCAGCACCGCGGAGCAGGCACGCTTCCTGCGCCCGCTCCTCGAGCAGCACGGGTTCACGCGGGCGATCGTCGTGACGTCGAATTTTCACACGCGGCGCACGCGCTATCTCTTCCGGCGGGTGTTTGCGGGCTCGACGGTGAAACCCCGCGTCTACCCGGTGCAGAACGACTTCTTCTCGCCGGTGAAATGGTGGACGCGGGACTGGGACACCGAAGAGGTGGTCCTGGAGTATATCAAGTTGGGTTTGTCGTTCTTGCGATACCATTAGCCCGGCCCCGAGCCGGTCGCCGCGAAGGGTAGGACGACGCATGGGTGAGACGCAAGAAGGGGGACCGCTCGGGCTGCGAGTGGGCCAGTCGGCGACGCGGACGAAGACCGTGACCGATGCGGACCTGCACGCCTACGCGGCGATCACCGGAGACTACAACCCGCTACACTTCGATGATGCGTTTGCCGCGCAAACTCGCTTCGGGCGCCGGGTCGCACAGGGCGGCATCACGGCCGGTCTGCTCAACGCACTCGTCGCCATGGATCTTCCGGGACCCGGCACGGTGTTCATGAGTCAAACGCTGACCTATCAGGCGCCGGCCTATCCGTGCGATACGCTGACCGCCCGGGTCGAAGTGTTGAACCTGAAGCCCGACAAGCCGGTCTGCCAGTTGGGATTCGTGGTCACCAATCAGGACGGGAACGTGGTCCTCGAGGCGCAGGCATGGACGTACACGCTGCGGCCCGACTTGGAACGCCGGGCGCAACGGCGCGCATAGAAGAGGAAGGCGATCACGTAGCGCGTAACCCGGGGGAAGGCATGTCGACCAGCAGCCGGTTTCTCAAGTGTCTGTCTCTAGAGTGGGTTCCTGTGACCACCGCGCTCGTGTCGCTGGTGCTCTCCGTTGGCAGCATCTTCATCTCGACACAGGAGCCCGCGGTCGTGGTGATCCTGCCCGAACAGCTTCGCGTCGCGCAAGGCGAAGACGTTGGCTTCGCGTACATGTATTTCCAGCCGGCATTCGTCAATACCGGTCGGAATGACCGCGTCGAAGTCATTAGAACGATGAGCCTGCGTGTCGCACCCTCGCGGGGCGGCCAGGTGGTCGAGTTCTTCTGGGCCCACCAGGCAGAACTCGTCTACGATCGGGGCACAAACCAGTTGAACTACCGGTACGTCGCCGATGCGGTGCCCCTGGTCGTCAGTCCGCGGAACGCGCAGGTGCCGTTCTCGGTCTTCAATGGGCCCAAGGGCTGGTACTTCGCCCCCGGCACGTACCGTATGACACTGACCGCGCAACGGGTGGTCAGCAGCCGTCCGCTTGAGGCGGCGTTCGAGGTCAATTTCCCAGACAAGGACGTCGACTTTCTCAACAAGTCGCGCGGGAAGAGTTTCCTGGCGTTTCCAGTGAAGAAACAGTAGGAGACCGATGAGATAGATGAGACCGATGAGATCGTTCGGATGTGCGGTCCTGCTGCTCGCAATCGTCTGGGCCATGCCGGCGCAGTCGCAGAGCCGGCCGTGCCTGTCGGAAGCCGAGGTCAAGACGCTGCTTCAGGAACGGGGCGGTCAGACCTGGGACTATGCGCCTGCAGAACGCGCGGTCGTGCAGGGCGCCGCGTGCGTGAACCGATCGGGCAGCGACCTCCGGTACATGCCGCGCGACGGGCAGCAGCGTGGACTGCTGTGGGTGGGAATGGCTCAGCACGGGCACTGGTATCGGATCCGGCGGATCGGGACGGGGTTCGAGCGCTACCAGGACCGCAGCGAGGCGAAGATGCCTCCCAACACCGCCATCTACGCGGCGATCGCCACGAGCGAGAGCGAGACACTGATGGTCGTCCGGTTCATGCCGCCGCTGCAGCGAGTGAGCGTGCCGTGGACGATCGAGTACCAGGCCCGCGTCAAGCTATCGACCGATCCGTCGCTGCCGATGGTCTGGCCCGCGTCATCGACGGGTGTCGACTACCGGCCCGCCCCAAAGCGCGGCGCCGGCGGCATCGAGGCGCTGTACGGCTACAACGATGCGCAGATGTCGGCGGCGGAGGCCGAGACCTTTCACAAACGCTATTCGCCGGCGGTCTTGGACTTCATGGAAGGCCGGTTCTTTGACGAGGCGCTCCCGGTCTCGCTGTCGCAGGTGTCGCTTCCGGGGATAGGGCCGGTCGGGATTCGCGCCGGCGCGATAGGCCTCCCGCCCCAGTCGGGACAGCGGCCGCCGGAGGAGATCCTTTCATCGCTCCCCACGGGAGTGCCCCTGTATCTGTTCCTGCACGTCATGATCGGGCGCCCCATCGAGCGCGATACCTCCAGCGTGCATCACATTCAAATTGCGGAGGGCACGAAACAGGCGTACAGTTTCACGTCCAACCCTGAGGACTTCAAGGCGGGGTGGACGGAGTACTGGCTGACGCACCCGGTGCCGGTGGGGCGTTTGGCGGCGGGACACTATGCGATCGAATGGCGCCTTGGCGCGTCGCTCGCGGCGAAGTTTCCCGTAACCGTGTACAGTCGGTGAATACACTCTTGGCGCAGGTCGCGTTTCTGCCCTTGTGCCCGCCCAGAGGCACAGGGATCCTCCAGGCCGTCTTTTACAAGCAGATTCTGTTTCATCCGCTCGTGGTTCACTTCCCGGTCGCACTCTGGCTGACCAGCGCCCTCTTCGACCTGATCTTTCTGAAGAACGGGGATCGGTACTACGCTCGGACCTCCATGTTTCTGATCGGTCTAGGGCTTCTCGGTGCCGTGGTGTCCATCAACATGGGGTTCTGCGATGCGATTCCGGCGATCCAGGAAGGCGTCGGTCAGGGGTTTATCAACAGAGTTGAGGTGCATCAACGCGTGGCGCTGGCCACGACGTTCCTCTATGCGGTCAGCCTTCTCATCCGCTGGCGCCGGATCGCGATCGGCCGGGTCGGGCTTATTGTTTTGATGGCGGTGGGCGCGGCCGCGACCGCCGTCACCGGTTACCTGGGAGCCGCAGTGCGACTAGTCATGTGAGGGAGGCAAACGCATGCGACAAAGCGGCCCGAACCAAGAGGAAGTGGCAGAGCACGAAGAAGACAATCCGGCACTGTCAAACGTCATCGAGCGAAACATCCGCACCATTATCCGCCTCCGGCAAAAGGCGGCAAGTGAGCGAAGCGCGCAAGATCGTATTGCCGATGTTATTACGTCTTTTTCGGGGCGCATGGTTTTCATTTATGTGCATAGCGTGTGGTTTGGGGTTTGGATTCTTCTCAACACCGGTTGGTTGGGCCTGGGGGCGTTCGACCCATTCCCATACGGGCTCTTGACGATGATCGTGTCGCTGGAAGCGATTTTTCTTTCAACGCTCGTCCTGATCACTCAGAATCGCCAGAGCGAAGAAGCGGAGCGCCGCGCCGACCTGCATTTGCATATCGGGTTGGTAACCGAACATGAGTTAACGCGAGTGTTGCAGATGCTCGATGCGATTCAAGACAAGATGGGCATCGACAACGATGCGGACAGCGACCTGGCAGACCTTGAGATGGAAACCAGGCCTGAAGATGTACTGGCGGAAATCGAGCGACTTCAACAGCGGGCGTTCGGCAAGAGAAGGCGACCAATCGGGAACGCATCCGCGGCAGAAGAATGAGCCGACTGGGTAGGTGGTGCGGAAGGGGAGATTTGAACTCCCACAGCCTTTCGGCCACAGGCTTCTGAGGCCTGCGCGTCTGCCAATTCCGCCACTTCCGCGTGACTCATACTGTACGATACGAGGCGCCTGTTAGTGTGTCAATGGTTTCTCCTTGCGCTACACTGACGGCGTAATGGACTTCGGGGCGTTCCTCGACGATCTGCGGCGCCGGCCCGGTTACCAGGACCAGCTCGTCCACGCGCGCTTCATTCCCGCGCGGACGGCACGGTTCGATGCGCTCGAACACCCGCTGCACCCGCGCCTCGATCAGTGGGTGGCCGACCACGGGATCACGGATCTGTACACACACCAGGCAGCGGCCGTCGAAGCCATCCGTCGCGGCGGGCACGTCGCCGTCGTGACGCCCACCGCGAGCGGGAAGACCCTCTGCTACAATCTTCCGGTACTCGATGCGCTGCTGGCCGACCCGGAGGCACGCGCGCTCTACCTGTTCCCAACCAAAGCGCTGGCGCAAGACCAGGTGGACACGCTGCACGAGTTCGGTCTGCCCGACATCCCCATCGCCACCTATGATGGGGACACGCCCCAGCGCGAGCGCCGTCCGATCCGCGAGCGGGCGCGGATCTTGCTGTCGAATCCCGACATGCTGCACATCGGCATCCTGCCGCAGCACTTTCGGTGGAAGGCGTTCTTCAAGCGACTGCGCTTCGTCGTCATTGACGAGATGCACGTGTACCGGGGCGTGTTTGGGTCCAACGTCGCCAACGTTGTGCGCCGGCTGCGTCGGCTGTGCCGGTTCCACGGCTCGAATCCGCAGTTCATCTGCACCTCGGCGACGACCGCCAATCCCGATGAATTCGCTTCCCGGTTGCTGGGTTTGCCGGTCACCGTGATCAACGATGACGGCGCGCCGTCGGGCCCGAGGTGGTTCGCGTTGTGGAACCCGCCGTTAGTGAACGGCGATCGTTCCGCGCCGGCGCGCAAGAGCGCATTGGGCGAGGCCACGGGGCTCTTCACCGAGCTGGTGGCGCAGGGCGTCCGGACGATTGCCTTTACCAAGGCCCGAAAGATCACCGAGTTGGTCGCGCGCTACGCCGGCACGCGGCTGCGCGAGTCATCCCCGGAACTGGCGGGCCGCATCAGCCCGTATCGCGCCGGTTATCTGCCCGAGGACCGCCGGCGCATCGAACGCCGTCTCTTCGACGGCGACCTGATGGGTGTGGTCTCGACCAGCGCGCTCGAGTTGGGGATCGACGTCGGCGGCCTGGACGCTGCGGTGCTGGTAGGGTTTCCGGGAACGATCGCCTCGATGTGGCAGCGCGCCGGTCGCGCCGGACGCGGCACTGAGCCGTCGCTGGCGGTCCTGATCGCGCAGGACGACGCCCTGGACCAGTACCTGATGCGGCACCCGGATTACCTGTTCGAGCGGCCATTCGAGCACGCGGTCATTGACCCCGGTAATCCATACATTCTCGCCCGGCACGTACGGTGCGCGGCTGCGGAAATTGCGCTGGTGGAATCCGACATGCCCCTGTTCGGCGAGCGCACCCGCGACCTCGTCGACCAGCTGGTCGCTGACGGTGACCTTGTGCCGCGCCGCGGGAGGTGGCACTGGAGCGGCCGTCAGCGGTACCCGGCGCAGGACGTGGACATCCGGTCGGCGGCGGGCCCGGCGTTTAGGATGGTCGTCCCGCCGCGCCGCACCATTGGCACCGTCGAATCGGCGCGGGTGTTCGAACAGGCGCATCCCGGGGCCGTCTATCTCCATCAGGGAGATACCTACCTGGTGACCGGTCTCGACATCGATGCGCGCATCGCGCACGTCGCACCATCCGCGGTGGACTATCATACGCAGGCCAAAACGACAATCGACCTGACGATCCGCCGGGCGCACGAGTCCAGGCCATGGGGGCCGACCACGATCCAGTTCGGCGGGGTGGACGTGTCGACGCAGGTCCTGGGGTTCGCCCGCAAGCAGCTCTTCTCGGACACGGTGCTCGGCATCGAGCCGCTCGACCTGCCGGCCCAGAGCCTCCAGACCACCGCGTTGTGGTTTGAGATCCCCGAAGTTCTCGAACGGCGCGTGCGCGAGGCGGGGCTGGACTTCGCGGGCGGCATCCATGCCGTCGAGCACGCGGCCATTGGCGTGCTGCCGCTTTTTGCCATGTGCGATCGGTGGGATATCGGCGGCGTCTCATACCCGGCGCACCCGCAGACCGGGACGCCCGCCATCTTCATCTATGACGGGTATCCTGGTGGGGTCGGTATCACCGAAAAAGGCTACACACTGATCGATGCGCTGATGGCTGCCACGCGGGAGGTCATCGAGGCCTGCCCCTGCGAGTCCGGCTGCCCGTCCTGCATCCAGTCGCCGAAGTGCGGCAACCTGAACGAACCGCTGGACAAGAGGGCGGCGCTGATGTTGCTGAAGGGCTTGCTCGGCGGCGCCCCATGAGCGGCATCCTGTACCTCGTCGCCACGCCGATCGGCAATCTCGAGGATATCACGCTGCGCGCCATCCGTGTCTTGCGCGAGGCCGCCGTCGTTGCCTGCGAGGATACGCGCCGCACGCGCGGCCTGCTGGCGCACCTCGACATCCACACGCCGATCCTCAGCCTGCACGAACACAATGAGGCGGCTCGCGTCCCCCGGATTTTGGACGCGCTCAGGCAGGGGAAGGACGTGGCGGTGGTATCCGACGCGGGGACGCCCGTGGTTTCGGATCCCGGCGCGACGCTCGTGGCTGCGGCGGTTGAGGCCGGCGTGCAGGTCGTGCCCGTCCCCGGTCCCAGCGCCGTGACCGCCGCGGTGTCGCTGGCAGATTTCCCCGCCGGCACGTTTGCCTTCGTCGGATTCTTGCCACGGCGCCGGAGCGACCGGGTGCGCGTTCTCTCTGCGCTGGTAGGGTTGCCGGCGGCGCTGGTGATCTTCGAGGCCCCGCATCGCATTCGTGAAACCCTGGCCGACATTGAAGATGTGTTCGCGACTCGCCGGATGCTGCTGGCGAGGGAACTGACCAAGGTGCATGAGGAGGTCCTCCGCGGCACCGCCGCCGAGGTCAACGCCGCGCTGGCCACGGCACCGCGCGGTGAGGTCACGCTGGTGATCGAAGGCGCTCGTGAACAGGCCGCGCACCGCGATGACGCCCGCGCCGCCGGGGCCCCCCGGCTTGCACCCCCGGCATTCCTCAAGCGTCTCCTGGCCGAAGGGCTGTCGCGGCGGGATGCCGCCCGCGCGCTGGCGGCAGCCTATGACATGCCGTCGCGCGAGGCCTACCGCCTGGCCAGCGAGGACTCATAGCATCGTGCGGTGGCTGCCGAAACCGAGCGATGTTGTCGCCGTGCATGACGCGACCTCCGAGTTCGAAGCGATGACGATCCGCGACCAGTTGGAAGCCGCGGGCATCCGAACGATGATCCGGACGCGCTTCGTCCCCGGCTATTACCCCGGTATCCTCGTCACGGACAAGATCGGTGTGTGGGCGGATATTCTCGTGCGCCCCGAGGACGAGCGCGAGGCACGGAGCGTGATCGCCGACTACCTGGCTTCACTGCCGGGTCTCTCCGAAGAAGGCGAGAGGTGAAGAAGGGCTGAGCATGCATTGACACCCCCGTCTGCCGGCCCATAGAATGAAGACAATTCCATATCGGTGATGAGGAAGCGGGAGTAGGCGCCCGGACCGTCTGAGCGAACCGGGTAGGGTGCGAGCCGGTGGCGGGACAGCGCCGAACATGGCTTCCGAGCTTTCAGGGGAACGCCGCGGGCGACGCGCGGCCAGTAGCCTGGACGGGTGCTCCCGACATCGAGCAGGGGTGGTCAAGAACCACCCCGCGAGGCGCCGCGCCGTGAGGCCGGCGCATACCCTGGTGGTAACACGGAACAGACCTTCCGTCCGGTCGGCGGGAGGTCTTTGAATTGTGAGGCCCAGGAGGGGCTATGCCGTTTGCGCATCTGGTAGGGATTTTTCCACGATCGGAGCGGGTCGTCGAGCTCAGCCGGGCAGTGGACCGAGGCCGAGCGACCGCGGACGAACTGTCTGCTGCCATCGCCGATGACGAGCGCCAGATCATCGCGCTGCAGGAAGAGGTGGGTCTGGACTACATCGTCGACGGGCAACTGCGCTGGCAAGACCTGTTGCGGCCGTTGAGCACCGGCATCCCTGGGATGCACCCGAACGGCATCGCGCGCTGGTTCGACAACAACTCGTTCTACCGCCGGCCGGTGATCACCGGGCCGCTGCAGCCGACGGGCAAGGCGGTGCTGGCGGTGCTCGGGTTGAAGGCGCTGGCCGGCAAGCGGTGGAAAGCGGTGCTGCCGTCGCCGTCCGCGCTGGTTGCGTTGTCCGAAAACACGTCGGGCCGAACCGCCGATGAGGTGTTGACCGACGCGGTCGCGGTGGTGCGGGCCGAAGCGCGGGCGCTGGCCGAGGCCGGCTGCGCGTACATTCAGTTCAGCGACCCAGTCCTCGTGACGCGCGCGAGCCGAATCGACGTTGGGCGGGCGCGGTCCGCGCTGGAGCAGGTGACCGACGGCCTGCGTGTGCGAACCGCCCTGCACACGTTCTTCGGGGATGCCGGCGCGATCCTCAATGAACTGGTGCGGTTCCCGGTTGACGAGATTGGGATCGATTTGTACGCTTCGACCATCAATGGTACGAAGGCGCGCGCGACGGGTAAGACGCTGCTGGCCGGTGCACTGGACGGCCGGAACTCGTTGATCGAAGACGTCGCGACGCTTGTCGACCAGGCGCGGAGGCTGCGCGACGCGTTAGGGGCCAACGACGTCGCGCTGGTCCCGAACTGCGATCTGGAACTGCTGCCCTGGGAGTGTGCGGTGGCGAAGACGCGACGCCTGGGTGAGGCGGGGGCCGCCCTCCGGGCGGGGGAGGTAGCGGGGTGAAACTCTTTCCAACACAAGAAATCGGCAGCATCGCCAAGCCGGGCTGGCTGGTGAAAGTCACCCGCGGGCAGCGGCCCGGGCCGGCTGATCTCGCCGAACTCGACCGCTGGGCCGAGCGCCTGGGGATCGAGGGCACCGGAGACCTGAAAACGCTGCTGGCTTCAGAGCACCCGGACAAAGAGCGGGTGCGCGATTGGGGCGCGATGTTCTCGGTGCGCTTCTTCGAAGCCGCCGGACTCGACGTGGTCTACGACGGCGAAGCACGGCGTGTCGAGATGTATGAGTATCCGGTGCGCCGGATCGCCGGCTTCCACTTCTACGGGCACGTGCGGTCGTTTGACAACAAATACTATCGGAAGGCGGCGGTGGTCGACCGCGTGCGGCTGATCGAGCCGTTTCATCTCGACGAGTTGAAGTTCGTGAAGTCGATCGCGCGCCGCCCGGTGAAGATCCCGATCACGGGACCGTACACGCTGGCCGAGTGGTCGTTCAATGAGTACTACCTGAAGACCGTCGATCCGTCGGTGAGGGAGCTGCGCCGGCGATCGTATGAAGCCAAGCGGGCCTTCACGCTCGATCTGGCGCGCGAGGTCATCCACCCGACCGTGAAGGCTCTCGAGGAGGCCGGTGCCGACTGGGTCCAGATCGACGAGCCGGCGGCGGCGACGCATCCCGAAGAGGTGCCGATCCTGGTCGAGGCGTTTAACGAGGCCGTGCGCGGCATCAACGCCAAGCTCAGTATCCACATCTGCTACAGCAATTACCGGGCGCTCTACCCGGATCTCCTGAAGATGCGGGTGGATCACCTGGCGCTGGAGTTCAAGAACACGGGGGACTACAACATCGTGCAGTTGTTCAAGGACCAGGGCGACAAGCGCGAGCTCGGGCTGGGGGTGCTGGACGTGCACACCGACGTCATCGAGACGCCCGAGGAGATCAAGGAGAAGGTGCTCGAAGCGGCCCGAGTGCTCGGACCAGACAAGATCTGGGTGAACCCGGACTGCGGACTGCGCACGCGGACCTGGGACGTGGCGTTTACGAAACTGCGGAACCTGGTTGAAGGGGCGGGGCTGGCCCGCGCGTCGCTGGAGCGTGAGCCGGTCCGGTAGGGGGTCATGCAGACGTACTTCATTACCACGGCGATCGATTATGCGAACGCCAGCCCGCACATCGGCCACGCGTATGAGAAGATCCTCGCCGACGTGCTGGCGCGGTTCAATCGCCTCCGAGGCCGGGAGGTGTTCTACCTCACCGGCACCGACGAGCACGGGCAGAAGAACGCCAACTCCGCCGCGGCGGCCGGCAAGGACGTCCGCGCGTTCGTTGGCGAGAACGCGGACCGCTTCCGAAGCCTGGCCGCTTCGCTCAACCTGTCCATCGACGACTTCATCCGTACCACCGAGCCGCGCCATGCGCGTGGCGTAAAGCAGATCTGGGAGCGCGTTGCCGCCGCCGGCGATTTCTACAAGAAGAACTACCAGGCGCTCTACTGCGTCGGCCACGAGGCCTTCGTCACCCTGAGTGATCTGGTTGACGGCAAGTGCCCCGATCACGGCGTGGCACCCGTGGTGATCGAGGAAGAAAATTACTTCTTCCGGCTCTCGAAGTACCGGTCGCACCTGCGGCGGCTTTTTGAAGAGCGGCCGGACTTCGTGGTGCCCCAGGCGCGCTACGCCGAGATGCTGAACTTGATCGACACCCTTGAAGACATCTCGGTATCACGGCCGGTGGAGAAGCTGTCGTGGGGCATACCGGTGCCCGGCGATCCATCGCACGTCATCTACGTGTGGTTCGATGCACTGACGAACTACATCACAGCGGTCGGTTATGGGCGCGATGACGAAGCGTTTCGCCGTTGGTGGCCGGCGCACCATGTGATCGGCAAGGATATCAACCGGTTTCACTCGCTGCTGTGGCCGGCGATGCTGATCTCAGCCGGGATCGAGCCGCCCCGGCAGGTCCTGGTCCACGGATTCCTCACCGCGGAGGGACGGAAGATCAGCAAGACGTTGGGGAATGTCATCGATCCTCTAGAGCCTCCGCGGGATCTCAGCGAGGCGTCGGGCGCCGCGTTCGCGGTGTGCGTCGATGCCCTGCGCTACTTCTTGCTCCGAGACATCCCCTTTGGGGAAGATGGCGACTTTAGCCGGGCGGGTCTGGTGGGGCGGTTCAACTCGGACCTGGCCAACGACTATGGCAACCTGCTCAACCGGACGCTCGCCTTGGTCGCCCGTGACTTCGAGGGCCGCCTGCCGGAGCGGCGATCGGATGAAGGAACCGACGCGACTCTCCGCCAGATCGTGCACGAGGCCGTGGCGGCCGCGGCCGCGTCAATCGAGCAGTTGGATTTCCGCGGCGGGCTCGAGGCCGTGTGGCGGATCCTGGCAGCCGCCAACAAGTACATCGACGGGGAAGCGCCCTGGTCGGCGATCAAACGGGGGCGGCCGGAGCGCGCGGGGACGATCCTGTACAATACACTTGAGGCCGTACGCATCGCGACGATCTTGTTGTCGCCGGTGCTGCCGACCGCGGCGCAGCGCGTCTGGGACCAACTGGGCATCTCGCAGTCCCTGTCCACCCAGCGCCTCGATGATGCGCGCCGTTGGGGCGGCCTGCCGGCGGGCACCATCGTCCGGCCCGGCGCGCCGATCTTTCCCCGCATCGATACTCGGCGGAAGATCGCAGCGCCGGCGGCGGCGGCGGTGCCGGTGGGGGTTGCGGCCGGGGGCCAGCGTGCGGTGGAGAACGTAGACGTGGATGCGCGGGGGGGACGCCAGGTGGACGAGATCACGATCGACGATTTCAGGCGGCTCGATATCCGGATCGGTGAGATCACGGCCGCCGAACGCGTCGCGGGAACCGACAAACTGATCAAGCTCTCGGTGGACATCGGCGATGACGTACGCACGGTGGTTGCCGGCGTCGCCACGCACTACCAGGCGGCCGACCTTGTGGGCCGAAGGATCGTCGTGCTGGCGAACCTGAAGCCGCGGCAGGTGCGCGGGGTCGAGTCGCGCGGGATGATGCTGGCCGCGACCTGGGGAAACGATGTGGCCATCCTGACGGTGGACGGCGCGGCACCAAAGGGCTCGAAGATCTCGTAGTCGATTGCGTCTGCGGAGAGCACTCGCCGGTGGCCCCGGAACTTGCCACCGGCGTTTGTGTTTCACGTGGCAGCCACCTGGGTAAAACTTCATCGCGAGGCCAGTAAATGGTTTATGAGGAGGTGCACAAAATGAATAAGGACATTCTGGCAGGCAAATGGAAGCAGCTGCGCGGCGCTGTCAAGGCCAAGTGGGGTAAGCTGACCGACGATGAGCTGAACAAGGTCGAGGGCAACTACGAGATGCTTGTCGGCAAGATCCAGGAGAAGTACGGTACGACCCGCGAGCAGGTCGAGCGTGAGCTGGACGCGCTCGTGGCGAAAGAATCCGCACAGAAGCCGCGTTAGCTGGCCAGGCCGCAGGCGTGTGCGGGAAGCACCGGGGGTCCTCGATCCGGGGATCCCCGTGCTTCTATTCCGGCGCCCAATCGCCGGTCGTTGATGATGTCTTCCGGAGCCACACTGAACCCGACGAATCCAAAAGTGTCAGATCATTGAGGTCCACGGAGATCGGAACGATATGACCGGTGAGGAGACCGACGTCACGCCGATAGCGGTCGATGGTCCGCTCGACGCGGGCGGTTGCTGCTGTTCGCCCATCGACTGTCCGTGGTCCTCTCCCCATCCTTCGTTTTTCTTACCCAGATCGGAGATCGCCCAAACGGGCGGAGGAGCAAGAGGTCGAGGACGAGAAGGCAGATCGAACCGAGACGAGGCATTCATCAGGTGCGTCACCTGACCAGTCACTTGACGCGAGGAGCGGCCGTGGAGTCCGACACGCCTTCTTTTCAGCCCGGCGTCCGCCAGGATCACATCGAGCTGACGATTCCGGCTCGCGCCGAGTACGTGGCAGTAGTCCGGTTGACAATCGCTGGCGTTGTGGGCCGGATGTCGTTTTCCTACGACGAGAGTGAGGACCTGAAAGTCGCCGTTAGCGAGGCCTGCACAGTGGCTGTCCTTTCAGGCGGGCCAAAAGTGCAAGTCCGGCTCGAGATGGCCTCCGACCGGTTGCTCGTTCGCGTCACCTACCAGGCATCGAGACGCTCCGATGAGCGTGGCCAGGAGCGCGAGCTCGCCATGCTCTTGATCGGCTGCCTGATGGATGAGGTTCGGACGGAGCGGCGCGGGCCTCAGCACGTCATCTGGATGACGAAGAGACTTGAACGGTAGGCTCGTGACTGGTCGCTCCAAACAGAAGCCGCGGGGCCAGCGCGTCCCGCGCGAGCTCTTCGTCGAGTACGCCCGCACCCGCGATCCGGCGATCCGCGAGCAACTCCTGCTCGCTCACTCGGCGCTTGCGGCCTATTTTGCCCGCCGGTTCGCGTATCGTGGAGAGCCTCTGGAAGATCTCGCGCAGGTGGCTCATCTCGGCCTCCTCCAGGCGATCGATCGCTATGATCCTACACGGGAAGTCCAGTTCAGCAC
>JBGPNN010000074.1:0-13386 GCA_041487495.1 bacterium
CGTCGTTGTGGATCTCGACGAGCATGACCGCGCGGAACTGCCCCATGGCGACAGCCGGCCCCAGTTCGCGAAGCCGCTCCACGTAGACATCCACCATCGCCTGGGCGTGCTCGGGCCGGGCGGCGCGGACAAACGACGGACGACGGCCGCGAGACGTGTCACCGTACAACGTAAATTGCGATACAACCAGGATACGTCCGCCGACATCGAGCACCGATCGGTTCAACCGGCCGGCGTCGTCATCAAAGATGCGGAGGTAGACCGTCTTCTCAGCAAGGGCCTGCGCCTGCTCGGGGCCATCGCCGGTGGCGACGGCCAGCAGCACCGCCAGGCCCGGTCCGATCTCGCCGACAGTCTCCTGCCCGACGCGCACCGCAGCGCGCGCCACCCGCTGCACGACGGCCCGCATCAGCCGACCGGTGCACCGGGTGCCGCCACGCGGCGGAGCGCGTCGCAGACCGCGCGGTTATCGTCGATCGCGTTATAAAAGTACGGCGAGAAGCGGACCACTCCCGGACGGGAGTCGACGATCACGCTCCGCTCGCGCAGCCCGGCCACCACCGCCGGCGGATCGGCCACCGGCACGGTCACGATGCCTGCGTGACTCCTGAGGTCGGCCGGCACCCGCGGAGCGAAGCCTGCGCCTCGCAGCCGGTCAACCAGGTCGGCGACGAGGTCCACTTGTCGGGCGCGCAGGACCTCCACGCCAATCTCCAGCACGATGTCCAGACCGGCGTCCTGCGCGTAGAGCGCCGCGACGGAGGGTGTGCCACCCTCGAAACGCCGCGCGCCCGCCGCGTACTCGAACACATCGGTTCGAAACGAAAACTGCTCTTGGTGCGCAAACCAACCGACGTCATTCGGCCGCAGCCGGTCGTGCAGGGCACGCGGGACGTACAGAAACGCAAAGCCCGGCCCGCCCAGCAGCCACTTCAAACCGCCGCCGACCATAAAGTCGACGCCGCCGGCATGCACGTCTGTCGGTAGTTGACCTGTGCCTTGATACGCGTCGATCAGACACAGCGCGCCGTGCGTATGGGCCATGTCGGCCACGGCCGCGATGTCCTGGATGTACCCGCTGGTAAAGTACACGTGCGATGCTACGACGAGCTGTGTGCGCGAGTGGACCGCCGCAGCGTAGTCGCCTGCCGACACGAATAGGCCGTCGCGGCTCGGGATCAGGGCGATGTCGACGCCCGCATCCCGCTTGACGAGCCACTGGTAGATCGTCGTGGGAAACTCGAGCCGGCTCGTGACGACCCCGGGGCGCTCACGATAGTCGAAGGCGCTAGCGACGGCCGTGAGCGCGGCAGTGATCGACGGGAATAGCGCGACCTCGTCTGCATCGGCGCCGATCGCGCGGGCGCACTTGGCCCGCAGGGCGTCCATTTTCTTCAACCAGACCGCATACCACGCGGATGCGCCGTGCTCGTGCCAGAGACTCAGGAAACACTGGACGGACGCCTCGACCCGCGTCGAAAGCGCGCCGAGCGAGCAGGTATTAAAGTAGATCGTATTGCGGAAGATCGGGAACTCCGCCCGCCATGCCTCCCACGAGGGCTTCGATCCGATCGGGGTCATGATCGGGTCGCCAACCGGCCAGCCGCGGCCATCGCGCCGAGGCGCCGCCGTACCTCCTCCAGGGTGTCGGGGCGCTTCGGATACGCGAACCGAACACGCTGGCGTCCGGCCGCCGGATCGCTATAGAAACTGCTCCCCGGGACCGCGCCAACACCGTGCCGCTCGATGAGATGGCGCGTGAAGGTCACGTCGTCGGAGAATCCGAAGCCGCTGATGTCGGTCATGATGTAGTAGGCGCCCCCCGGCGTGATACAGGTGAAGCCAGCCTCGCTGAGGATACGAAGTACGGTATCCCGCTTGACCCGGTACATCTCGGCGAGATCCGCGTAATACGACTTCGGGAAGGCGAGGGCCACGACGCCTGCCTCCTGGAGCGCGGCCGGCGCGCCAACGGTCAGGAAGTCGTGGGCCTTGCGGATGCCGTCCGAGATGGCCGCGTTCGCGCTGATCGCCCACCCAACCCGCCAGCCGGTGACGCTGTAGGTCTTGGACATGCTGTTAATCGTCACCGTGCGCTGTGCCATGTCCGGCAGCGATGCGATGCTGAGGTGCGTGGTGCCATCGTAAAGCAGATGCTCGTAGACCTCATCGGTGATCGCCAGTACCTCCCATTCCCGGCACAGCGCCGCGATCTGCTCGAGCTCGGCGCGCGTAAAGACCTTCCCGGTGGGATTGTGGGGCGTGTTCACAATGATCGCTCGCGTCGACGACCCGAAGGCGGCGCGCAGTTCGTCGGCATCAAACGGCATGTCGGGCTTGGTGAGGTCGAGCCTCACGTAGCGCAGCCTTGCCCCCGACAGCAGCGCGTCGGGCCCGTAGTTCTCGTAGAAGGGCTCGAACACCACCACCTCGTCGCCCGGATCAAGGACCGCCAGCAGCGTGGCCATCATGGCCTCCGTAGCACCGCACGTCACGGTGACGTGCCGCTCCGGATCGATCTGAATCGCGTTGTACCAGGCCACCTTTTCGGCGATCGCCTTGCGCAGCCGCGGCGAGCCCCACGTAATGGCGTACTGGTTGTACCCCGCGCGCAGCGCAGCGGCCGCCGCCTCCACCAGATCCGCGGGAGGATCGAAATCGGGAAAGCCCTGGGCCAGATTGATACCATTGTGCAGGTTGGTGAGCCGCGTCATTTCCCGAATGACCGACTCAGTAAAGTAGCCGACGCGCGCGGCGGTCTGTCGCTTCACGGAATCCCTCCGACGTGGACTGTGGATCAGGTGCGGACGACCCGCGCTACGCTGAATACCTGCGGGACCTTCTCGATCTTCCGCATGACGGTGTGAAGCTGCCCCACACTGCGGATATCCAGCACGACGTTGGTCACCGCCACCTTATCCTTTCGCACCCTGGAGTTGGCCGACAGGATGTTGGTCTTTGCTTCCGCAATCGCGGCGGTAATGTCACTCAGCAGCCCGACCCGGTCGAAGGCTTCGATCTCGACTTCGACCTGGTACAGCCCCTCCTGCGTGCCCTCCCATTCCACCTCCAGCAGCCGTTCGTGGTGCTCGCGAAGAAACGCGATGTTGGGACAGTCGCTGCGATGGATGGTCACCCCACGACCCCGTGTGATGTAGCCGACGATGCGATCCCCGGGCAGCGGCGTGCAGCACCGTGCGAAATGCATGAGCACGTTGTCCACACCGCGTACGCGCACACCCTGCGGTACCCCTGGTGGGGCCGGGGCGACGGTGGGTGCGGCCGGCGCCGCATCCGCCTGGGGGGCGGGTTCCTCACCACGTAGAGCCTGGGCCACCTGGAGCAGCGAGAGGTCGCCGTTGCCAACCGCCGCCAGCAGTTCCTCGTCGGACGGCATGCCGAACTTCTCGGCGACCTCCCGCAGGCGTTCGGCCTTCATCCCCGCCGTCACGCTGCCGGTGCGGCGTAACTCCCGCTCGAGCATCTCGCGGCCGCGCACCACGTTTTCTTGATGCCGCTCTTTCTTGAACCACTGGCGGATCTTGGCGCGCGCGCTTGTCGTCGCGACGAAACCCAGCCAGTCCCGGCTGGGCCCGGGACTACCCTTGCTGGTCACGACCTCGACGATGTCGCCGGTGTGCAGCTTCTGCGAGAGTGGGACCAGCCGGCCGTTCACTTTGGCACCGGTACAGTGATGCCCGACATCGGTATGGATGCGGTACGCGAAGTCTACGGACGTCGCCCCCGACGGCAGATCGATGACATCGCCCTTCGGCGTAAAGACGAAGACTTCGTTCTGGAACAGGTCGAGGCGGACCGACTGGACAAACTCCCGCGCGTCCGAGAGGTCCTGCTGCCATTCCAGTAACTGGCGCAGCCAAGCCATCTTGCGGTCGACCTCGCGCTCTTGAGCGGTCCCCTTCTTGTATTTCCAGTGCGCCGCGATGCCGTATTCTGCCTCATAATGCATCTGGTGCGTGCGGATCTGGATCTCCAGCGGCTCGCCTTCATAAATGACCGCCGTGTGCAGAGATTGATACCCGCTCGTCTTGGGGTTCGCGACGTAGTCGTCGAACTCACCGGGGATCGGCTTCCATAGAGAGTGCACGACCCCAAGGGCCGCGTAACAATCCTTCACGTCATCGAGCAGCACGCGTACGCCCAGGCGGTCGTAGATGCGTGCGACGGGTTGGCCGGCATACTTGGGCCGCTCCATCTTTTTGGCGATGCTATAGATGTGCTTGGGACGCCCTGTGATGTGCTTCGGATCAACCTTGATGCCTGCGTGGGTCAACTCGCGGTGCAGCGCGCCGCAGACCTGATCCACGAGGCCCTGCCGGGCGCTCTCCGCCTGGGTCAGTTCCCCCGTGATCTGCTCGTACGTCTCCGGCTGAAGTTCGCGGAACGCCAGATCTTCCAGTTCCTTCTGGACGCTCCCGATGCCCAGACGCTCGGCCAGCGGGGCGTAGATGTCGAGGGTTTCCTGCGAGGTTCGCCGGCGCTTCCAGTCGGGCAGCGGGCCGATGGTCCGCATGTTGTGAAGCCGGTCGGCCAACTTGATCAACACGATCCGTACATCGTTGGCCATGGCCAGGAACATCTTTCGCAGGCTCTCGGCCTGCCGCTCCTCGCGGCTCTGCCACTCGATCTTGCCCAGTTTGGTGACACCGTCGACGAGCGCGGCGATCTCGGCGCCGAAGCGTTCTTTGAGTTCCGTCATCTCGACGCCGGTATCTTCCAGCACATCGTGCAATAGACCCGCGGCGACCGTGGTGGGATCGAGGGGCAATCCCGCAAGGATCGTGGCGACGGCCACCCCGTGCATGACGTAGGGCTCTCCGGAAGCCCGTGTCTGGCCCTCGTGGGCCTTGGCGGCGGCCAGATACGCCTCGCGTACGACATCTAGATCGGCCTTGGGGGACTGCGCGCGCAGCGTTGCCACCAGGGTCTGCACGTCGGGGGGCAGATCCTGGAACGATGCCTGTTGTCTGCGCAGGTCGAGCCACTTCACCGGCGGTCACCGCCAGGCCCAGCGGATCGATCCATGAGATCGTCTTGCGTATGTTCGCGGCGCTGAGAGCGCCCCCTCCTGTCGCTCATGCCCTACGCGCGTGCCAGATCGCCGAGGATCGCCCCAACCGGACCCATCGCCCAGGCCCGGAGATCAACCCATGCGGCTCGCTCCCGCTCGCCTTCAACGTAACGCAGCGAACGGGTCAGGTCGATCCGCCCCGAAGTCTCTGCCAGCGTGTATTGAGATGGCCCGTTATGGGGATCCTCTCGGACCACGACACCGGCCTCGACCAGGATGTCCAGGCAGGCGACGAGCGCAGCCTGAGGTAATCCGCTCCCGGGGAGCGCGCTCCCGAGGAGCGGCTCCGCCACATCCCCCGCCAGGCTCCACGGGCGATCACGAGCCGCGTCGCGAAGAGATCGATAACAGCGCACGAGCGCATCTCGCCGTGGGAAACGGGCCTCCATGAGAGTCTGGGCTGCGGCCAGAGTGTCGGGGTCGTAGGCAAGTTCGACGCTCGCGGCGCGTCCCCGGAGCCCGGCGACGGCCAGAGACTCGGCGGTCAGCCATTGGCTTCCCCGCACGCCCACCGCGACCACGTGGGTGAGATCCTCCGGCACGGCCGGATCCACCAGCAAGGTACCGGCCACGAGCGTCGCGATCCGCCCGGCCGCGAAGAGGTCTTCGAGCACGCGCCTCAACGGGACCGGCAGTCCAGCGTGATAGTAAGCGATCGACTCGGCGCGGTCGGCATGCTGCTCGCGCAGATGGCGGGCCACCGCAACGCTGTGCGCGGCGTCACTGGCTACGACGAGCGTTTTCTCGCGCCGTGTTCGATCGACCGACAGCGCGTCGAGGGACTGGCGACCGCGGCGGTCCACGATGCGCAGATTCTCCCGGACCGGAGCCGCGCTCGACACCTCGGCAAACGCGGGCCACCGCTGCCGGATCTCATCAATCATGGCCTGCGTCAGGGGGCCGGCAAACATCCGCAGCGTGCCGGCCAGTCCATCGAGCGACGCCAGATCGCCGCTGCCTCCGACGGCATCGAGCACCACAACGGTCGCAGCCGCGGCGTCAGGATGCCGTTCGGCCCACGCGAGCGATGCCAGCACTACGTCAACCTCTCCCCGCTCCCGCGCACCCGCCAGGCGCCACGCCTCAAACGCGCTGAACGCCCCGTGGGCCGGAACTGCGCGAAGCCCGATTTCGCGAAGTGGCGGTGCCGCGAGCGCATACCAGGCCTCGACGTCGCTAGCCCTGGGGAAAATCACCATCACCGGCCTGGCGGAAGGCGCCAGGGCCGCTGCCGCCAAGAGGACCGTGGGCAACAATCCGCGCCCTGGCCCTATCCTGACGGCCAGCCTCCCGCCTGTCCGCATCCCCTCAACGACCTCGCGCTGCGGAGCGGTCATCGGGCGGCCGCGGCCCAACATGAACGCCAGGCGCGCGCCGGGTGTTCCTCCGACGGGATGGCCGAGCTCTTCGCTGTCGGCCTCGCGGCTCCACGGCGCCTCGCGTTGCACGTAGAGGTTCAGTCCCCACGCGCGGTCGCCCCCGCCCGTGACGGCGGTCGCGGCGGCCGAGTAGCGTGCCCCCGCATCCATCGATGGCGCCAGTCGCGCGGCCAGCGTCGCGCGCAAGAATCCCAGTTGCCGGCCATCGGCGGTGCAGACGCGGATCGCGTGCGGATCGCGCGGATTATGCGGATCTCTCACGAGCCTCAGCCGTTCGCCGGGACGCACACTGGGCAGCAGCGCCTGTCGACCTTCGAACGTCACGCCGACGACCTTGGTGTTGAACGATACCGCCTGCTCAACCGCATCGAGGCGCAGGTCCAGATAGTCTTCGGCGCGCGCGAACAGCCGGTCGAGCACCGGCCCGACATCGGCCGTAATGGCTTCCACATCGACGTCGGGTGTGTGGAGATCCTCGACGACAAGTTGCACACCGTTTCCGTCGCGCCATCGGTCTCGTTCGACCGTGTAGGCGAGATCGAACCGTGCCTGGGTGAAGGCGAGTAACTCTGCGCGGTCCGCTTGACGGAACGCGATCGCCTCGACCGTGCGCGCGCCGTCGGTCACCACGAGCCGCAGGTGGCTCCCGTCGCCGACCAGCCGCGTCCCGATCGCCCGAAGCCCGCGCGTCTGAAACACCGGTTCCGGATTCCCGATGCCGAAGGGCGCCAGGCGCTCGACGTCGCCGGCAACCGCCGCGGTCATGTCCTCCAGGCCGGCGTCTGCGTCGATGTCGACGAGCGGCTCGAAGTCCTCGGGCCGCAGCCGGCCCCCGACGGCACTGAGGAAGTCATCGCGGAATCGGGTGAACGCGTCCGCAGCAACGGTCACACCCGCGGCCATGGCGTGCCCACCAAAACCGATCAAATGCCCCGCGACCTCCCCAAGCGCCTCCACAAGATGCAGCGCCGGGATGCTGCGTGCTGACCCCCGACCGATGCCGCCGTGAAGTGCGACAAGCAGGGCCGGACGAGAGTATCGTTCGACGAGCTGCGAGGCGACGATCCCGATGACGCCAGGATGCCAGCCGTCGCGCGCAAGCACAATCGCCGGATCGTGTGCCAGGCCATCACGCTCGACCTCGTCCACCGCGTCGGCGAGAACCACGTCGCAGAGCGCGCGGCGTTGGCGATTTAACTCATCGAGTTCGCCGGCCAGCCGCCGCGCCTCGTCGAGATCGTCGGTCAACAACAGATTGACCGCCATGCCGGCGTGGGCCAGCCGGCCGGCGGCGTTGAGGCGCGGCGCCAGCCCAAAAGAGAGGTCGCGGGCGCGTAGCGGCGGGCGCAGGTTCGCGACATCGGCGAGGGCGGCAAGCCCCGGCAGGCGCGGGCGCTCCATCCGCTTCAGACCTTCGGCCACGATGATGCGATTGTCACCCCGCAGAGTGACAGCATCGGCGACGGTGCCGAGCGCGGCCAATTCTACCACACCGTCCATCCCGGGGCCATCGACGCCACGACTGCCAGACCGCACCCGGGACCCGAGACGCCCCAGCAGCGCGCGGGCGGTCTGCAGGGCCAGTCCCGCGGCGCAGTAGTCTGCCGCCGCCGGGGCAGCGTCGTGCCGCTTGGGATCCACGACCGCGGCGGCCATCGGTAGGTCGCCCACCGGCTCGTGATGATCCAGGATCAGCAGATCGATGCCGGCGCGGCGGGCGGCTTCTGCCGCCGTGGTCGCTGTGACCCCGCAGTCCACCGCCACGATCAGCCCCACTCCGTGCGCGGCCAGGTGCAAAACGGCCTCCGCATTGAGCCCGTATCCTTCTGCACGCCGATCCGGAATGTAGAAATCCGCCCGCGCTCCCACCCGGTGCAGTGTCCGCACCAGGATCGTGGTCGCGGTTATCCCGTCAGCGTCGTAGTCGCCGTACACGGTAATGCGGTCGTTCTCGAGGATCGCCCGGCTCAGCCGCTCGACGGCGCGCTCCATGTCGATCAGGTGCAGAGGATCGCTGAGACGATCGAGGGACGGCGAGAGGAACGCCGAGGCCGCCGCCGGATCAGCCAGTCCCCGAGTGACCAGCACCCGGGCGACCAGGAGGGACAGGCCTGTGGCCTTGGAGAGACCGCGCGAGGCAGCCTCGTCCACCGGCCCCAGGCGCCAGCGGCTCATGGAACCATGTCCATCGTCACGTCCACCACATTATAGGAAGCGCCGTTGGGTCCCGCGCAAGGCGGTGAGACGGATGGGCTACTGGCGATCGGTCGGACGCTCGCTGGGCGTGACGCGCGCTTCGAGCTCGCGGACGCGCGCCTGCGCCTCGCGCAGCCGCGCGCGCAGTTGCTGCTGTCCCATCACACTGCTGACGAGCACCAGAAGCCCCCCCACGATGGCCGCACCGACAACCGCCAGCGCGACACTGGTCTGCAACTGCCAGGCCACGAACCGCAGCGTGATCACATCGTGGTTCGACAGCGAAAAGACGGTGACCCCGGCCAACAAGATAAGGGTGAAGACGGCGAACGCGGACATGGGGGTTACCGGCGGCGAGCGCGACGCCGACGCGTCGCCTGCCCAGCGGTGCGCCGAGGCGCGGCATTCCCCGGGCCGGTGGGCTCCAGCACGGGTTGGCCGGAGGCGACCACCGGCGTGGCGTCATCCTGGCGGGACCTACCCGCGCGCCGATCGGCCCACAAGTGCCAGTCAACCATCAGCGCGCTGGCGATAAATGTCGACGAGTATGTCCCGGTCAGGATGCCGACCATCAGGCCAAACGCAAAGTCGCGGATCGTGACACCACCGAAGAAGTAGACCGCGGCAATCGCCAGGATCGCCGTCAACGAAGTGTTGATCGAGCGCACGAGGGCTTCAAGCAGGCTGCGGTTCACCAGCCGGTCGAAGGCTTCCCGGGTCCGCGTCGCCAGATTCTCGCGCACGCGGTCGAAGACCACGATCGTGTCGTGCATCGAATAACCGAGCACCGTAAGCAGCACCGCCACGAATGAGCTACTGACCTCTTTCCGGGTCAGCGCGAACACGCCGATGACCACGAGGAGGTCGTGGACCAGCGCGATGTCCGCGCTGAGCGCGTAGCGGATCGACTTGAAGCGGTACGAGATGTACACGACCTGAAGCGCCAGACCGACGATGACGCTCGTGATGGCGAGAGTCCGCAGTTCTCCCCCTACCTTGGGCCCGACCTCGTCCTCGCGAAGCACGGTGACGGTGCCGAACTGAGCCCGGAGCGCGGCGAACAGACCCTTCTTGGCGTCTGCGGTCAACGGCCGGGTGCGGATAAACACTTCCTGCTCCGTCTTTTGGATCACGCTCTGGCCCGTCGCGAACCTGTCCACCACATCCCGGACGTCCTTCGTAGTGAACGGCCGTTCCAGCTTGTAGTGCAGGAAGTTCCCACCGGTGAAATCGACACCCCAGTTCAGGGCGCCGTGCCCGGCGGCGGAGTTCATGATCAGGACAATCAGACCGGGGATCGTGACTAACAGCGAGAGGACATACCCCCACTTCCGCAGACCGATGGCGTCCCACAGTCGCACCGTCACTGCGAGACCCTCCCCGCCATCCGCCCCAACCACGGGCCGAGTCCAATCGTGGACGCCCCGTCCACGAACACACGGGTCACCACGATCGCCGTGTACATGCTCACGAAGACGCCAATCGACAGCGTCACCGCAAAGCCGCGGATCGGCCCGCTCCCCAGGAAGAACAGGATGGCCGCCGCGATCAGGGTCGTCACGTTCGAATCGATAATCGCCGACATCGCCCGGTGCCACCCCGTCCCAATCGCCGAGCGCATGGCCTTGCCGGCCCGCAGCTCTTCTTTGATTTTCTCAAAGATGATGATATTGGCATCCACCGCCATGCCCACGGACAGCACGATGCCGGCGATGCCGGGGAGCGTCAGCGTGGCTCCCAGCGAGGTGAGCAACGCCATTACCACGATCAGGTAGAGGCCCAGCGCGACGTCGGCCAACAATCCCGGCAGGCCATAATAGAACGCCATGAACAACGCCACCATCGCGAAGGCGATCCGCGAGGCGTGGATGCTGGCGTCGATGGCGTCCCGGCCCAATTCCGGGCCTACGGTGCGATTCTCGATGACTTCAACCGGTATGGGCAGGGCGCCGCCGCGCAGCAGCACCGCGAGATCACGGGCCTCCTCGATGCTTCGGAACCCGCCGCTGATCACGCCCGAGCCGCCGGTGATCGCCGTCCGGATGACCGGTGATGAGATCACCTCATTGTCCAGCACGATTGTCAGATACCTGCCGACGTTCTGCGTTGTGTAGTCCGCAAACGTCTTCCCAGCCTTGCCGCTAAACTTGAACTGGACGATGGGCTCTGCCGTCGTCTGATCGAACGCGGCCTGCGCGTTCTCGAGGTCCGCGCCCGTGAGGATGACCTTTTTGTCGAGCTTGACGGTGCGGCCCGCCCCCCGCTTGCATCCAGCCCCGGGCTCAGCGCTCGCCTCGGCAACCGTGACGGTCTTCCCGTCGGCGCTCCAGCAGGCGCCGTGGGGCAACTGCTGCGCGCCGGTATCCACAAATTCCAGGACCGCGGTCTTTCCGAGCAACTCGATGGCTTTCTGGGGATCGTGATAACCTGGTAGCTCGACGATGATCCGAGTGTCACCTTGCTGCTGGATTGTCGGCTCCACCACGCCGAGCTGGTCGATGCGGCGTTGAATGACCCTCATCGCGTCGCCGACGCTTTGACGGTTGGCCTTGATGGTCGCGGAGTCCTTTCCTTCCAGCACAAGCAAGCTGCCGCCCTGGAGGTCCAGGCCCAGGTTCATGCGTAGGCCCGGCCCGTGAAAGACCGGCACACGACCCTCGATGCCAAGAGGACGAAACGCCACCTGCGCGGCAACCAAGCCAACGATGAGGACAATAGCTAGCCGGAGACCAGGACGAGACCCCAACGGTATTCCCCTTCCGCCTTCTGAGGCGCCGTGGAACGCAAAAAAAGAGGGCTAGAGCCCGAAACATTATAGACACGGTCGAAAGATACTGTCAAACGAGGCGGGACCGTCTGTCGCCGCCTGGATACAACCCCGGGCAGGGAGCTGCGACACACGCGCGAACCGTTGTACTGTGAGCCTGTTCTCGACCGAACCTGACGCGCCCGCGAGCGTTCCCGTACGAATGGGCGCCTGCGATGTCTTCGTGGGTACCTGCTCCTGGGCGGACCGAAGCGTGGTAGCGAGCGACTTTTATCCGCGAGGGACCAAGACACATCCCGAAACCAGGCTGAGACATTATGCCGGCGTCTTCCCCACGGTCGAAGTCGACGCAAGTTACCACGCCCTGCAACCTCCTGAGCGTGCTGCGCACTGGCTTCAGTGGACGCCGCCCACCTTTCGTTTCAATGTGAAGGCGTTTGCCTGGCTCACTCGGCACGAGAGCGACCCTCGACGGCTGCCGGCCGAGATCGCGGCGCTGTTGTCCCCAGACGTGAGAGCCGCGGGCCCCGTGCGAGGCGACCAGGTACCGGAAGAAGTGTTGACCGCCGCCTGGGATTACTTCGCCGGGTTCACGGACGTGTTCGCCAACGTGGGACGGCTCGGCTACGTGCTCTTCCAGTTTCCCAAGGGGCAGGGCTTCACGCCGGACCTTTTCGCGTATCTGGACGCGTGGGCCCCCTACTTGAGGGCCTGGCCTGTTGCCGTCGAGATCCGGCACAAGGACTGGCTCTATCGCCGGCACCGTGACACATTCCTGGGATTCCTGCGTGAGCACGGGTTCGCGTACGTGATCCCCGATATTGCACAGGCGCAGTATCTCCCCCCGCCGGATGTCGAGGTCACCGCGGACTGGTCGGTCATCCGCTTCCATGGGCGCAACCTCGCGCTGCTCAGGCGGCGCGCGTCGACGGACGAGGCCTACGACTACCTCTATTCGAAGGAAGAACTTGGGGAATGGTCGGCGCGGGCGCGGGCCCTCACGAGCCAGGTGAAGAGCCTGTACCTGATGTTCAACAATCACGCTCGCGGCCAGGCGGCGAGGAACGGCCAGGAGATGATGGGGCTACTCGGGGACTGACCACCCGCTGCCGGCTAATCAGGAATCTGCCAGTCGACCGGCGGCTTCCCAAATCGTCGCAGCGTCTCGTTAATTCCCGAAAACGGTCGGCTACCAAAGAACCCCATGTGCGCCGACAGTGGAGATGGGTGCACCCCCGTGACGATGGCGTGGCGGCCAGCGTCGATCAGCGGCGTCTTCTGGCGGGCGTCACGGCCCCAGAGCACGAAGACGACCGCATCAGCCTTCATGTTCACCAGCCGAATGACAGCGTCCGTAAACGTCTCCCACCCTCTGCCTCGGTGCGAGCCCGGCTGCCCGGCCCGCACGGTCAGCACGGTGTTGAGCAGCAGCACGCCCTGCCGGGCCCAGGGGACCAGGGAACCGTTATTCGGAATACGGCAACCCAGATCGGTGGCAAGTTCCTTGAAGATATTGAGCAGTGAGGGCGGCGGTGGCACACCGGGCTTCACGGAAAACGCCAGTCCGTGCGCCTGGCCTGGCCCGGGATAGGGATCCTGTCCCAGGATGACAACGTTCACCTGCTCATACGGCGTGAGCCTGAACGCGTTTGGCACTTCTCGCTCGGGTGGATACACGACGTGGCGCCGCCGCTCCTCCGCTAAGAACTCTTGGAGTCCCCGAAAATAGGGCTGCCCGACCTCGGGCGCGAGCAGTTGCTTCCAGCCGGCAGGAACAGGGCGCAGGGCGCGTGACGTCACAGGAACTTCTCGAGGAACCACACCCGCGCCGTGGGGCCCCCCCCCCCCCCCAAAAACTCAAAAACACGGTCGGGCCCCCCCCGGGGGGCGCGCGTTTGGTGGGGGGGGGCCCCGCCCGCTAGGAGTGGTACAACACTGCACGGGGGGGGGCC
>JBGPNN010000075.1:0-13203 GCA_041487495.1 bacterium
CCGGCATGTACGCGCGGGTCAACCTCTTTGGGCCGCCGCGGCCCGCGCTCGTGGTACCGCTGTCAGCCCTGGTGACCGTCGGCGGCCAGCAGTTCGTGTGGGTCGTCACGGACGTCCCGGCCGATCCTGCCAAGGGGACTCCAGCGGGCCGGATCGTTTCCCGGCGGCAGGTGACGATTGGCGCGACCACAGCCACGGTCGTCGAGATCACAGGCGGCGTATCGCCCGACGAGAGAATCGTCATTCGTGGCACCGAAATGGTCCGCGAGGGCGGTCCGATTCGGACGGCCCCGAGGGGCAGCGTTTCGACGGGGGAGTGACGGCCGATGTTTCTGACACGCGCGGCGATCAGGAATCCCATCATGGTGCTGATGGTGTGCATCGCGGCGGTCGTGCTGAGTCAGATCGCCCTCAGCCGCCTACCTGTCGACCTGTTTCCCGCCATCACGGTACCGTCCATCACCGTCGCCACGACGTACAGCGGGGCGTCTCCGGAAGACGTGGAACGCACGGTGACGTATCCGATCGAGCAGGCGGTCACGCGCGTCGCCGGGGTCCAGCAACTGCTGTCGACATCGCGCCGGGGCGGGAGCAACGTGCAAGTATGGTTCGACTGGGGAGCCGACCTCAACATCGCCGAGGTTGAGGTCATCCAGAACATCCAGCGCATCGCCCAGAACCTGCCGGCCGGTGTCAACCAGCCGTCCGTCCTCAAGTTCGATATCTCGAACATCCCCGTCGCGCAGGTCGTGGTCTCGGCGCCCAATATGGATGCCCGACAGCTCTTTAGCCTCGCCACGGAGACGATCCAGCCTCAGATCGAACGTCTGCCCGGGGTGTCGACGGCATTCGTGGGCGGGGGCCTGCAGCGGCAACTTAACATCAACGTCGACCCACAGCGCCTCGCCGCCACCGGACTGGCGCTGCAGGACGTCGACAACGCCGTCCGGCGCTACAACGCGCTCCTGCCCTCCGGCAGCCTGCGGAACGCCGAGATCGACTTCCAGCTCAAGGTGCCGACCCTTCTCCAGGATGTCGGCGCGATCCGGCAGGTGATCGTCACGGTGCGGAACGGCGTCCCCGTCCACATTGGGGATATCGCCGAGGTCGAAGACGCCGCCGCGGACCAAACGCAGATCGTCAAGATCGACGGCAAGCCGGGCATCACCATTTCTGTGGTTCGCCAGCCCGGTGCCAACATCGTGGAGGTGGTAGACGCGCTGCGGGCCGCGGTGCCCCGCCTGACGGGTCTTCCCGCGAGCGTGCAAATGCGCATCGCGTTCGACCAGTCCCGATACATCCGCGAGGCGATCCGCAGCCTGACACACGAGGCCCTCATCGGCGCGGTCCTGACGTTCCTGACCATCCTGGTGTTCCTGCCGAACCTGTGGAACCTGTTCATCATCGGCATCGGGCTGCCGCTCTCGGTGGCCATAGCGCTCATTCTGCTGTACTTCACCGGGCAAACACTGAACGTGTTTACGCTGGGTGGCCTCACGCTCGCGCTGGGACGCCTCGTGGATGACGCGATCGTCGTGCGAGAGAACATCATGCGGCACATGGCGCGGGGCGGGAAGTCGGTGACCCAGGCGGTCCTGGACGCCACACACGAGGTCGGCACGGCCGTCTTCGCGTCAACGGCCACGACCATCGCGGTGTTCTTCCCCGTGGTCTTCCTCACCGGCGTGGCCCGCCGGCTGTTCGTGCCGATGGCGCTCACCATCGTCTTTGCCATGTCGGCGTCCTACGTCATCTCGATGACGGTCGACCCCGCGCTGAGCATCCGTTTCCTGCGCGCGCGTAAGACCGGAAGCGAAGCCGAAGAAGAAGAAGCGGACAAGCGTCGAAGCGCCGTGGGCCGTGTCATGGGGCGCTTCGAGCGGACGAGTGAGCGGCTGCTCGAACGGCTAGACACCGCCTACCAGCGGCTCCTGAGTCGGTCCCTGCAGCGGCGGCGCCTAGTAATCGCCGCGATCGTCGTGCTCTTCGGCGTCTCGATGTTCTCGGCCCGGTATATCGGCTCCGAGTTTTTCCCCACCACAGACGAGAGCCAGTTCACCGTCCTAGTCCAACAGCCCCAGGGCACGGCGGTGCAAATCACATCCGTGGCGTCCGAGCAGGTTTCGGGGATTGTCCAGCAGGTCATCCCGCGCGGCTATGTCACGACGATCACGACCAACGCGGGCCAGCCGTCGACGGGCCTCGGGTTTGGCGGCAACCAGGGTTCCAACTACGCGCAGGTCAACGTGCGGCTCGTCCCCCCGACGCAGCGGACCGTGTCCACCGATGAACTGGCGACCCGCGTGCGGCGCGCGCTGGATGGGAAATTCCCCGGCGTGCAGTTCTTCATTACCCTCGGCGGCATCCAGCGCGCCGTCGTGAACATCGGCGCGTCGGCGCCGATCGACGTGCAGGTCATCGGCTACGACCAGGGGATCGGGCAGCAACTCGCTAGCCAGGTGGCGGCGGCGGTCGCGCAGACGCCCGGCACCGCCGACGTCCGCATCAACCCCCGCGGCCAGTACCCGTCGTTTTCCGTGAAAGTCGACCACGAAAAGGCGGCGCTGCTGAGCCTGTCGCCCACCGCGGTGGCCAACGCCATCACCATGGCCATGTCGGGCAACTCAGGCACGGCCAGCAAGCTGATCGATCCGTACACGGGCGCGCAGTACGGCATCGTGACGCGCCTGATGGACCGTTACCGCACCCATCCCGAAGACCTGGCCAACGTGCCGCTGACCACGCTGGCCGATTCGACGGTCGGCGGCCAGTCCAGCACCGGTCGCGTACCCATTCTCTTGCGTGACGTGGCCCAAGTGTCGCTGGGCAGTGAGCCGCTGCAGATCAGCCGCAAGAACCAACAGCGCCTCATCGACGTGACCGCCAACGTGACGAACCGCCCGCTGGGTGATGTATCGACGGAGATCGTCGGCCGCCTCGAGCGGGTCCAGTGGCCCGCGGGGTTTGTCTATCACATGGCGGGTCAGACCGAGCAGCAGCAGAGCGCGTTCGGCAGCCTGTGGCTCACCAGCGGGCTGGCGCTCATGCTCGTCTACATGATCATGGCGTCGCAGTTCAAGTCGCTGGTGGATCCCTTCGTGATCATGTTCACGGTGCCCCTTGGGCTGATCGGGGTCGTGTGGATGCTGCTGCTGACGCACGTCACGCTGTCGATCATGTCCTTCATGGGGATGATTACGATGGTCGGCATCGTGGTGAGCAACGGGATCTTGCTCGTGGACTACGCGAACAAACTGCAGGAGCAGGGACTGGCGCCGCGCGACGCCATTCTGCAGGCGGGCCGGACGCGGCTGCGGCCGATCCTGATGACGGCCATCGCCACGGTGTTGGGCATGATTCCCATGGCGCTGGGGTTGGGCGAGGGCGCCGAAACCAACGCCCCGCTGGCCCGCGCGGTGATCGGTGGCCTCACCGTCTCGACGTTCCTAACGTTGTTCCTGATCCCGATCTTGTACGTGATGTTCGAGCGGCGCGGGCACCACGTTGAGGAAGTGGCCAGCTAAGCCTGGCGGGTGCCGCCCAGTTCGATCTGCGTGCCGAGTCCTTTCTCCAGTGCCTTGATGTAGATGTGGTGCGCTGAGGCGACGTCCTCGATCGCCAGACCCAGGGACTTGAACAGCGTGATCTCCTCCGTCGAGCGCCGGCCCGTCACGCGTCCGATCAGCAGCTCACCGATCTCCCCGCGGATGTGATCGTCGCCGACCGCGCCTTCCTTCTTGGGGAAGAGGAAGTCCCCGGCTTCATTCACCGTCGACTCCCGCCGGTCGACGAAGAGCCGCGAGCGGACAACTGCGGCGGTATCGAGTTCGCGCGCGAAGGGTACGCTGGAGCCGACCGCGTTGATGTGCGCTCCGGGGGTGATCCACTCACCCAGCAGTATCGGCTCTGACGACGACGTGGTCGCGCAAATCAGGTCGGCGCCCTCGACGGCCTGAAAGGCGGTGGGCATCGGCTGGATGGCGATGCCGTGACGCTGGCCCTCGCGCCGGGCGAACGTCGTGGCGTGCTCAGGGTTCCGGCTCCACACGCGCACGCGGCGGATCGTGCGCGCCAGGCGCATGGCCTCCAGGTGGACGCGCGCCTGCGTGCCCGACCCGAGGATCGCCAGGTCGGCGGCGTCCTCGCGCGCCAGCAGCCGCGTGGCCACCCCGCTCACGGCCGCGGTGCGGATCGCGGTGATCGAGGTCGCGTCGACGATGGCCAGGGGCCGCCCATTTTTCGTCTCGAACAGCATGACCGCGCCTTGGTGGGAGTCGAACTCCGTGCCGTGGTTACCGGGGAAGACGCTGATGACTTTCAACCCCATGACGGCCCGGTCCGCGGCGTAGGCGGGCATCGTCCCCAGCGCGCCGACGCGCTCGGGCAGCCACATGACCGATCGCAGCGGCATCAGCGCCTCGCCGCGCGCCAGCGCCGCGAGCGCCTTCGCCATGATGTCCATACACTCGTGCATCGGCAGCAGCACCGGCACCTCGGCCTGACTGACGACGAGGACGTTCACGCTGGCTACACCTCCGGTTAGTGACCGGCGCCCCGCAGCCGCGGATCGAGCGCGTCACGGATGCCGTCGCCGAGCAGGTTGAATCCCAACACCACCAGCGAGATCGCCAGCCCGGGGAACGTCGACACCCACCACTGGGCGGGGATATAGTTGCGGCCCTCCGAGATCATCAGCCCCCACTCGGGGGTCGGGGGTTGGGCGCCGAACCCGATGAAGCCGAGCCCCGCCGCGGTCAGGAGGATCCCGCCCATATCCAGGCTCACCTGGATGGTGACCGGGCTGACCACACCCGGCAAGACGTGGCGAAACAACACGCGGGCGTTCCCGGCGCCGATCGCTCGCGCGGCCTCGATGTAGTTTTCCTCGCGGATCCCCAGCGTCATACTGCGCGCCAGCCGGGCGTAGGCGGGCCAGGACGCGAGCGCGATCGCGAGTACCACGTTCTCCAGCGTTGGCTTCAACGCGGCGGCGATCGCCATGGCCAGGATCAGCGAGGGGAAGCTCTGGAACATGTCGGTCAAGCGCATCAGCACGTCGTCCAGCCGGCCTCGGAAGTAGCCTGAAACGATCCCCATGGGCGCGCCAATCGAGAGGGCGACGACCGCCACGAGGATCGCGATCCGCAGCGAGATGCGGGAGCCGTAGATGATGCGGCTGAAAATATCGCGGCCCAGCTGGTCGGTGCCGAAGAGATGCACCCCGCTCGGCGGCCGGAGGCGGGATAAGGTGTCGGTCTTCAGCGGATCATACGGCGCGATGGCCGGCGCGATGAAGGCGATCACAATCAGCAGGCCGATGATCAGCAGGCCCGCCAGTGACAGTGGGCTGCGCAGCGTGCGCCAGACCAGCCGCCACGTCTGGGGACGCGGCACGCCGGCTGTGCCGGCATCACTACTCGTAACGGATTTTGGGATTGAGGATGCCATAGGCCAGATCAACGATCAGGTTCGCCATCGAAAATACGAGGCCGATGAGCAGCGTCGCGCCCATGATGGCCGCGAAATCCTGCGAGAGAATCGCGCTGGTCGCATAACGGCCCAGACCCGGCCAGGCGAACACCGTTTCGGTGAGCACTGAACCTTCCAGCAGGCCGCCGTAGTAGATCCCGATGACGGTGATGATCGGCAGCAGCGCGTTCTTGAGCGCGTGCCGGAGGATGACCGTCTGCTCCCGAAGCCCCTTCGCGCGCGCGACCTTGACATAATCCTGCCCGAGGACCTCGAGCATGCTGGCGCGCGTGATGCGCGCGATGCCGGCCAGCGAGCGAGAGCCGAGCACAATCGCGGGCAGGATCAAGTGTCCGAGCACATTGGTCAGCACCGCCAGGTCGCCGGCCAGCAGAGCGTCGACCATGAGGAGCCCGGTGACCCGCGGCGGTCGGGTGATGAAGATGTCGAGCTGTCCAGGGCCGGGGACCACGCCCAGCCAGAAATAGAAGATGAGCAACAGGATCAAGGCCAACCAGAACGCGGGCATCGAAAGCCCAATCAGAGAGAAGAACCTGGTGACATGGTCGAGCCATGTTCCGCGCCTGACAGCAGACAAGATGCCAACCGCCAGCCCCGTGGTCACGCCGATCAGGATAGACGTGGTCGCCAGTTCGATCGTTGCCGGCAGGAATTCCCGCAGGTCTTCCATCACCGGGCGATGGGTCGACAGTGACGTGCCCAGGTCTCCTTGGGCCAGCCGTTCGACATAGATGACAAATTGCTCGTAGATCGGGCGGTCGAACCCCAGGCGGCGGCGCTCCCGTTCGATCGTGTCCTGACGCGCCTGCGGTCCGAGGATCGCGGCGACCGGGTCACCCGGAATGACGTGTGACAGGACGAACGCGATGACGAGGACGCCAAAGATGGCCAGGCTCGCGAGAAGGAGCCGCCGGACGATGTAGGCCCACATGTGGGAGGGATCGGGGGGCGGCGCCGCCGCCCCCCTCAGCGCACTATTCCTTGAACGCCCCGAAGAGATCGTATGTCTCGTACAGCGGAGAGGGATCGTAGCCCTTGACGTTGCTCCGCATGGCGATCTGGCGGAGTGGATAAGCGTACACGGCGAACGGCCCCTCGTCTAGGACAGTCTTCTGGATTTCCTTGTAAAGGGCCTCGCGCTTCGTGCGGTCGAGTTCGGCCACCGCCTGCTGAACCATCTTCTTCACCGGATGGTCCCACTTGTTACGCCAGGCCAGCTGCCTGGAGTCAAAATCGCCAAAGGCCTTGGCCAGGTTGTCCGGGTCGGGATAGTCGGCGCCCCAGCGGGCGATGACCATCTGGTGGTTCTGGGCCCGGTAGATGGTATTCAGCTCGGCTGAGCGCAGCACCCGTACGTCGACGTCGATATTGATCTGCCCCAGATCCTCTTTCATCTTGGCAGCCACGTTCGGCGCGATCGGGCCAAGCCCGACGAGGAGTTCGGCCTTGAAGCCGCGCTCGAACCCGGCCTCGCGCATCAGTGCCCGCGCCCGATCCAGGTTCTTGCTATACGGGTTTTCCGGCAGATACCCGAACATCCGTGCCGGCACGATTGTCTGCCCGACTTCGACCGCGTCCTCGTAGATCCGCTTGATGCCCTCGTAGTCGATAGCCCATTTGACCGCGTTCCGGACGTTCTTGTTGGCGAAGGGTGCGTACCCGGTGTTCATGCCCACATATTGGAGGGTAAAGGTGGGGGTGGACTTCACGACGAACCCGGGTTGGCCCGTGAGTTCCTTGATCTGGCCCGGCAGCAGGTTTGCCGCGACGTCAATGTCGCCGCGCTGCAGCGCCAGGAACTGCGCCGTCGCTTCGGGCATCTCCTGGATGAAGATCCGGCCCATCCTCGGCCGGCCGCGCCAGTACTCGTCGAAAGCCTGCAGCTCGATCTTCAAGTTGCGGCTCCAACCGATGAGCTTGAACTCGCCAGACCCCGCGTCGTGGTCGCTGAGCCACTTGTTGGCCAGCGGGTCATCTGACGCCGCGTTCCTCTGAATCACGGCGGGATCGACGATCGAGGTGACGGGGTTCGCCATCACAGACGCCATCAGGATCTCGGGCATCGTCTGTTTGAACGTGATCCGCACCTGGTTGCCGCTGATGGCGGTGATGTCTTCGGGTTTGTTGACGAAATCCGTGACGATGAACGCCGGCGTCAGATTGAGCCGCATCACGCGGCGGAGCGAGAACTCGACCGCCTTCGCATCCACCGGGTTCCCGCTGTGGAACTTCGCGCTCCGCAGCTTGAACGTGTATGACTTACCATCGGACGACACCGTCCAGGACTCGGCCAGCCGTGGCGTGGCCCTGGTGAAGTTGGTGTTGAAATCGACCAGGGTGTCGTAGATGTGATAGTCGGCCCAGACGGAACTGAACTCGAAGGCCTGGGCCGGGTCAAGACTATTGGCGTCGGAGATGATCTCGGCAATCACCAACACGTTTCCTGGCACCCGGCTCGGCGCTGGAGCAGCCCAGGCCGGCATCAGCGCCGCCGTGACGAGGATCGCGATTGCGACCAGATACCACGCGCGCGTCATAAGCGTGTCCCCCTTCGGGTTCAGAGCGCGTCTTCTTCGGGCAACGTAGCCGGTGTTTCGGCTTCCGGCCCCACGACACCTGCGAGGGGGCGCTTGACAGGTACGGACGGCCGGGGCACCCTGTCGGCAGTGGATCCCGCGGTCAAACACGCCTACGAATACGCGGCCCAGGCCCACGCCGGGTCCTACCGTAAGGGTGGCAGCGCGCCCTACATCCTGCATCCCGCGGCGGTCGCAACACTCGTGCGGGAAACCGGGATTGAAGACGCTGCCACTTTGCGCGCTGCGCTCCTCCATGACGTCGCCGAAAACTCGAGCCGGACCGTGGGCGATATCAGGGAGGAGTTTGGAGAAACGATTGCCGACCTGGTGGCCGAGCTGACGCGGCCGAAGGACACTCGCCAGAACCAGGACGCGTTCCGCAGCTACCTTTCCCGCCTGTCCCCGAAAGCACGCGTGATCAAGCTGGCAGACCGGATCGACAACGTCCGCGGGCTCAGAGCGATCCAGGACGATCTGGAGTTCGTCCGCGGCTACCTGGACGAGACCCGAACGCTGTTCCTCTCGGGGTGGGCCCGAGAGTCGCACCCCGACCTGGCGCGCATCTTGGAACAGGCGTACCGGGCGGCCGTGCTCAAACGGTTCGAGGACTTACGGACGATGTACCGGCCGAAGCGTCTCCGGCTGCTGGTCCTCGGCGAGTCGCCTCCCGACCCCGACCAGGGCGAGCCGCGGTTCTTCTACGACACGACGGTCTCACGCCATCAGTATGTCTTCTTGGGAATGATGGAAGCGCTGTACGGTGCGCGATCCGACGAGGTCACCCGCAGCAAGACGGAGTGGCTGCGGAGATTTCAGGCCGACGGGTTTTGGATGCTCGACGCGCTGGACGCGCCGTCCGAGTCGAGAAAGCGCACCGACCGGCTCGCGGCACTGCGAAAGGCGGCTCCAGACGTTGTCGAGCGGGTTAAGACCCTCGCGTCTGCCGGCGGGGTCATCCTCTGCCATCCTCTCGCGGATGAGGCCCTGCGGCCGTTTCTACGCAAGGCAGGCATCCCGCTGCTGCACGAAGGCGCCCTGCCATTTCCCCTGCCGCAATGGCGCCGGTCCTTCGTCGAGCGGGTGCGTCTGGCGATGATGATCGGTGGGATCCGTCTAGAGATCCAGGAACCGGGAGGCTAGCCGTGCGCCCTGCAACGGGAACGCTTTCGGAACGGTTCCGGCCCTACACTTTGCTGCGGGCGGGGATCGCCCGCATACGCACACCCGGCAGGGAGGAGAAACCGTGAAGGGGTTCTGGCTGACGATCGCGCTCGCAATTGCACTGACGCTCTCGGCCCTGGGAGCCCCGGGGCACCGGGCCACTGCCCAGACCCCTGTCGATGAGAACGTTTTCCTTCAGTTGATGCCCGACCTCCGCAGTGCGCCCGCGCCCGGTTGGCTGAAGGCAGGTATGCGTCTCTCATACTACAGCGCGGCAGCGAGCGTCAGGGGCGCACGACACTACTACACTCAAGATCCAAACGGGAACTGGGTAGACCCACAGACGGGCCAAAAGTACTCGCAAGGTGAGGTTGCTTCGGCGTCCGGTCACGGGTTCACTCAACTCACCGTAGTTTACGTGGATCAGTCAGTTGCGGTGGTCGATTCGCGAAGTTATGGCCTGACGAACCTTAACGGCCCGCTGGTACTGCTGTCGAGCACTGGTTTCGTCGGAGTGCCGGGCGCCGGTGGCGACTTCTGGCTCCATCCTCAGGCCCTCGCCAAGGCCGTGGGTCTGCGGGGGCAGGGACTTGCCGTGCTGCGGATGCCGTACACGATCGAGGGCCGGCAGTTTCGGGCTATCCGGTTCGAATCACGAGGGGAGACGAGTTACGCCTCATGGGTGTTTGACGAAGATACGGGCATCCTGTTGCGCAGTGGCACGTCTACGCAGGGCGCGCCCATGCAGGGGCCTGTTGCGCAAGGTGATAGCCGTGGAGGCAACACGCTATTGACGCAGAACACGGTGCGCGACGCTCACGCAATCAACGTGCCGTGGATGTTCGGGGCGGCGCCTGCCTGGGTCGCACAGAGTCGGCTTCTTCGGTTCGATGGGAAGTATACCATGCGTGTCCCGGGTAACCCTCGGGTGTCGATACCCTTCGCTGCTACGTTTGAACGGCAGTTCAGCGCGTCGAGCTGGGCGCGATACGTGTTTAGGGTCTACAGCCAGGCCGAGAACACTGAGGTGGTCCGCGTCTACGGGTCCGCGCAGATTGGCGGCCTCTGGATTTCGCCGGACGCCGTCGGCCAGCTGCGGGCCGGACAGGTACTCGACAACGACCCCATCACTGGTGTCGTAGCGACCGTGAGCCAGGTCACTCGGACATCGCAGGGGGTCGAAGTCGTTGTGATTACTGAAGAGGGCAGTGGGCTGCGGCTGGACTACGCCTATGATCGGCGAGATGGCGGCATGCTCTATTACAGCCAGATCGACAAGGTATTGAATACCCAGGGCGAGTTGTTCCTCGTTCAGCGCCGGTAGGCCTCGATGTTATGACGAATGCGTTGACCACGCCCGAATTGCAGGCCGGACTGCGTAGGGTCGAGCAGCACATCGCAGACATCATTGAAGAAGCGATCAGCATCTGCGAGGTGCCGGCGCCGCCGTTTCAGGAATCGCGCCGCGCGGCGTTCGTCGCTACCCGGATGGAGGCGCTTGGGATTGGTCCGGTCCGCGGCGACGCCGAGGGCGACGTGATCTGCGAACTTCCGGGCGCGCCGGGCCGGCCGGCTGTCGTGCTGATGGCGCACCTGGACACGGTCTTCGGTCCGGACGTGACGACCACGGTGCGGCGCGACGGCAACAAACTCCATGCGCCCGGCATCGGGGACAACAGCATGGCGCTTGCGGCGCTGCTGCATTTGGGCCGCATCCTCAAAGATCTGCCGGGTCGCGGCACGCTGGTGTTGGCGGCGAACGTCGGAGAAGAAGGGCTCGGCAACCTTCGCGGGGCGAAGGCGTTGTGGGCGCAGTATGGGACAAACGCCCACGCCTGGGTGGTCCTTGAGGGGGCGATGTTCAATCATCCGTCGTGTGCCGGCATCTGCGTCCGGCGCCTGTCTGTGACCTACCGTGGGCCGGGCGGGCACTCGTGGAGCGATTTCGGCCGGCCCAGCGCCGTCCATGCGCTCGGCCGGCTGATCGACCAGATCGCGCAGGTGCATGTGCCGGTCGAGCCGCGCACCACATACAACGTCGGCGTGATCGAGGGTGGGAGGACCGTCAACACGATCGCGCCGAAGGCGAACCTCATCCTGGACCTGCGATCCGAAGAGCCGGACGCGCTCGCCGCCCTCGAACGGACTGTCCGCGGCCTGATCGCGGGTATCGCCGACGCGGCGGGGGTCACGGCGGAGATCGAAGTCCTCAGTGACCGCGCGGGCGGGCGGCTCGCCGCCGCTCACCCGTTGATCCGGCTGGTCGGAGAGGCGGCTGCGGTGGTGGGCGTCCCGCCGACGTGGAAGTCATCGAGCACGGATGCCAACGTGGCTCTGAGCCACGGCGCGGCTGCCGTCTGCCTGGGTCTCGCCGAGGGCGAGAACCTGCACTCGGAGGACGAAGTGCTCGACGTGACGGTGCTACCGAAGGGCCTCCAACAGGCCTACCTGGTCGTCGCGGGACTGCTGCTCGGCCGCACGTGATCGCGCGACCCCCCATAGCAGGGAGAAGTCCACGGCCGTGGAGAATTGCACACGGATCCCGAAAAGAGGAGGGAATCCCGATGGTAAGGTGGCGGTGGTTTAGCCGGGCCGCGGTGATCGTGCTCGCCGTGGTGGTGCTGGCGCCTCTGGCGTTTGCTCAGGCGCAACCCCGGCCCGGCGGCGAACTGGTCTTCGTCACGACTGAGGAACCGGATACCCTGGACCCGCAGAAGACCAGCGCAGCGGTGACGGGCAACGTGATGCGCTGGATGGCCGATACGCTGGTCACCAAGGACCTCAGCGGCAACTACACTGGTGCGCTGGCCAAGTCATGGGCCGTCTCGCGCGACGGTCTCACCTGGACCTTCCAGCTCAAGGAGAACGTGAAGTTTCACGACGGCACCCCGTTTAACGCGCAGTCGGTGAAGGGCTCGATCGAGCGCGCGCTTGCGCCGGAGACCAAGTCGCCCGTTGCCGGCGCGCTCTTCGGTCCGGTCGCCAGCGTGACGGCCGAGGGCGCGTTGACCGTCGTCATCAAGCTCAAAGAATCGTTCTCGCCGTTCCTCGACAACCTGACCGATCCCCGCGCGGTCATCATCAGCGCGCAGGCCGCGCAGCAACTCGGTGACCGATTTGGCCGGAGCCCTGTGGCGACCGGCCCGTTCAAGGTTCAAGAATGGCGCAGCGCCGACCGCGTGATTCTGGTGCGCAACCCGGACTATCAGTGGGGGCCGAGTTACGCGCACGCCGGGCCGCCGTACGTCGAGCGGCTGATCCTGCGCATCGTCCCTGAATTCGCCGCTCAGGTCGCGGCGTTCGAGCGGGGCGAGATCACGGTCACGTTCCCCGCCGTTATCCCGCCGACGGATGTGCGCCGGCTGCAGGACACGAAGAAATACACCCTCTTCACCTTTCTGCGCAAGGGCATTGCGAACATGATGGAGTTCAACGTCACGAAGGAGCCGTTCACCGACGTGCGCGTGCGGCGCGCCCTCGCCTTCGCCATAGAGAAGAAGAGCATCCTCCACATCGCGCTCGAGGACCTGGGCGAGGTCGCGTACGGACCATTGCCGCCGTCGATCTGGGGCTACTGGGATGGGATCAAGGACTACGCGCCGGGGTACGATCCCGGCCAGGCGAAACGGCTGCTGGCTGAGGCGGGGTGGCAACCGGGGCCGGGCGGGGCACTGCAAAAGGATGGCAAGCCCTTCACCTTCCAGCTCTTCATCGTCCCAACCGACCTGGCGCGGAAGACGGCCCAGATCATCCAGGCTCAATTGCGGGCCTACGGCATCCAGATGGAGATCCAGTCTTTCGAGTTCGGCACGCTGCTTGCGAAATTGCGGGCAGGCGAGCACCAGGCCGAAACCCTCGGCTACACGTACACGTCGCCCGATATCTTCTTTTTGTGGTTCCACTCGTCGAACGTGGGCACGGGTCTGACGTTCAGCCACAACAAGGATCCGCAGCTCGACAAGATGATCGTGGC
>JBGPNN010000076.1:0-12862 GCA_041487495.1 bacterium
CCCGCAACGCTTTGGCGAACTGCCCCGGGACGTACCAATCGTCGCCTTCTGCGCCTGAAAAGATGAAGCGACCAGCGCCCGTGTGGCGCGGTTCCTCCAAGAACAGGGCTTCCCAAACATCTTCGTGTTGAAAGGCGGCTGGCAGGCCTGGGTCGACGGCGGTCATCCAACTGTCACGGCCGCGCGGGTGGATTAGAAACGTCAGGGGCGAGGCCCGAAAGCCCCGCCCCCGCGAACTCAGACCTTCTTTACCGGGTTGCCTTGTCAGCGTGCTCGAGCACGGTCTGGGTGGTCCAGGCCGCGGCCTTGACCTTGCTGATGTCCTTGGCCTTGACGCCGCTCACTGCGATGTCGTTGGCCACTTCGAGCCAGACGGTAGCCTGCGCCATCTTGCCGCCGGCCTTCGCGGAGTCGGCCATGGCGCCGTTGCCCTTGCCCTCGCAGGGGTTGCCCACGCCGCCGTCATACATCGGGCCGCGCTGCCCTTCGATGCAGTTGACAACATGCTGCAGATGCTGCTTGGCCGTCTGGATGTTGTCGTAGTTCTGCGAGAACCCGGAGTGCTGGATGGCGGTCTTCAACTGCTCGACCGCACCCTTGCCGCCTTCCTGAGCGAACGCCGAAACCGCCCAGAGGCCGAGGGCGGCGACGAGCATGAGAACCGTCATGTACCGCTTGCCCATATCATTCACCCCCCAGAGTTATCTTACAGGCTCTACTATGCGCCCCAAACGGTAATGGAGGGATAATCACTCTGTAAAGATTGCGTTAAGCCTGGCCGGCGGTGGCCGGGTGGGCTGTTTCTGCCAGGGTGAGCCAGACGGTAGTTTGCCCGTCCTGGCTCGTGACCCCCACGTCCCCCCGGTGGACCCGGGCGACTTCCTTGACGATCGACAGGCCGATGCCGGCCCCGCCGGAGGACCGCGACCGTGATTTGTCGCCACGGTAGAATCGCTCGAAGACGTAGGGCAGGTCTTCTGGCGCGATGCCTTCGCCGGTGTTGGTGACCGCAATCCGGACGTTCTCGCCCTCCGCCGTCACCCTGACGCCGACCGTCCCGCCTCCGGGCGTGAACTTCAGAGCGTTGTCAATCAGATTGTACATCGCCTGGGAGAGCAGGTCGGAGTCGGCTTTGAGGTTACCGTTGACCCTGACGTCGCTGTCTACGGTCACGCCCCTGGCCTGGAATTCGGGCCGGCGCAGTTCGATCAGCCGGCGGACCAGCCCGCCGACGTCTACAGGCTCTGCCCGTACGTGCGGCAGGTTCGCGTCGAACCGCGATAGCTCGTGGAGGGCGTCAACCAGGCGCACCAGACGCATCACTTCCTCGTGCAGCCAGCCGATGGCCTCGGGCGACGCCGGCGTGACGCCATCCTGAATCGCCTCCATGTAGCCGCGCAGGTTGGCGAGCGGCGTGCGCAGTTCGTGGGCGACGTTAGCAACCAGGTCTTTCCGCAACCGCTCCAGGCTTTCCAAAGCGGTGACCATACGATTCAGTGATTCCGCCAGCGACCCCACTTCGTCCTTACTCGGGATACGAGCGCGCGCCGCGTAGTCTCCGGCGGCGATCCGCTCGGCCATCGTCATCATGCTGCGCAGCGGTCTCACGACCTGACGGAAGAGCACCAGGCTCAACAGCAGGCCGAGACCGCCGGCCACCAGGCTGGCCTGGAGGATGGATCGCCGCAGCGCCTCATTCATCAAAGGCCGCATGAACTCGGCCCGCAGGTGATACTCTTGCATGAGACGGAAGAAGATTTCGTCCGTGGCATGGCTGACGGTCGTGGACGCCAGGAACACGGCGATCCCAACCGCCAGGAAGTTGATGCCGAGCAATTTCCACAGCAGACTGCGCCGCATCGGCTGCCTCAGATGAGCTTGTATCCGACGCCGCGCACGGTGGCAATATACCGCGGGTTGATAGGATCGTCGCCAAGTTTTTCCCGCAGCTTGCCCACGTGCACGTCGATCGTCCGGTCGACCACATCGGCTTCGTGAAACGCGTAGATCCGATTGAGCAACTGCTCGCGGGAGAACGCGCGCTCTGGCGATTCGAGGAACGCCCACAGGAGCTTGAACTCGATCGGCGTCAGCCGCACCTCTTCGTCGTTGACCATCACGCGGTGCCGTTCCACGTCCATCTCCAGGTCGCCGTGGCGGAGGACTTTCTTTTGCGACTCGCGGGTGGTGCGGCGAAGGATCGCCTTCACCCGCGCCACGACTTCGCGCGGGCTAAACGGCTTGGTGACGTAATCGTCCGCGCCCAGCGAGAGACCGAGCAACTTGTCGACCTCATCGACCCGCGCCGTAAGCATCATGATGGGCACGTCAGAGGCCGCCCGCAGCCGCCGGCAGACCTCGATACCGTCGAGCTGTGGCAGCATCAGGTCGAGGATCACCAAATTGGGCCGGGCCCGATTCGCGGCCTCAATGGCCGTGGTGCCATCGCGGGTCGCGATTACCTCGTACCCCTCGCGCTCGAGGTACAGCTTCAACAAATTTAGCATCTTGGAGTCGTCTTCGACGACCAGGATGCTCTGATTCACTAGCGTGCCACCAGCGTCTTGATCACGGAAACCAGGTCCTCCTCCCCCGACGGTCCGCGCCTGGCGAACACCAGTGTCCCGTCGCGGGTGACAGCGGCCCAGTACGGTTGGTAGGTGAACCCGTAGGCCTTGGCAATCCTGCCGTCCCCGTCCCAGCCGTTGGGGAAGGTCAACTTATGACGCTCGACGAACCCCCGGCTCTTGTCCCTACTGTCCAGCAATCCGACGCCGACGAATTCGACACCCTTGCCTTTCCACTGTGCGTACGCACGCTCCCACACGGGGGCGTCGCCGTTACAGGTGATTCACCAGTTCGCCCAAAACAATAGGACGATCGCGGTACCCTTCACGTCCGCCAGGCTCAACTTTTTCCCGTTGAAGAGGTCGAGCGTGAAGGCCGGCGCCGGACCGGACGGCGCCGCCTGCGTGAGGGGCACCAGGGCGATCCCGGCGAGCAGCACGGCGGCCGCGACCACCGCGAGCGTTCGGCCGAGAACAGCAGGCATCCCGATCCCCCCTCAGGTCTCCTGTCTCCTAATGATACACAGGGAAAGTATCCCATGGGTGGCGTAAAGAAACCATTACGGACGGGATGAGCCTCTTGCGAGGGGGATCACCGATGACCGACCTGCAGCAGTATATCGTCGAAGAGTGGAAAGAAGAGTACGAAGAGGGTCGCTTTGATCGCCGGGAGTTGCTTCGCCGCCTCGTCTTGATGGCAGGCGGTGCGGCTTTCGTGGCCCCTATCCTGAAGCTCCTCGGGGTCTCCGCGTCATTCGTGGAAATTGCCGAGGCGGCGTCGAGCCCAGCGTCGCTTGTGGCCCAGGCCTCGGGGATTACGGTGCCGCCGGACGATCCGGCGATCCAGACCGAGAATCTGACGCTGACCGACCCGGCGGGCCAGTCGCCTCCGGTGATGGCCTACCGTGCGGGACCACGGAGCGGCGGCCCGTTCCCCGGCGTCGTGGTAATCCACGAGAACCGGGGTCTGCTCGAGCATTTCCGGGACGTGGCGCGGCGGCTGGCCAAGAACGGCTACGTTGGTCTCGCCGTGGACCTGCTCTCACACCAGGGTGGCACGGCGCGGTTCAGCGATCCGGCTCAGGCGAGCGCGGCCCTCGGCCAGACCCCGCCGGAGCAACTTGTCGCGATGGCCAACGTGGGCGCGCGCAGGCTGGCGGAAATGTCGGGGGTGCGGCGAGATCGGATCGGTGCCACGGGATACTGCTTCGGCGGCGGCCTGACCTGGCGACTCGCCACGCAGAACCCCGACCTGAAAGCCGTCGCGCCGTTCTACGGCGTGAGCCCGCCGCTGACAGACGTCCCGAAAATCAAGGCCGCGGTTCTGGCCGTCTACGCCGGGCTCGATGAGCGGATCAACGCCGGCATTCCCGCCGTTCGTGAGGCGTTGCAGCGGGCCGGCGTGGTCCACGACATCGTGGTGTTTCCCGAAGCCAATCACGCGTTCTTCAACGACACCGGTGCAAGTTACAAACAAGACGCCGCGCGGGGTGCGTGGGAGCGCGTCCTCGGCTGGTTCGATCGGTACTTGAAGGCGCCGTAGCGGCGTCTGCCACTCATGCCCTCCACCGACATCTGCTATATGCCGGCCACCATGCTGGCGGAGAAGATTCGGCGCAAGGTGCTCTCGCCCGTCGAAATCGTCGATGCCATCTTCGAGCGCATTCACGCCGTCAACCCCACGCTCAACGCGTACTGCACGCTCACCGAAGAACGCGCCCGCGCCGACGCCCAGACCGCCGAGGCGGCGGTGATGCGTGGCGACTCGTTGGGACCGCTGCACGGTGTGCCCGTCTCGATCAAAGACCTGCTCGTCACCAAGGGCGTCCGCACGATGCGCGGATCGAAGATCTACGAGCACTTCGTGCCCGATGAAGATGCGCCCGCCGTCGAACGACTGCGCCAGGCCGGCGCCATCATGCTCGGCAAGACGACGACGCCCGAGTTCGGCTTCAAAGGCATGACCGATTCGCCGGTGACGGGCGTCAGCCGCAACCCGTGGAATCCGGCGCGCACGCCCGGTGGGTCATCCGGTGGCGCCGGCGCGGCCGTGGCCGCGGGCATGGGACCGCTCGCGGTAGGCAGCGACGGCGGGGGTTCCATACGCATTCCCTCGTCGTTCTGTGGCATCTTCGGCATGAAGGCGTCGTTTGGACGCGTCGCCGCCTATCCACCGAGCGCCGTCGCCCCCCTCTCGCACACGGGGCCGATGACGCGGACGGTACGCGATGCGGCCCTGATGTTGAACGTGATGGTGGGCCCGGATGATCGTGACATCAACTCGCTGCCGCGCGACGGCACCGATTATCTCGCCGCGTGTGAGGGGGGGATCACGGGGCTGCGTGTCGCGTGGAGCGCCACCCTCGGCTACGCGCCCGTCGAGCCTGAGGTGGCACGCGTTGCCGAAGCGGCGGCGAGGGTCTTCGCCGGCGCCCTGGGATGCCGCCTGGACGTCGCTGATCCCGGCTTCGAGAACCCGGCAGCCATTTTCAACGTCCTGTGGGTGGGCGGGCTGGGTACCTACCTGCAGCCCTATCTCGCCGAATGGAAGGACCGCCTGGATCCCGACCTGGCGAAGTTGATCGAGGGGCTGCCGAGACTCACCGCGGCGGACTATGCCGGTGCGCTGATGCAAAAGGCGCATGTGTGGGACAAAGCGCGGAAGTTCTTCACACGCTACGATTTGCTCCTCACGCCGACCATGCCGACCGTGGCATGGGAGGCGGGCAGGCCGGCGCCGACACACATTGCGGGCCGTCCCGTCGCCGACTTCGGGTACACGCCGTTCACCTTCCCCTTCAACCTGACCGGCCAGCCGGCCGCGACGGTGCCGTGCGGCTTCTCATCAGACGGCCTGCCCATCGGTCTGCAAATCGCCGGGCGACGTCTGGACGACGCGACGGTGTTGCGCGCGTGCGCCGCGTTCGAAGCGGCGAGACCGTGGGCGGAACATCGACCAGCGCTGAACTCGTGAATGCGGTGGGCTGCTACGTGGCGCCAAGGTACAGCTGCCGCACCTGTGGGTTCGCCGCAATCTCGGCCGCCGGTCCCTCGAAGCGCTTCCGCCCCAGGTCGAGTACGAGCGCCCAGTCTGAGATCTCGAGGGCCCGGGCCGCATTCTGCTCTACCATCAGAATCGTCGTGCCGCCGCGTGCGATCTCGCCGATGGCCTCAAAGATGTAGTCCATCATCATTGGCGCCAGACCCAGCGACGGTTCGTCTACCAGCAGCACCCGGGGGTGCAGCAGCAGGCCCATCGCCATCTCGAGGATCTGCTGCTCACCGCCGCTCAGGTTGCCCGCGTACAGCCGGCGTTTGGCGCCCAGGACGGCGAAGCGGGCCATCACGGCGTCGATGTCGGGGCGGACCTTTGGGTCGCGGCGGGTGTAGGTGGCCATCAAGAGGTTTTCGTACACGGTCATCGCCGCGAAGTTGCTGCGCCCTTGTGGCACCAGGACGATGCCTTTGGCCAGGCGCTGCACCGGCGGAAGATACGTGATGTCCTGGCCCGTGGCAATGACGCGACCCGCGGTTACAGTGGTGAGGCCATAGACGGTGCGCAGCAGTGTCGATTTGCCCGCCCCGTTTGGGCCGATGATCGTCGTGATCTTCTGGGGCGGCAGGTCAAAAGAGACGTCCTCCAACACCGTGATTTCGTGGTAACCGGCGGTCACGCCCTCGAACCGCAGGAGATCACTCACGATGCGCCTCGCGCGGTTCCGAAGTACGCCTCGATCACCCGCGGATCGCTCCGGACGGCCCCCGCCGGGCCGTCGGCGATCTTCTCGCCGCGATCGAGGACGACCAGACGCGGGCACAGACCGAAAATCACCTTCATATTGTGCTCGATGATCACCATCGTGCGGCCTCGGGCGTGGAGCCCCTTGATCAACTGCGTCAGGTGCTCGATGACCGTCGGGTTGACCGCCGCCATCGGCTCGTCCAACAGGAGCAGCTCAGGGTCCGCCATCAGCGCGGACGCGAACGCAAGCAGTTTCCGCTGACCGTATGAGAGCGACCACGCGGGCCGGTGCCGTCGATCCTGCAGACCCACGACCGACAGGAACTCCTCCGCCCGCCCGCGCGCCGCCGCGTCGAGCCGCCGGGTTATGGGCAGGTGGAGCACGCGCGCCCAGAGGGAATCCCCCTGTACCTCCTGGACGGCAAAGAGCAGGTTCTCCTCAACGGTCAATGTCGGAATGATCCGGACGACCTGGAAGATCCGGCCGACCCGTAGGCGCGCCACGCGATACGGCGGCCACCCCAACGTGCGGCGTCCTTTGATCGTGATCTCGCCGTGATCCGCGCGCAGCAGGCCGGTCACGCAGTTCATTAACGTCGTTTTCCCCGATCCGTTCGGGCCGATCAAACCCACCAACTCACCCGGCTCAACCCGCAGGTCGACGCCGCTGACGGCGCGAACGCCGAGAAACTGCTTGGTCAGGCCACGGATATCGAGCGCGGGAACGGCGTTCACGGCGCCCCGCCCTCCGCGGGCCTTTCGTCTTTGGCGCCGCGCCGCCAGACCCGTCCGCGCAAGACACCCTCGATCCCGTCGGGCGCGTACAGGACAACCATCAGGAGCACGATGCCGTAGACGAGCTGGGCCAGCACCTGCGCGAAGCGTGCCAGTTCGGGGATGACGGTGAAGAGCACCGCGCCCAAGATCACGCCGCGCATCGTGCCCACGCCGCCCAGAAACACGATGATGAGCAGGTTCAGCGTGTAAAACGTGCCGAGCGCGTCGGGACAGAGCACGGTGATGTAGTGGGCCTGGTAGACGCCGATCAGCGCCGCGATCATCGCGCCGACAACAAACGCCAGCATCTTGTACACAAAGGGGTTCGACCCGAAGGCCTGCGCTAGGCCTTCATCGCCGCGCACGGCCGCGAACGCGCGCCCGATGCGGCCCCGTGTGAGAGCCAGATAGCAGACGGCGGTCAGACCAGCGATCACCAGGATGAGATAGTAGAATCCGCTCACGTCGGCAATCCGGAACGACAGCGGCCCAAGGTTCGCCTGCGGCCGTGGGATCTGGGTGATGCACAGCGCGCCCCTCGTGACGGTCTGCCAGTTGTTGGCGACGATCTGGGTCATGAACGCGAAACCCAGCGTCCCGATGGCGAAGAAGACGTCCGAGAGGCGGAAGAAGGGGACGCCCACCAGGAACGCGATGGCGCCCGCCAGTGCCATCGCGATGACGACGTTGGCGAGAAACGGCGTGCCCGCCGTGGTCGACAGGACGGCGGCGGTGTACGCCCCGATACCGAAGAACGCCGGATGGGCGAGGGTCACCGTCCCAGCGTGGCCCACGGAGAGATCATACGACAGGGCGAACGCGACCCACAGCAGGCTCCCAATCGCGTAGTTGTTCAGTAGGTAGTTGACGATGTCGGGCGCGCCGGCCCTGGCGATCGCTGGTAGCGCGAGGAGGATGGCGGCCGCCGGGCCCACCCACCACAAGCGCCGTATCACCGGGCCACCGTCAGATGCCCACCTTGCGGCCGAACAGACCCTGTGGACGCAGCAGCAGGACGAGTACCATGACGCCGAAGGACACGAGATCGGCATAGGATGAGGAGATGAAACCGGCGGCCATCGCTTCGGCCACACCCAGCAGGTAGGCGGCCAGCAACGCGCCCTTGATCTGCCCGAAGCCACCCATGATCACGGCAGCCAGGGCCTTGAATGTCAAGAGCGTGCCCATCAGCGGCTGGACCGAATAGAGCGGGACCACCAGCGCGCTGGCCAGCCCGGCCAGCCCCGCGCTGATCGCGAAGGTAATACCGGCGATCCGATGGGGATCCACGCCGACCACTAGGCACGCCTCGCGGTTTTGACTGATCGCCCGCATCGCCCGTCCGGTCCGCGTGTGTTGCAAGAACACCGTGAGCGCGAGAAAGGCCAGCGGCGCGACGGCAAAGATCACCAGCCGCTGTGCCGCGATCCGGATGATGCCGAACTCGAGAAACCGACTGGCGAAGGGCGTCGGCGCCATCTTGGGGTTGAGACCCCAGTAATAGATGAAGGCGTTGACGATGATGATCGAAATCGCGAGGGTGGCGATGAGCTGTACGCGCCAGGTCTTGTCGAGCACCCGCTCGATGATCGCCCGCTCGAAGGCATACCCCACTAGGGCCATCCCTGCGATCGTCACGATGGCCGCGGCCCAGTATGGCATGGTCCCACCCAGCCGCACCACAAAGAAGAGATAGCCACCGATCATGAAGAGATCGCCGTGCGCGAAGTTGATCAGGCGCAGCACGCCGACCACGAGCGCGAGTCCGATCGCGGCCAGCGCGTAGAGGCTGCCCAGCGTCAATCCGTTGACCAACTGCTCGAGTACGAAGTCCAGGAGGCGCATGCAGCTCCGCGGGGCGGTACCAGGCGGGGAATCGGGCTACGGGGTCGGCGGTCCGGTCTGCACCTTTGTCCGCAGGACGACTTTCCCGTCCTTGACTTCGTGGATCACCATGTTCGTGTACGCCTGGTGGTGGTCGTCGAACTTGATCCGGCCGATCGCCGGGATCGAGAAATCGACTTTCGTCAGCGCGTCGCGGAGCGACTTGCGCGTGATCGACCCATCTTTGACCGCGATCTTGACCGCTTCGGCGATGATGTGGACGCCATAGAAGGCCATCGCGCCGTGTGTGGTCGGCTTGCCGCCCCAGCGCTTCTCCCACAGTCTGTCCAGCTCGGGGTCGGTTCCCGGCGTCCAGAGCGTCGCTTCAACGATACCGTCGCCGAGCTTGGGGTTGTCTTTGATAGCTTCGAGGAACTCGTTGCTGCCGACGTTCCCACGCGCGAACAGACGCTGCTTCAACCCCAGCTCGTAGTACTGCCGGACCATGATCGCCGCGTCCGGCGCGAGGATGATCATCAGGATCGCGTCGGGGTTGTCGCGCTTGATCCGGCTCAGCAGCGGCCGGTAGTCGGGCGCACCAAATGGGAACGTTTCGATGTTCGTCACGTTGACGCCCAGATTCTTGAAGTTGAGCTGATATTGCTGGATCGCGCCACGGCCGAAGTCGTTGTCGAGACCCATCAGCGCGACGCTTCGGACCCCCTGGTCCCGAATATACCGCGCGTAGGTCTGCGCTATGATCCGGTCGTCGACGTTGAAACGGAACTGCCACTCGTTCCGACCTGGACCCGATTGATCATAGATCGACGGGTTGGTCGAAGTTTCGGTAAGCTGCGCGATGCCGATCTCCTTGATCACAGGCATAGCGGCCAGCGTTGAGCCGCTCGCCGCCGATCCGAGGATGATGTGCACCTGGTCGACGTCGGCCAGTTTGCGGATCGCGTTCACCCCGTCCTGCGGCAGGGAACGGTTGTCTGCGAAGGCGAGAATCAGCCGGCACCCGCCCGCCGCTCCCCTTCGGTTGATCTCTTCCACGGCGACGAAGGTCCCTTTGCGCTGCCCTTCACCGACCAGCGCCGCGCCTCCCGTGAAATCGGTCGCGACACCGATCTTCACCGTGCACGACGGCCCGGACTGGGCGGGCCCAATGGGTCCGCCAAAGGTCATGGTGAGGATCATGACGAAGGTCACGACCACCAGAGCCCTGACGCGCATCTTCGTGCCCTCCTCCTTCATTGCAGGAACGCGCAACAACACCAGCGAATGAATAGCGGCACACCCTATGTATTGTGGCACAAATGACTGATTCCTCCTCGGCGGCGCGCGTCTCGCGGCGGCCCAACCGGGTCCAGTCGGTCCGTCGGGCCCTGGCGGTCCTCAAGGCGTTCGACGACATGCAGCCGGACCTGGGCATCACGGAGATCGCTCACAAGGTGAGCCTCAGCAAAAGCATCGTCATGCGTCTCGTGGCGACACTGCGCGATGAAGGATTTCTCCAGCGCAGTCCGGGTAGCGATAAGTACCGAATCGGTCTCGCCGCGTTCGAGATCGGCAACCTCTACTACTTGAGCGCATCGCTGCGCCGCGAGGCCGAAGCCCTCCTGCAAGAGCTGGCCGAGCGGTTCGGGTACAGCGCGTACCTGGGGACCCTGAGCGGCGACCGGGCGATCTATGTGTCTGTCGTCGAGGGACCCGGACCGATTCGTGTCGGGCCGCGGATCGGCAGTTCGGCGCCGGCGCACACGACCGCGGCGGGCAAGGCGCTGCTCGCCTACCAGAGCCCGGAAGATCTGGAACGATATCTCGCCACCGCCGATCTCGCCCCCGAGACCCCCCAGAGCATCACGTCCAAGGGCCAGTTGCGCGACGAATTGCGGGCCGTGCGGGCGCAGGGCTTTGCCATCAACCGGGGCGAGCACCTCCACGGAGTGGGCGCCGTCGGTTCGCCCGTGCTTGACCGACGCGGCGTGGCCGTCGCGTCGATCAGTGTCTCGTTCCCACTCTACCTTGTTCCCGAGGACCGCTGGCCGGGGATCGCGGCCGCGGTCGTGGACACGGCGCAGCAGATTTCACGGCGGATGGGCACGGGGGGCTACGACGCGATCACCAGGGAGGCGAACCGCGATGGAATTGCTTAGGACGCTCGAGCAGAAGGTCGATCCCGCCCACACCGTCGTTGTCACGGTGGACGTGCAGAACGACTTCTTCCACAACGACGGGTACTTGGGTAAGCTCGGGGCGCCACTGAGGCTGATCCAGGACATGGCGCCGCGGCTCACACAGTTCCTCGACGTGGCGCGGGAGCGCGGCCTCCGGGTGATCCACGTCATCTCCTGGCACGACGAGCAGTATGCGTCCCCGGTCGTCACCGAGCAGAAGCTTCGTCACGGGCACCCCATGGAGCTCAACGGCCGGACGTTGAAGGATGCGCCGTACTGCCTGCGGGGCACGTGGGGCGCCGACTTTTACGCGATCGACGCGCGGCCCGGCGAAGAGATCGTCATCAAGCATCGCTACGGCTCGTTCACGGGGACCAACCTGGACCTGCTGCTGCGCAGCCAGGGGATCCAGACCGTCATCCTGACCGGTGCGGCGACCAACGTCTGCGTCGAGTCCACCGCCCGCGAAGTGTACATGCACGACTATTACCTGGTCTTTGTCAGCGACTGCACGGCCACCACCTCACAAGAGGCCCACGACTACACGCTCAAGATGATCGATACCTACTTCGGTCAGGTGGTTGCCGCAGACGAGATCATGAAGGCCTGGGGCGTAGCGACGGCGCAGGTCGGCGCGCGCGCCACGCGGTAGACCCGGCGGAGGCCCCGCATGGCAGAGTTCTTCAGCCAGGTGATCTTTGGCCTGGCGATCGGGTCGATCTACAGCCTGATTGCCATCGGCTTCAGCATGATCTTTCGGGCGACGGGCCTGCTGCATTTTGCGCACCCCGACCTGATGATGATCGGCGCGATGATCGGTTACACCGTGGCGACGCGCACCCATGCCCCGCTGCTGGGTGTGTTCATCGTGGCCGGCGCCGGCGTGGCCATCCTCTCGGCAGCCATCGACCGGATCGCCTTCCGTCCGATGCGCCGGCAGGGCGCGCTGGTCAACCTCATCATCGCCACCATCGGCTGGAGTATCGTCCTGGTAAATGTCGCGATCTTCATCTGGGGCACGGAGCCGCTGGCGTATCCCCAGCAGTATCTCCCGAAGGGCCGGCAGATCGGCGGGTTGGTGATCGTGCCGCAGAACCTGGTCATGCTGGGCGTCGGCGCCGTCGTGATGCTCGCGCTGCAGGCGTTCTTCGCGCGCACGAGGATCGGTCAGGCCCTGCGCGCGACCGCGGAGAACCCGGTCGCCGCGCAGTTGATGGGCATCCGGGTGGAGCGGATGATGACCCTCACGTTTCTCCTCAGCGGCTTCCTGGCCGGTGGCGCCGGCGTGCTCATCGCGACGATCGTCTACGCCAACTTCGACCTTGGGCTGATCGGTATCAAGAGTTTCGCGGCCGCGGTCCTGGGAGGGTTTGGCCAAATCGGTGGGGCCATGGCCGGCGGCCTGGTGCTCGGACTCATCGAGGCGCTCGGCGCATTCTACATCTCCTCGGCGTTCAAAGACCTGATCGCGTACACCCTCTTGATCCTCGTCCTGCTTGTGCGGCCGACCGGCCTCTTCAGCGGCGGACGCGGGCGGCCCGACGCATGACCGTCTCCTGGCTCCAGCCGTTCTGGACGCCGCCGCGTCTCGCGGTCATCCTGGGCGCGGTGGCGCTGCCCCTGCTGGTAGGACGCAATCCATACTATCTGTTCGTGGCCGGCACGATCCTCATCTTCAGCATGCTGGCAGCCGGTCTGCAGCTCGTGCTCGGTTTCGGCGGGATCCTGCAGCTCGGGTATGCGGGATTCTGCGGGTTGGGGGCCTACGCGTC
>JBGPNN010000077.1:0-12659 GCA_041487495.1 bacterium
GAGCGCCAACAGACCGAGGCTTTCCACGGCCGTAATCATCGCGTTGGCGTTGTGCGCCTCCCAGGGGAACGGTCGGAACAGCACCGTCGGGATCAGAATCGCCAGCCCCAGGGGGCTGCTCGTGTCGATCGGCTTGAACGCTGACCCGCCATGCTCGCCCTCGCCAAGGACGCGTCGCGTCTGTCCGGTGAATCCCTGACGCTCGCCGATGAAACCCTGCACTTCCTCCACGTCCAGCCGCTCAAGTCCTACCAGCCTGCTCGCGACGACAGCGATCCCGACAGCGGCAACGGCCACGCAGATGAGTCCCGCAACTTTGAGGAACGGCGCCATGCTGTCCGCCCGGACGGGACGGACAACGAGAGACATCGCCAGGGCCACGGTGAAAATCGCGGCCATGTGGCCCCTGATCGCCAGCATGCTGCCAATACCCAGCAACAGACACAGGATTCCCAGGAAGTCCATCCCTCGCCGAGACCTTGCCGCCCCGTAGGTCGCCAGGCCGCCTGCCAACATCATCAGAGCATCCTTCCCCAGGCTGCTGGTCCACAGCAACATGGAAGGAAACAGCAACACAAGCATCATGTACAGGCGTCGGTTGCCCTGGGGGAACGCCGTCACGAACGCCTTGTAGAAGAACAGCATCCCAATCAAGCCCAACCAGGCCCAAAAAATCGAGATACCGACAATCGTCGGGCCGGTGACAAAATACACCATTCCGGTGAGGAGGCGCACAAAGAAGCTTCCCGAGAATCGTGTGGCCGTAGGCCATTCGCCCCCTGCGAGCATTTCTGCGATCTCTTCCCCAGCAGAGTTGTACACATAGGCGTCTGCCAATAGTCCCGAGGCGAAGCGAAAGAAAACGGCAAAGATCTTCAACCCAAAGCTCAGCATGAGTACCCAAAACAGCGTGTCCCCTTGTAGATCAGTTCGTGCGGCGAGGCGGAAAATGGCGAGCGACAAGAAGATGAGGACTGCGAGAATCATGCCGGACCGCAACGTATAGATGTCCTGGGTCCCGACAAACATACCCGTCATCCACGCCGCGCCAGCAAACAGCGGTATCATGACGACCAGACGCCGCAGTTGGCTTCGATCCAACGCCATCGCGCTCATCGGTGAGTCCCCCACATGACCTTCGAAATCGCCGCGGCCGCCTAGCCCAGGAGCCCGCTCAGTCCACGCGAGGCCGGGCCATAATCGGCGGTCCACCCCGAAACATCCCCACTCCGCACAAGCTCCAGAAGCTCCCGGACCAACGTCCCATCGTGCAACCGGGTCATGAATTCGCCTTCTGGCAGCGTTTCAATCTCACGGGCGGCATCCTCGATCTCCTCGAAGCGCAGGAAGATCTGATAGGTTTCCGGACCCATGACCGCTTTGAGCTCCTGCTCCAAGAGGACCTGGAGCACCAGCAAGAACTCCGAGCTGACCCGCCGGGTCAACCAGTGACAGTAGTCCCCAAGGACGTTCAATCGCCGATCCGTCAGGTACGAGATATCTCGCCGCCCCACGACGTCTCCGAGTTGCTTGTGAAGGGAGCCAATCTCCGAAAGCAACCGGACGTAGTCCGCCAGGACTCTGGTCGACGTACCCAAGGTCCGGCCGCTTTGCACGCCGATGAAGCGGCGCTCCACCTCCTGGAGCGCATGCCGAATCGGCGCGGTGGTCACTCGCACGGAATCGCTTCGACGAACGACGCGGGTGCGGACCCGCACTTGCGTCTCGTCCTCCGGCACGCCCTCACCCGAACTGCTCGTCATCGGATACCCCCCAAGAAACCCGCCAGCTTCACGTACTCCCGCAGGACAAGACGACGCTCGAATTCCCTGGTCCACCAGTGATCCACTCGAAAATGCCCGTCATCGACGGACAGGATGCGGATGCGCAGCCGCCTCGGGCGAAACTCCCTGGCAAAAATAACCGCGGCTCGGCGCGTGTGGTATGGCGACGTCAACAGAATCGCGCTCTCGAGCCGGTGCGTTTCCATCAAGCCTGCTGATCCCCGCGCGTTGTCCACCGTGCTTTCAGCCCGGTCATCCACCAGCAATTGTTCAGTCGGCATGCCGGCCCCGATGGCTTGATCTCTCATGGCCAGCGCGGAGTTTAGCCCCAACGCGTACGGACCGCCGCTCACAATGAGCCACCGACCATACCCGTCTCGCAGCAACTTCATCGCGGTCGCAACCCGCTCAGGGCCGTCACCGCCGATCGCGATCACGGCGTTCGTCGGCTCCAGCGGGTCGCTGACGACAAGAAAATCTCCCATGGCCTGCAGGATCGGCTCTCGACCAAACCACGCCACCACACTGACAACCACGCAGACAAGGACCACACCTCTCCGCATGTGCGACGGCTACGTCGGGTTCCCCGGGGTGAGCCGCGCCCAACTGTCATGTTCCGCCGGCAGCGAAAAGCTGGTCCCGTCCGACGCCAAACGCTTGAGAATGGCTCGAATGCCCACCTCGTCCCGATGCGCAACGAGATGCTCGAGCTGCTGAAGCGCCAGGCGAACGATCACTTCGTCGGGTTCGCGCTCATCGGCCACTTCAAACACCCCGGGGAATGGCGACGGTCGCAGCGACTCGCTGGGTGCAGAAAGCTCCTCTTCTAGTTTTTCGCCCGGTCTGATCCCGGTGTAAACTATTGGAATGTCCTTATCCGGCTCGAGCCCCGATAGCCGGATCGCTTCGGCGGCCAGATCCGCGATCCGAACAGGCACGCCCATATCGAGTACGTAGAGCGCGTGCTGCCGCTCAGACATCGACACCTGCAGGATGAGCAAGACCGCCTCCGTCGGACTCATGAAGTAGCGCGTCATGTCCGGGTGGGTGAGTGTCACCGGCCCTCCGCTACGAATCTGCTCTTGAATCAGCGGCACCAGACTCCCTCGGCTACCCAGGACATTTCCAAATCGCACTGTGAGGAATCGTGTCCGCCCGCGTCGACTCAATGTGTGTACAATCATCTCCGCGACTCGTTTCGTTGCGCCCATGACGCTGGTGGGCCGTACCGCTTTGTCCGTTGATACCAGAACAAACGTCTCCACCCCGTGCCTGACCGCGCCCTCCGCAAGCACCAGCGTCCCTAGGACGTTGGTTTTGACCGCCTCATCGACAGAGCGCTCCATCAACGGCACATGCTTATATGCCGCCGCGTGGTAGATGACTCGCGGTTTCACCGAATTCAGGATCCAATCCGTCTTGCCGGAGTCCCGGATATCGGCCACAAGGGTCTTCAACTGGACGTCCGGAACCAGCCGCCTGATGCTCTCCTCCAGCTCGAAGAGTCCGGTCTCATTGATATCAAGCGCGACAATCTCGCAGCGTGATAGCCGTGCCACCTGGCGTACCAGTTCAGCGCCAATTGACCCCGCGGCTCCAGTAATCAGCACTCGATTGCCCTGCAGCCGCTCGGCAATCGTGTCGGTCGCTATGGAGACTGGGGTTCGGCCAAGCAGGTCCATAATCTCGACCTGCCGGATGTCCCGGAGCGTAGCGGTTCCTGTCATGAGGGCATTCACACCAGGAAGAATGCGCATGCGTCTGACACCCGCTCGCCGCACCTGCTCGACGATCGCTCGAATGTCCTTCGCGGGCGCCGACGGGATCGCAATGACCACTTCCTCCACCGTATGGTGCGCAACGACATCTGGAATGACATCGCGGCCGCCAAAGACGCGGAGGCCCTGGACGTACGTCCCCCATTTTCCCGCATCGTCATCGATGAACCCCACGGGTCGATAGATCCTGTGCGGCGACTCTTCCATGGCCTGGACGACGCGCATACCCGCCGCTCCCGCGCCAACGACGAGGAGTCGGGTGCCCTGGCCAGCCCCGCGCTCTCTCAGCCCATCGAGCTGCCGTTGCAAGAGCCGCCTGCTGATTCGGAGCAGACCCACGCCGCAGAGCGTCAGGAGAAAGTCCATGACGAGGACCGACCGCGGAAACGCCCAGAACGGCTGAAGCGACCGGAAAAACACCAGGCTCGCAGCTATCGAGAGGCTCGACGCACCCGCGGCTTTGATCGTGTTGGTCAGCTCGGGCAGGCCAACCGATCGCCATGATACCTGGTAGAGCCGAAACACCCAGTGCCACGCGACCTTGAGGGGAAGAAAGAGGAGGAAGAGCACCGGCAGGTGGCGCCCGTAAGCCACAGGAATCGTCCCGTCGAATCGAATCAGGAACGCCAAGACGAGGGCCGCCACCCACACCAGGAGATCGCCGATCACGAAGATCGCGACCCGCCGCGGACCTGGGCGTAGACGCATCAACCGCATGCCTCCTCATCTCCTCCGGCTAACTCACGTTCGCGGACCGATAGAATCCCGACAGCCCAAACTGAACCCGGCTCAGCGTATGCCTGATGTTCACCGTATGACGAAACAGTGCGTACTGGTTCCCAACAGGTATGGCATTTCGGCCTGGGATGGTGCCGAGCGCCGCGAGGAAGCGGTGGTCTTTCAGCCTGCCCGCCGCGCGCTCATCGTAGTGCCCAAACGGGTATGCGAAGATCCCGGGCGCCATTCCCAGCTCCCGCCCCAAGTCTGCCTGCGACTGCTGGATCTCTGCGCTAATCTCTTCCCCCGTGAGCGCCGGCAGCGAGGCGTGCGACCGACCGTGGGAGGCAACCGTCACACCCTCGCGTGCCAGTTGCCGTAACTCCGTCCAGGACAGCACCGGCGGCGGTCCGCTGGCCGTCGTTCCCAGGGCGAGTCGTAGCGCCGTCACCCGCTCCTCAATCACCTCCGGGCGTACAGGCCGCAACTCGCGAACCAGGCGGCGGACGAGTTGCCACCGCGTGCGGGGGCTGCGGAGGTCGACGGCACCGATGCCCGGGATGTTGAACGTCGCGAAGGCCGCCTGGGACGTTTGCTGCCAGATCACGTCCCACCAGAAGCGGCGGTCGCTGCCGGGGAAACCCGTGGACACGAAAAGCACGGCGGGCACCCCGTGGGCACGAAGGATCGGCCAAGCGTCAGTCAAGAAGTCCCGGTAGCCATCGTCGAACGTCACGAGCACGGCCTTCCGTGGGAGCGGCCGACGGCTTTCGAGGCTCGCCTGAAGTTCCGGCCATCCGATCGGAGCATAATGCCTCGAGAGCACCCGGATTTGCTCAGCGAACCCTCGCGGTGTCGCACTGATCACGTTGGGGTCGCCATGAAGCGGATCGTCTTGAGGATCGCACACCCGGTGGTACCCCAGGATGCGAAGCACCGGCTCGTGGTGATCCAGGGCCCGGACGAGCCTGAGAAATCCAAACCGCCTCAGGACGATGTCCGCCGCTCGTTCGACAACTGCCTTGGCCCGCGTACTCATCGCAGCCCGCTGCGGTCACGAACCAGTGTCGAATACAGATCCTCCAGCGCACGAGCACACCGGCGTGCATCATACTGCTGGCGGACCCAGGCCATCGCTTCGGCACCTAGTTGGTCCGCGCGCGTACGATCCTTCGCCAGTCGAACGATGGCCTCGGCCAGTACGTCCACCGACCGACTCGGTACAATGACAGCTTTGGTCCCACCATCGGTCACCTCACGAAGGACATCGATGTCACTGGCGATGCACGCCTTGCCAAACCCCATCGCCTCCAGCAGCGACACGCCAAATCCCTCGAACAGTGAAGGAAAAGCAAAGATATCTGCAAGCGCCAACAGTGTGGGAACGTCGGCTCGATCACCGAGCAACCGCACAGAGGACTCGAGACCATGCTCGCGGATGAGCGCCTCGAGCTGATCCCGGAGCCATCCCTCACCGGCAACGATCAGCCGCGCCCGCGGGAAGGTCTGGCGAACCTGCGCCATCGCTTCAATCAGATACTGCTGCCCCTTTTGGGGCACGAGGCGAGCAACGTTCAGCACCAGCGGGTACGCATCCGTGCAGTCGAGCTCTGCCCGGAGCGCTTCGACCGATGCAGCGGGGGGCGACGCGACGTCTTCAAACCCAAAGCCCCGCGGGATGACACGAATCTTCGCCTCTGGAATGGCCAGGCGGCGGACGGCCGATCGCTTCACGGCCTGAGTCAACGCGACGAACATTGCCCCCCACCGGGATGTCACGGTATCAATACCCTGCACAAGGGCCACCTTCCATGGACTCAGGCGCGGATTATCCTGCCTCCACTCCGGCTCATACGTCGTGTTGACCAACGTCGTCACAACTGGAACCCTATTGAGACGCCCCACGATCCGGCTCACGACACCCGGACGGTAGAGGGCCGTATGGATGATGTCGGGCGCCACGCCACGCACGAGCCTGCGCAGGCGGATGATCGCCCGCATCAAATCCCAGTTGCGCTCCACCCCGAGCACATGGACCGGGATGCCCAAGTTCTGCAAGGACGTCGCCAGGCGGCCGGCTTCGGTCAAGACGCAGATCTCGTGATGGAAACGCTCTCGATCAGACCGCACGAGAAACGCAGCCAACTGTTGTTCCGTTCCTCCGGTATCGAGGTCCTCAAGGACGTGCAGGATCCGTGTCGATTGCGGTTGCGCCATCACGATATCGTCGCAGCTACGCCACAGCGCGGTGGATGGTCCCCGCGGCACGAACGCGGATCCCCATACGCGCACCGGTCTTCCAGACCTGGATGCTCGGGCCCAGCCACTCGGCGGCACCAAAAAGATGCTCCCCAAATCCACCGGGGTTGTCCAAGCGCAGGACGTACCCCCCGAACTTGCCTAGAAGGCGAAGACACGACAAATCGGCTCCCTTGAGGAAGCCCAGGTGAGAAAACAACGTCTTCGAGGCCCGATTGTGTTTGCTGACCCGGCAGTACACGCCCCGATACCCCCGGCGCTTTGCCTCTTGCATCAACGCCACCGCCACCGTCGACCCGATCAGAGACCCACGCGCGTCTGCTTCGGTGTAGAGGTCATACAAGACGCACTCGGCTTCACCGATGGGCACCACAATGCCGAGATCATCGAGCCGCCATTTACCGAACGCCAGCCACCCGTAGCCAACGGTTCGATCGCCGACATTCGCGAGAATGCACGCATGCCCGCCGGCCAGACGTTGTACGAACTGCTGGCCACCTGGAACGGACAACAGTCGATCTGCCTCCTCACGGGTCGGAACGCGATTCACACACATCACCGACACCGCCATTCGTGGTTCGATGATGGGGATCGGCTCGCTCAAGTCCCGTCTGAGCAGGGCCCCCGACCATCGTTGCACGACCCGCCGCCGGATGCCCGAAAACAGCGCCCGCGCCATCACCCGTCACCACGCTCAACGGCGGGGGAGTTGTCGGGCTGTTTCCCTGCTACGGTAATGCCCAGTTTCGCCAGTTCTGGGTCGCCCCGCGACATCCGCACCAGATCGACGAGCTCGAGCACGACGTCGCGCCTCACGAACCATATCACCGCCGTATAGACGACAACGCCAATCACGATCAACGCTCCCAGCGTCGGAATCCTCGGGCCGACCGTCTCGACCAGGACCCATTTGGCAACGCCGACAGCAGCACCCATCGCGGCGCACCCTATCAGGGACGGCGCCAAGGCGTCGACCATCTCCCGTATTGTCAATCCCACCACCCGGGCCACGTAGTGGTACAGAATCGGTGTCAGCAGCACTGTCGCAACCAGGTAGCCCGATCCGACACCAATGATGCCCCACCGCAGGCCGATGACAAACGCCGGTACGTAGAGAACAAGGGAGATGATCGTCCAGCGCAGTTGCAGCCGGGAATGGCCGGCGGCTTGGAGCGCGCTGGGACCCAGGGCCAGCATCAGAGAGATGAACCCCGCGACAGCCAGGATACTCAGGACATGTGCGGCCGGCAGGTATCCGGCGCCAAATAACGCCTTGACCACCAGGGGCGCCAGCAGCGCCATACCAAGCACGGCTGGAAGGGCCGCCATCGCCACATACCTGGAGGCTACCAGGAATGCCCGCTTGAACTGGTCGGCCTGGCCTTGCAACCTCGAGAAGGCCGACATCATGACCTGGTTCCCGAGAATGACGAGATCCGTGATAGGAGCCGCGAACAGCGTGTAGGCGATCGCATAATACCCAAGCGCCGAAGCCCCCAGGTAACGTCCGATCAACAGGTTATCCGAATACCTGATGAAGAACGTCAGCAGCCGTGCCACGAGCAGCGGCATCCCGAAGGACCAGAGATCCAGAAACTTTGGCCACGAGAAGTAGAGTCGCGGGCGCCACCCGGCAGACGAGTAGATCAGGGCCGTCGTCGCCCCAGTAACAGTCAGCATCTGGCCAGCGAGACTCCAGACGCCCATCCCGGCCCGAGCCATTAGCACTCCCACGACGCCACCCATGAGCGTCGCGATAAGGATCCGGATCGCAAGTCTCCGGTACTCGAGTGACCGTGAGATGACCGCGATCTGAATGGCAGAACCCGCGGCCAGGATAAACCCGAAGGATAGCACCAACGCCACTGTCCCGACGGCCGGTTCGTGCATAAAGGTACTGAACAGCCGCGAGCCAACGCCTACCAGCAGCACCAGCGCGACGGCCACGGCCAGATGAGCGGTGAAGGCGGAGGAAAGATGGTCTTCATCAACCTCCTTGCGCTGGATGATCGCCGAGCCGAGGCCCATCTGGGTGAACGACTGCATGAACCCCGTAAAGACCGTGGCGGCCGCCACCAGTCCAAAGTCCCGCGGCGAGAGCAGCCGTGCCAGAACAAGAGTAAATACCTGGTCAACGATGCGGGTTGTCACCCGTTCCCCGCTGACCCAAAGGACCCCCCGGATCGCCGCGGTTCTGACCCCGCGCTCGATCGTTTCAGGCGTCTGTGACGAATCAGCCATCGGCGGAGTTTAGACCGACACGCCGGCCTTGACCCCGTCTCTCAATGCCTGGGCGATCCCGGAGATGTCGTCCGCACCGAGATCATTGAAGAACGGGAGCGCGACGGCGCGACGGCTGGCATCTTCGGCTACAGGGAAGCTGCCCTTGGGATACCGGCCGAACTGTTGGAAGTACGGCTGCAGGTGGAGCACCGGAAAGTAGGCCCGGCTGGCGATACCGCGGCTCGCGAGAAAGTGCATCAGGCCGTCGCGGTCGACCCCCGGCGCGACCCGCACGACGTACACGAACCAGTTCACCCGTGCCCAGGACTGGGCGGCCGGGAGGGTCAGCTCCGGTATGTCTCCCAGTATCTCCTGATACAGACCCGCGACCTTCAGGCGCTTGGCCGCAAGCGTCTCGAAGCGCCTCATCTGGGCGACACCCAGGGCGGCGGACATCTCGTCCATCCGATAGTTGAAGCCGAGGACATCGTGCCGCAGCCAGTCGGCGCCCGCCGCACGGCCCTGGTTGCGCGCGCTGCGGCAGTAAGCGTCGATCTCGTCGTCATCGGTCACGATCATGCCGCCTTCACCGGTGGTGATCTGTTTGTTGGGATAGAAGGCGAAGATGGCAATGTCGGCCAGCGCGCCGGCCTTGAGCCACCGTCGCCGGACGCCGGAGTAATACTCGGAGCCAAACGCCTCGGCCGTATCGTCCAGGAGTTTCACGCCGTAGCGGTTGGCCAGAGCACGGAATTCGTCCATCTTGATCGGATGGCCGAACACGTCGACCGGCAAGATGCCGGCCAGCGGCCGGCCGGTTGAGCCGCGGATCATCCGCCCGGAGACAGGACGGTACTCGCGCTCGATGAACGCCCCGACCGTCTCTGGATCGAGGTTCAGCGTCGCCGGCTCGACGTCGACCAGGACCGGATGCGCCCGCTCCATCAGCAGAATATTGCTCGTCGCCGCAAAGGTGAACGGCGTGGTAATGACCTCGACGCCCTCCGTGAAGCCTAGGGCCCGGCCGGCCAGGTGGAGCCCCGCGGTCCCGCTGCTGACGGCGACGGCATGCCGCCGGCCCAGATAGGCGGCCATCATCCCTTCAAACTCCTCGACCTTGGGGCCCAGGCTGAGCCACGGCGTCTTGAGCACGCCGAGCACCTCCTGGATCTCGTCGTCGGTGATGTCGGGCCGTGACAACGGGACACTCATGGTTCTCTCCTTCTATGTGGGGTCAGCGTGACCGCGCCGCCCCCGCCGATTCGACGACCGGACCAATTGGGCAGCAGCCGGGCGAACACGGCGCGCCCCAGTCGCGGGACGAGTCCGGCGATCGGTGTGACGACCAGGATCGCCAGATCGGTCAGCCACGTGCGCCGCCGCGTGTACGCGAGCTCGAGTGCCACCTTCTTCGGCAGCACGATCTCAAAGTAGGCGGCCTCCGGATCGGACGCCGCGCCCAGGAGCTCTTCCTCATGCACAAACACCACTTGCGCGATCCCGGTCATGCCTGGCCGGGACGCGTAGACCTGCCGCGCCTGATCCGGCGGGATGACCGCAACCTCATTCGGTGTCAGCGGCCGCGGCCCGACCAGACTCATCTCGCCGCTGACAACGTTGAGCAGTTGGGGCAACTCGTCCAGTTTGGTCGCGCGCAGAACGCGGCCGACCGGCGTAATGCGCCGGTCACCTCGAGCGGTGATGGTCCCGCTCGCCGCCGCGTTGTCGACCATCGTCTGGAACTTGATGATTTCGAACGGCTGCAAGGCGAGGCCGATGCGCGTCTGCCGGAAGAACACGCGGCGCGTGGCCAGCCAGTTGAGCCCCGCGACGAGGCCGAAGACCGGCGCCATCAGCACCAGCAATGTAGAAGCGACAAGAAGATCCACCAGTCGCCGCATCAGGATTCGTCCATCTGTTACGCCGGCGACCGGCTTCCCAACGCGATAATGTACACCGACGCGCTCTCCCCCTGGTGGATCTCGGCCTGGTGCAGTAACTGGAATCCCGAGCGTTCGTAGACCCGCGCCGCGGCGGTGTTGCCGACGGCCGTGGTGACGCGGACGCGCCCCACCCCCCGGCGCGCAAACTCATCGAGCACCGCACGCACCAGCGCGTCCGCCGCGCCGGAGCCGCGGGCGCCAGGAGACAACGCGATCGACAGTAGTTCGGCCTCCGGCAACGATCCGGCCGCGGCGTACCGGGTCGTCTCGAACAAGCGTCGCAGTCCGCCGCCGGACACTTTCTGCAAGAGAATGCGCGCGGCGAGCGTCCAATTCCGCAATACGAACGCGCGGTAGAAACGTCGCCAGTGCACGACGGCGGTACAGTATCCGATCGGACGGCCGTCACGCTCGGCCAGAAAGGCGAAGCCCCAGGGCGAATCGAGCAGCGTCCGGTAAAATGTCTCGACGAACCCCGGTCCCATGCCGGACAGGAGGCCCCATGGGATCTCGGCCAGATGTAGCGCCGCGATCGCGGCGCTATCGGCCGCGGACGCTTTCCTGATTGAAACCGTCGACAGCGCGTCCACGTTTTTCCGCCAGTAGTACGCGGTAGGTGTCCAGGATCTGGCCGATGATGCGGCGCTCGTCAAACGCGCTCAGCGCCTTCTGCCGGCTGGCGTCGCCAAACCGGCGCCGCATCTGCGGGTCATCGATGAGCCGCACAAGTGCCGCCTCCAGCCTCCGAGCGTCGCGCGGCGGTACGAGAAATCCGTTCTGCCCGTCGGTCACCGCCTCACGGCATCCACGGATATCTGTGAGCACCAGCGGTAGGCCCATCGCCGAGGCCTCGACTGCGGACCGGGGAAATCCTTCACGGTACGATGCCAGGACGAACATGTCCATGATCCCGTAGAGGTCGCGCACATCGCGCCGCAGCCCCAAGAATCGGACCACGCCGCGGCGTTCGAGATCCACGACGGTCGCTTCCGGGACGGCGTCGGCCTTGCCTTCGTCGCGCGGACCGACCACCAGGAACCGTACGCCGGGCCTGGCTCCGTGGATGCGCTCCGCCGCATCGAAGACCTCGCGCAGACCCTTCTCCCACACCAGCCGCCCGACGGTGCCGATCACGATCGTTGCGTCGTCGAGGCCCAGCGACGCCCTCACGGCACTGCGGTCGACGGCTCCTGGGTCGAAGATCGCAAGATCGACGCCGTTGCCAATGTACATCGACCGCTCCGGGCGGACGATCCTCAAAGCGCGCAGCATCTCCAGATCTTCTCGACTCTGGCAGAACTCGAAGTCCGAGCAGGCCGCGGCGATGCGCTCAAGGGTCAGATATGTCGCACGGCGGGCGGCACTACCATCGGTCCCGTACACACCGTGGACGGTGTTGACCACGATGGGCGTCCCGGCCAGCCGCGCCGCGATCCGGCCGAATACGCCGGTCTTAGGATTGTGCGTGTGCACGATGTCGAACCGCTGCCGTCGAAACAGTCTCAGCAGTTCGAAGAATGCGCGGGCGTCGGCCGCCTGTGCCCACGAGCGCCGGAGGGCCGGAATCGCCAGGTGGCGGATGCCCTGCGTCTCCAGATCCGCGCACCACGGGCCGGCCGCACTGATCCCCGTCATCTCAAACCCGGCCTCGCGATAGGCCTGGAGTTGATGCCCGAGGAGCAGGGCCAGGCTGATATCCGACGTGGTGACGTGCGCCAGCTTCAACATACGATTACAATCGCGCCGACGTGGCCTGCGTTTGAAACGGGAGAAGTTTCCCCCGCGCCTTGCTCATTCGGTTATCCCCACATCGACGAGCGCCGCCCCTTCACTGACGCGCCGCCCATCCCGCCCGACCGCCCAAAGATCCACTTCGACAGTCGTCACGCCCTGTGGGCTCGCGCCGACCCGGCGGACGCGACCTTCGCACCGCACGGTATCGCCGGCCCGCACCA
>JBGPNN010000078.1:0-12658 GCA_041487495.1 bacterium
CACCATCAACTCGATTTCCAGGTGCAGCGCGTCGAAGGGGCTGTACCGCCAGCCCGCGTCGCTGCCGGCGATAAACGGCACCCCGCGGCGATGCAGTTCGCCGGCATTGGACAGGTTGCCATGCGCCATGCGCTCGAAGCGCTCGGCCGAGGCCCGGTCTTCCGGCGTCGGGGCGTCCAACCGGGCGACGGCCTGGTAGACGAACCGGCTCACGCTCAGCGTAGGACAGATTGGGATCCGTGAGGCGGCGAGCCTATCGGCGACCGCGGGATCGAACCGCTGCGACACGTCGGGGCCGGCAATGAAGCTCGCGTGCTGGATCTCGTTGACCCCCGCCGCCACCGCGTAGTCGATCGCGTCCGCGCAAGTGCAGTGCAGGCTCACCCGGTAGCCGAAGCGGTGCGCCTCGTCCACGATCGCCGCCACCTCTTCACGGCTGAAGGACGGCCGCCACCCCTGCGTGCCCGGCGTTCCACCGCCGCTGCCCATCGCCTTGATGTAGTCGGCGCCGCCTTTGATCGTCTCGCGGACCTTCACGCGCACGCCTTCGATCCCATCCGCTTCGCCGCCGAAGTAGTGACAGTGGCCGCCGGTGATCGTGATGGCCCAGCCCGCCAATACCAGGCGCGGCCCCGGCGCATAGCCGAGCGTGATGGCGCGGCGCAGCGCATAGAGGACGTCGGGAAACCCGCCGCAGTCGCGCAGCGTCGTGATGCCCGCGTGCAGGGCTACCGCGGCGTTGCGCAGCGCGATCGCCTGCACCACGCCCCGGGGTTCGGCGACCGTCTGCGGGAATGGTGTGCCATCGCCCTGCAGGCACAAGTGGACGTGCGCGTCGATCAGCCCGGGGAGCAGCGTGCAGCCGTCCAGATGCATGGTCTCGGTACCGGTTGGCAGCGCGCCGTATGGTGGTGCGCCCCGGTACACGTCTGCGATCCGGCCGTCTTTCACGAGCACCGCGCCGCGGTCCGCCGGTGGTGCGCCGGTGCCATCAATCAACCATGACGCCGTGACGAGCTGTGTTGATTTAGCCAATTGGGGACACCTCAGACCGCAGCAATATGGACGCCACCAGCAACATCATCGCCACGCCGCCCAGAAGAGCCGTGACTTCCTGGGGGCGCCGTTCCCATCCGATCGTCCGAGCCAGGTAGCGGTAGATCCCTCTGAGCCTGCCGGCCTCATACGCGCGGAAATACTCGCCACCCGTCTCCAACGCAATGGCGCGCAGCGTCGGCTCGTCCAGCACGCCGAAGTAGCCGCTGCGGAACGTCCTCGGATCGGCGTCCGTTCCGACGCCCACCGTGTAGACGCGCACGCCCCGGCGCTTCGCCTCCTGAGCCGCCTCCAGCGGGGGCACCCCGTCACTCGCACGCCCATCGCTCATGAGCACGGCGATCGCCTTCGGCGGACCCGGCGGCGCCGTCGCGCCCTGCTCCCCCGTCACCGCACGCAGGCCTTCCATCAGGCCGTTGCCGAGCTGCGTGCGGAGTTGGATGGTGAGGTTGCGGATCCCATCGTTCAAGACGGTCCGATCATCGGTGAGCGACACGACGAGCGTCGCGTAGTTCCCGAAACTGACCAGCGCAACCCTCGTCGATCGCGGCAGCCCGCGCACGAATTCCAACGCCGCGCTCTTGGTCGCCTCGATGCGGCTCGGTTTGATGTCGTTCTCTTCCATGCTGCGGCTGACGTCAATCATCAGAACGACCGGATAGCCGGTCGGGGCCGGCATGGGGGCGACCGGCCCGGCTGCGCCGATGAAGGCCGCTGCCAGGGCCGACACAAAGATGACGGCGGGGAGATGCCGGCGCACCTTACCCGCGTGTGTCGCGGCTTGGGCGGCCGCCCAGAACGGCGGGAAGAGCACCGCACCCCGCGCCGGCACGCGCCGCAGCGCCGCAAGATAAGAGAGCAGGAGTCCGCCCGGGATCAGGAGGAGCCAGAGCAAGGCGGGCTGCTTCCAGTCCATCTCAGGCGACCACGAGTTCTCGCGGAAACGCCGTCAGCACGTCGCACCCGGTCGCCGTCACCGCCACAGTCTCACTGAAGCCCACGCAGCTCACCCCATAATCCCGCAGCGCGGGTGGCATGTGAAACACCATCCCGGGTTCCAGCACCGTCGAATCATCGCGCCCGAGGCTGATGATGTGTCCCTCGTTCCAGTTCGGCGGAAACGCCAACCCCACCGAATAGCCCGTCCGCTTCCGGAACGACTCATACATGCCCGCGTCCTCCATCACCCTCCGGCAGGCGTCGTCAACGTGCGCCGCGGTCACGCCCGGGCGGATCGCCGCAATGGCGCGATTCAACCCTTCGACGCACAGGTCCGCCATCTTGCGCACCTTCCGGTCCGGCTCTCCGAGACTGACCGCCCGCATGAGCGGGCCGATATAGCGGCCGTACACTCCGGTCATCTCCAACAGCACCGTGTCGCCCGGCTCCAGACGCCGGCGCTCGAACGTGGTATGGGGAATGCCGGCGCGGAATCCCGACGTGACGATCGGATCGGCTGGGAAGTATTCGGAGCCGGCACGGACGAGGGCGTCCATCGCCGCGGCCGCGACGTCGTTCTCGCTCACCCCGGGACGGCAGGCCCCGATGGCCGCCCGCATGCCGATCGCCGTCATGCGCGCCGCCTCCCGCATCTTCTCGAGTTCGAGCCGGGATTTCACCCGGCGCAGCTGGTCGATCATCTTCGTCCCGTCACTGGCGTCGACCTGAGGGAGGAGCACGCCGAGCCGCCGCCGCGTGGCGGCCGTCATACGCGACGCGCCATCCTCGAAGGCAATCCGCGAGCGCGCAAGCCCTCGACGGGAGACTTCCTTTGCGGTGACTTCCAGCGGATCCTCGTGGTCATCGAAGCTCACGACGTCGGCGACCTCCGAGTATAGCGAGGTCAAAAACGATTCGAGGAACCGCACCACCAGCACCGGCGGCCCATCCCGCGAGATCAACATCGCGCCATAGGTGCGCGCGGCCAGTGTCTGGTAGCCCGTCAGATAGAAGATGCTTTCGGGGGACACCGCCAGGAACGCCTCCAGACCGTGCGCGTTCATCTGGGCCCGGAGCCTGTCGAGGCGTTCCGAAAACTCCGCGCGTGGAAAGACCGGGGTCTTGTGCACCGTCGTCCTCCTATTCGATGAACTCGCCCTTGATATGCTTGAGCCCCGTCGCCGCGGCTACGTTGCCCAGATATCGCGCATCGTCTGCCGTGTCGATTGGCGCCAGCGTGGTCGACACGCGCCGGTCAGCGTCTCGCCGGACTACGATCGTCTGCAGCCATCCCGCGTCGTCCCGCTGGGGGAAATCTTCACGATAGTGCGCCCCGCGACTCTCCGTCCGGCACAGCGCCGCGTGGCACATGGCCTCCGCGGCATCAGACATCGCGTCCAACTCGGCCGCGGTCTGGAACTCATCACCGGTCCGCGGGGTCAGACCGCGGAGCCGTTCCCGCTGGGCGTCGATCGCCGCGAGTCCCTGCGTCAGACCGTCCCGCGTTCGGACGATGCCCAGCGCGAGCCACATTGCCTGCTGGAACTCCTCGCGCATCTGCTCGAGAAGGTCATGTCCGCTGCCCGGCGCACCACCACCCACGGCCTCCAACCGCCCGGCCCATGCGCGCACGACCCGATCGTCCATCCGCCCGTGGCGATCTCGTCCCGCTTGCTCCGCCGCGGTGCGGCCGGCGCGCGCCCCAAAGACCTGCGTGTCCGGAATGGCGTTACTGTTCAGCCGGTTGCCCCCGTGCACGCCGCCCGCGGCTTCCCCACAAGCATAGAGCCGCTCCATCGGCGTGCGGCACGTCTCGTCGATGACCATTCCCCCCATGACGAAGTGGGCCTCCGGGGCGATGATGAACCGGACATCACGAAAGTTGATGCCCCTGGGGTCGAGCCGCTCGACGACCTTCTTGTTGGTCGTTCTGAAGTCGTCGTCCGTCACGTGCGTCAGGTCGAGGATCACCCCGCCCTCGACGTCGAGCCCGTGGCGGATCTGATCGAAGATGCCCCGGGCGGCCACATCACGCGTCGTCGATTCTTTCCGCTCGGGGTCGTAGTGTTCCATGAAACGCTCGCCCCGGGCATTGTAGAGGCGAGCGCCGACGACAAACGTCGAGGGCTGGATCGGCACACGCGAACCCTTGAACGGGCGGATAGCCCGCCAGGGATAGAACTGCACCATCTCCATGTCCCGCAGGGGCGCGCCGATGCGGACGGCCAGGGCGTACCCGTCGCCGACCACGTCCACGGGGTTACTCGTGACCCCAAAGAGACGCCCGGCGCCACCCGTGGCCATGACCACTGCTTTGGCGCGGATGAGCACCAGGGCCCCGCGCTCATGATCGAAGCCCAGCGCGCCGGCAATCTTCCCGTCATCGGGCAGCAGGTCGAGGACGTAGGTGTTCTCGAGCACCCGGACGCCCGCGGCCACCACGGCTTCGCGCAGGGGCAGCGTCATGTCCGTCCCGCGCATGTGCACCGGCGTCACGACCCGCGGCGACGAATGGTCCCCGCTCGGCGACAGGTAGTAGTGTCCGTTGGTGCGCACGAACGGCGCGCCCAGCCGCAGCAGATCGTTGAGACGCTCGCCCGCTTCCTGGCAGAGGATTCGCGCCAGCGCCCGATCGTTGATCAGGCCTCCGCCGACCAGCGTGTCGGCATAGTGGCGCTGCCAGCTGTCCTCAGGCGTAATCGTGGGATCCGTGGCGGCATAGCCGCCGGATGTGACCGCGGACGATCCGCACCGCCCGAGCTTCCGCTTCACGGCCACGGTCACGGTGGCGCCGGTCCCGGCCGCGTGCAGCGCCGCCCGAAGCGCCGCCAATCCGCCACCAATGACCAGCACATCGGTCTCGACGATCTGTGGCTCAACCGTCATGCGCTACTTCCCCGCCACCGCAGCAGCCGGCGCTCCGCGGCCGACACGACGGCGTCGAAGAACAGCACGACGACGAGCAGGATGATGATGCCGGCCAGGACGGCGGGCGTGTTGAACTGGTTGCTGGCCGACAGGACCGCGTACCCCAATCCGGCGTTGGCGGCAATGAACTCTCCGATCACCGCGCCGATCATGGCCTCCGGGACCGCGATCCGCATCGCCGTGAGGACGAACGGGACCACCGTGGGAAGCGAGATCGCTGTGAGCAGTTGCCACGGTGAGGCGCCCATCACACGGGCGACATTCAGCAGTCCCCTATTCACGGTCCGCAGGCCTTCCAGCGTGTTCATGAACACGATGAAAAAGACGAAGACCGCGGCCAGCACAATCTTCGGCAGGATGCCGAGCCCGAACCACATGATGATCAGCGGGGCCAGCGCGATCTTGGGGATCGAGTAGAACGTCACCAGGAAGGGATGCAGCACGCGCTGCAGGACGCCGACATGGCCGATGGTCATGGCCAGGATCAACCCACCGGCCGCGCCGATCCCGTATCCGGCCAGGACCTCCGTGAGCGTGACTTGCATGTGATTGAGGAAGGTGGACGTGCCGGTCAGGCGCACGAGGGTCCGCAGCACCGTGACCGGGTCGCTGAAGAACCGCGCGTCCAGGACGCGCCCGGACAGCCAGGCCCAACTGCCGAGCAGCAGCCCAAGGGCCAGGAACCGGCCGGTCAGCACGATCAACCGGCCGCCTCGATCCGCCGCCGCGACATCGCGCGCGACCCGCCGGCAGAGGTCTGCCTCGTCGACGGGGCCGGCGCCGGCTAGGCTACGTGGACCCGGCGTGGAAACCGTGTCAGCACCTCGCATCCGCCATCCGTGACGAGCACGGTTTCGCTCATACCCAGCCCGTACTGCCGGGGAATTCGGAGCGCGGGCGGGATGTGAAACACCATGCCCGCCGCGAGCGGGGTCGGATCGTCCCGCCGCAGGCTGACGATGTGTCCTTCCCCCCAATCGGGCGCATACGCCACACCGACCGAGTACCCGGTGCGTTTCCGGAAGTAGCGTTCGTACCCGGCGTCTTCGATGACACCGCGGCACGCCTGATCGACCGCGCCGCTGGTGACCCCGGGACGGATCGCGGCGAGCGCGGCCTCGAGGGCGGCAATGATGACGTCGCCCATCCGCCGGACATCGGCGGGGGGCTCGCCGATGACCGCGCTGCGCATCAGCGGCCCAAAGTAGCGGCGCCGGCACGCGCCGAACTCGAGCAGCACCGCATCGCCGGGTTCGAGCACGCGGTTGGCAAACGTGAAGTGCGCGACACCGGATCGCCATCCCGACGTGACGATCGGATCGCCGACCAGAAAGTCGGACCCGCCGCCCACCATCGCCGCGTATCCCGCGACGGCAATATGATTTTCCGTGCGCCCCGGGGCAATCGCCTCAAGCGCCGCCCGCATCCCCGCCTCCGTCAGGCGGCAGGCCGATCGAATCAAATCGACTTCGGCCGGCGACTTGATCCGCCTGACCGCTTCGACCAACCCGGATCCGCCGACCACAGTGTCGCCGCCCAGTGCCGAGCACAGGCGCGCGTGCGCGGCCGGCGAGAGAAACCATCCCTGATCCTCAAGCCCGATCCGCCCCGCAAGCAAGTTCCGTCCACCGAGCACACGCCGGATGACATCGACGGGATCGTCGGTGTCGGCGAACGTCTCGAGGGCGCTGACCCATGCCGTCGTCTCGGCGACGGTGCGCTCCATCTCACGGATGATCAGCAGCAGGTCGGCCGATCGCGGCACGGCGAGCGCCTGCACGCTCGCGTAGCCGATCGTCTCATAGCCGGTCAGGTAGGTGACGTTCTCGGGACCGGTCACGATCAGGAGGTCCAGCCCCTGGGCCGTCATGCCCTCACGAACCGCCGTGACACGACGGTCGTACTCGTGCTGGGCAAACGGTCGCGCGCTCACGGCCTCCACCGCAGCAGGCGGCGCTCCAGCCATCCCACCGCGCTGTTCATCGCGATGACGACCAGCAGCAGGCTGAAGATGCCGGCGAACACGGCGGCCGTGTCGTAGCGCGAGCTGGCGGCGTTGATCAGGTATCCCAGGCCGCGGTTGCTCGAGATGAACTCGCCGACGACGGCGCCGATCATCGCGGCGGGGATGGTCACCCGCAGGGCGACGAGAATGTATGGCACCGCGCTGGGGAGCACGATCGACATCATCCGGCGCCACGGCCGCGCGCCCATGACCGCCGCCACGCCGACGAGCTGGCCGCTCACGCCCTGAATCCCCGTGACCGTGTTGAGAAACACAACGAAGAACACAAACAGCGCGGCGAGCAGCACCTTGGGGAGAATCCCCAGCCCAAACCACATGATGATCAGCGGCGCGATCGCGATCTTGGGCACGGCATACAACGCGACCAGGAACGGATGCAGGATCTGGCGTGCATGGGGCACCAGGGACACGCCGGTCGCCGCCGCTAGCGCGGCCGACGCCCCGATCGCATACCCGGCCAGCGCCTCCATCAGCGTGAATCGCACATGGTACCAGATCTCGCCGTTGATCACGAGACGCCACAGGGCGGCCGCCACGCGGGGAGGCGTGCTCACGAACAGGGGATGGACGATGCGCCCCGACGCCCAGTTCCAGGAGAGCAAAAACACGACGAGCAGCGTGATCTGCAGGCCGGCCGTGACCAGCCGATCGCGGCGTTCCGCGCTCCTGGCCCCCGCCGCGGCCGCCTGGAGGAGCCGGGTCTCGTCAACCACCGGCCATCTCTTGGGCCAGACCCTCCCAGATCTCCCGGTAGATGGTCCCAAACCCCTCGGCATCGTGAATGCGGAAGACGTCGCGCGGGCGGGCGATCGGGACGGGTCTGATGGCCTTGATGGTCCCCGGCGCCCGCGTGAAGATCGCGATGCGGTCGCTCAGCGCAATGGCCTCGACCAGGTCGTGTGTCACGAACACGATCGTGCGGCCGGTCCCTTCCCACAATCGCAGCAGCCAATCTTGCAGGAGCAGCCGGGTCTGCGCATCGAGCGGGCCGAAGGGTTCGTCCATGAGCACCACGTCGTCCGATTCATCGACGAGGGTGCGCACGATGCTGACACGCTTGCGCATGCCGCCGGACAATTCGTGGGGGTAGTGGTGCTCAAAGCCACCGAGCCCGACCCGCTGCAGATATGTGAGGGCCCGCTCGCGACGCTCGCGCGGGGGGGCGCCTTTGAACTCGAGGCCGAGTTCCACGTTGCCCAGCATCGTGCGCCAGGGCAGCAGGTTGTCGTCCTGGGTGATGTAGCCCACGCGGGTATTCACCTCGTCGATCAGCGCGCCGTCGTGGGATACCTGGCCGGTTGTGGGCTGCACGAGCCCCGCAAACATGTTCAGCAGCGTCGATTTCCCGCACCCGCTGGGACCGATCAACGTCAGGAATTCACCGCGCTGCACGTTGAGCCCCACATTGCGGAGCGCGAGAAAGCCTTCTTGCTGACCTCCGTGCCTGGCCACGAAGACCTTGTACACTCCGCGGGCTTCCAGCGCGACGGCGGACGGTGTGCTCATGGGGGCCGGGGTCTACGCGGGCAGTGTTTCCTCCCGGACGATCCGCATGATCACCTGCCACTCGTTGTATCCCGACGTCCGGGGGGCCGTTCCCGCCTGGCCCCGCGCCCAGATGACGTTGCGCTTCAGGGCCTCTCCCGCCGGGAAATCCACGCTACCCGGCGGTGAGCAGAGATCGATGATCACCGCGTGTTCTTGCGTGCGCTCCAGCACCGCCCGCGTCACGACCATGCCCGAGGCTGAGCTGATGACCAGCGGAAACTCCCCGACTCGGTCCCGCAGCTCGTTGACGTGTATCGTCCGCAGCCCCATCGCCCATGCCCGCGCCAGCTGCGACGGATTGCGCGCGCAGAGCGTCACATCGGCCTGCACGGCCTTGAAGATCTGCGCCACGCTCATCCCGACCCGTCCCATGCCGATGCACAGCGTCGGGCACCCGAGGATCGTTGTCTCCGTGTGCTCGATGGCGACCTTGAGCGCCCCTTCCGCCGTGGGCACCGCGTGCAGAATCGCAAGCGCATCATCATCGCCAAAACCAATCGGCTTGACCTTCCCCGCGGCGTTCTTCTCAATCCCGGAGCTGGCCCGGCCGAAGAGCAGCAGCGCCCTGGGGCGGGCGCCCCCGAACACGTCCGCCGTGAGATACAGTTTGTCGCTTGCGAACGGCGCATAGAGGGCGTCGTCGGCCGCGAGCCCCGGGATCGGCCCAACAATCAGATGGGCGCCCTGGACGGCTTCGGCCAGCGATGTAGCCGGTGGCCGGCCTGCCGCAGCCTCGGCGCCCGGCGCGCCCCCATACGTCTTGACCGTCGCACCCGCTGCGCGGGCCTGTCGCATGATCTCCAACATGCGGCGATCTCCACCAACGACCGCCACCGTCTTTCCGTTTAGCTCTCCGGTCATGGCAAGTACTGATTCGACCAGAGCGTGCCCTCGGCGGAATCCGCCTTGACCCCGCGGCCGACTGTTTCAAAGACGCCCAGGTAACCCTTGATGCCCGCTTCGTTGAACTTGCCGTCGGCGCTGATCGCCGGCAAGAGCGCCTCCCATGACACCTTCAACACGTCGGCCGGGGTGTCCGAGAAGTATTTCGTGTTGAGGATCTTCAAGGCTTCGTCGGTGTTCTTGCGCATCCAGGTGTTGGCCTTGCCGATCGCCCGCAGGTAACTGCGCACCAGACGCGGGTTGTGCCGGGCGAAGGGCTCGGTGACGCTCAGCGCCACATAGGTCACGTTGGAAAGTTCGGGCACATCGCCGGCCGTATTCTTGATGATGATCCGCCCGACGCCCTCACGCTCCAGCGTCTGCGGCAGCGGCGGCGAGAGCATGAACCCATCGATACGAGACGACTTGAGGGCGGCCGCGAGCGCTGGGACGCCTCCCACCTGCACGAGCTGCGCCTCGCGATCAGGATTCAAGCCGGCCCGGGCGAGGAAATAGCGCGGGAAGATGTCCGTCGGCGCGCCGGGTCGCGTGATGCCGATGTTCAATCCTCTGAGCGCCCGGAACCGATCCAAGATCGGTGTCTGGCGGGTGACCCGCAGCCGCTCGGCCACGTCGGTCCGCATGATGAAGTCCAGCGTCACGCGGTTGACCAGGTTGTAGACCATCATCAGCGAGATGCCCTGATCCTTCACCTGTGCCGCCTGGAGCGGGTCAGTGTCGGAGAAGTGGGCCTGCCCACCCACCAGGGAGGCGTTACCGAGAATGCCACTATCGATCTCAATGTACTCGACGTCGAGTCCCTCTTCTTTGAAGAACCCCTTCTCGATCGCCAGATAGACCGGGGCCATATACAAGACACGGAACCCTGTATGCTTGAGCTTCATCATCTGGCCCGCCGTCGGCGATGGAGAGGTGCCGATCAGGAATCCGACGAGAATCAGGGCGACACACGCCGCCCACCACCGAATAGTCACGCTCATCCGCTTCCCTCCAATTTAGGATTCTGATTCAGGAGCGAACCAGACGCACCTGCACGCCTACTCGAAGCGATTTCCATGCCTGGTCGGCCGTCAGCACCGGCAGCTTCATGATGCGACCTAGAGCGAGGCAGGCCCGATCGCCCAGCGAAAGACCGGTGGCCCGTGTCAGATGTCGAAGGAACCCGGCGGTCCACGCCTGGACGTCGTCGAAGGGAACAACGGTGATACCGAGTGGCTCGACCGCGCCGCGAATATCGCCCTCTTGCAGCCCTGCGTCAACGAGCTTGCTCACGACTTCAGAGAGATTCACCGCGCTGATCACGCTATCGGCAATGGCATCGGACCATTGGTCGACGCCGGGCTCCCCATGCAGGGCAGCCAGGAGCGCAGACGCGTCGAGCACAAACTTACTCACGCTTCGCCTCTTCACGTCTCTGGGTGATCAACTCGACGGCCAGAGAGCGGCCCGTTGGGACGTGCCGGCCGACCACGTCCTGCGCGCGCCGGAGGGCCTGGCGGAACGTCAAGATCCGGAGTTCGTCCCCCTCCAGCCGGACGACAACCTCAACGCCTTCCCGGAGCCCCAGCGCCTTCCGGTAGGCGGCGGGGATGACGATTCTGCCACCTTTTCCCATTGATGTCTTTTTCTGATTCCATGACATGATATCGCAATTCTACCATAAATGGAGAAATCTATCATCTCCCAGCGACACCGGCCGGCACTCCCACCGGTCGCCGGTCCGCCACGATCTCCACGTCCTTGATCACCAGCGGCATGCGCTTCAGATCCTGAAGGATCTTGATGTCCTCCAGCGGATCGCCGTCGACGCACACCAGATCCGCAAGCTTGCCCGGCGCCACCACGCCGATATCCTTGAAGTCGATCGCGTCCGCTGCACCACCCGTGGCCGAGACGATCGCCTCCATCGGCGTGAGACCCGCCTCGACCAGCATCTCCAGCTCGTAGGCACTACCGCCGTGGTAGACGTAGGGCATCGCCGCGTCGGTGCCGCAGATGATCTTCACGCCGCGCTCGCGCGCGCGGCCCGCCGTCTTCCAGGCGTTGGCGATCGCCTTCTCGCGCCAGACGGGCAGGTTCGGATCTCCCGGCGGCAGCGCCGCATCCCCGTGCTCACGGAACCGGCCGACCACCGAGAGCGTCGGGCAGAGCACCGTGCCCTTCTTCGCCATCAAGTCGAGCTGTTCGTCGGAGAGGTAGAACCCGTGCTCGATCCCGTCGATCCCCTCTTCGATCGCCCAGGTGGCGCCCGGGCCGCCGTAGCAGTGCGCCGTCACGCGGCGGCCGTGCCAGTGGGCCTCTTCGAAGATCGCGGCCATCGTGTCGCGCGTCATCTCCGGCGCCATGTAGCCGAAGTAGCGGCGCACGTGCTCGGTGAGCGTCGCGTTGATCTTGATGAAGTCGACGTTGTTCCGTAGATTCAGACGCACCGCCTTGCGCCCCTCGGTCGCGTCGTCCGCGACCGCCGAAGGCCCGGGCAGGCTCAGGTGCGGCGCGAGATATTTCTCGCGGTCCATGTGCCCGGCCGTGGACGTGATGCCGAGTCCGCAGGCCCAGATTCGCGGCCCCACCACATCGCCCCGATTGATGGCGTCGCGCAGCGCCACGTCGGCGTAGTACCGGCACGCGGCGTCACGCACCGTCGTCCAGCCGGCTTCGAGATCGCGCACCGCGTTCTTCAGGCAGGCGAGCGTTGTCGCGGGGATGGACTGCGCGAGCTCTGCGACGCCAAACGCGCCGTCGCGGGGATTGCCGCTGCCGACCAGGTGGACGTGGCAGTCGATCAACCCGGGCAGCACGGTCTGGCGCGAGGCGTCGACGAAATCGTACCCGGCGGGGACGGTAGCCTCGCTCTCAGGCGCGACAACGCTGACGCGGTTCTTCTCAATCAGGATCAGGACGTTGCGGCGCGGTGGCTGCCCAGTCCCGTCGATAAGCCGGCCAGCGCGAATGGCAAACGGCATATGAGAACCCCCTCACCCAGAATTGCATGCGGGCTGCAGGGATTCAGTTCGCGCTTGTGATAGGGAGTCCTGTGGTCAGGACTACCGCCGAAGCATCTTGAACGCGTGATTCCAGCTCCCGCGCCGGACGCCGCACATGATCGCGATCGTCGGCTAAACTCCATCCGTCCCTTTCTCGTCTCAGCCTATGGTGATTGCCGATGTGGACCACCGTTGTTGGGCTGTGCATCGTCCTGGCCATGCTGCCGCCGCTGGGTCTTGCCGCGCCCGCGGCAGACAGCAACCGAGAAGGAGA
>JBGPNN010000079.1:0-12608 GCA_041487495.1 bacterium
CATGACCGACACCGCGATCGGGCACGCCCTGGGTGAACGGCTGGCGCGTAAGCTGGGCAAGGCCCTGGTGGCGCCTGTCATCCGGCCGGGCTGCTCGGATCACCATCTGGCGTTTCCGGGCAGTCTGTCGATTCCTCGGGAGATCTTCATCGAGACGGTCATGGCCTATGTGCGCTCGCTGGCGCCGCACGGTTTTGACACGTTCGTACTGTTGTCCTCACATGGCGGCAACTTCGCCGCGCTGGAAGAGGCGGCGAAACGGCTGCGCGATGAGTTCAACGTCAAAGGCGCGCGTATCATCGACGTCGCAGGCCACCAGGCCCTGGTCGACACGATGCGGGTGATGGTCGAGACGGCGGCGCAGATGGGTGCGCCGCAGGATGTTGACGCGATCCATGCAGAGGTCACTGAGACGTCGATCATGATGCTGCGGCATCCGGCGTTGGTCTCCGCAAACCTTGAGCGAGGCTACCTGGGTCGGATCGATACCGACGATCTGTTCCGCCGCGGACTCCAGGCGATCACGCCCAACGGCATTCTCGGTGACGCACGCGGCGCGAACCCGCAGATCGGGGAAGCGGTGCTCGAGCGCCTCGCGGAGCACCTGGCGATCGTCGTTCGCGAGCGGCTCCGTCCGCGTTGACCGGCCAGGAAACCCCTGGCCGGCCGCGAACTAGTCACCTCACTCCGCATACACTGCGCGCCATGATGATCCCCGAAGGGAGGCAGTCGGCATGGGAACGACGGGTCGCTCGGTGGTTGACCTCGACATCAACGCGCTCCTCACCGATTTGCGTCGCGCGATGCTGATGGAGCTGCAGACCTTCTACTCGCTGTGGGCGACGGCGATCGTCGCGGAGGGCTTCCACGGCGAGGAACTCACCGAGCACTTCAAGGCCGACGCGCTCGAAGAACTCGGCCACGCCGAGAAACTCGCGAATCGCATCCTCGAATTGGGTGGCGACGCCGTCGTCGATCCCGGCAGCTGGGCGGCTGGGGCCGGTGGTCCCTGGGTCGGCCCGCGCAAGGATCCGAGCGATGCCGACGGCATGGTCGGCGATCAGATCAAGGCCGAAGCGGCCGCAATTCTACACTACAATACCGTCGCGAAGATGACGTTTGGCAAAGATCCGGTGACGTACGCGCTCGTCACCGAGTTACTGGCCGACGAGGTACGGCACGAGGAATTCCTCGAAAATCTTCTCGGCCCGAGAGCGCGCAACGAGCGAATCCGGCACGCCCGCGCCGCGCGGAAGCGGGCGGTGACGCGCAGGCGGCGGCGATAGGCGGCCGGCGGGCCGCTAGCGCTTCGCTCTTGAGTACCGCGTGCCGACTTCAGCCCAGTTGAGCACGTTCCACCAGGCTGCCAGGTAGTCCGGCCGCCGGTTCTGGTATTTGAGGTAGTAGGCGTGTTCCCACACATCCACACCCAGGACGGGCGTCTGGCCATCGGTCAGCGGGCTGTCCTGGTTCGGCGTGCTGGTCACGGCGAGCTTGCCGTCCTTGCCGAGGACCAGCCAGGACCAACCGCTGCCGAAGCGGCCCGCCCCCGCGGCGTTGATCGCTTCCTTCAGCTTGTCGACCGAGCCAAACGTCGCCGTGATCGCCGCGGCCAGGTCGCCGCTTGGCGCGCTCGGGCCGCCGGGCTTCATGATCTCCCAGAACACGGTGTGGTTGTGGTGCCCGCCGCCGTTGTTGCGCACGGCGGTGCGGATGTTCTCGGGCACGGCGTTGAGATCCCGCAGCAGTTCGTGGATGGCTTTCCCCTGTAGGGCGGGCGCGCCCTCCAGCGCCTTGTTCACGTTGGTGACGTACGCCGCGTGATGCTTATCGTGGTGGATGCGCATCGTCTGTTCGTCGATGTGCGGCTCGAGCGCATTGTACGCGTACGGCAATGCTGGCAGTTCAAACGGCATGTGATCCTCTCCTCCTAGCCGAGTATCGTGCAGTGGGCGTCACGGTGTTCTTCGCGCTTCGGCGGTGCCGCCCCTGCCGGCGGACGTTTGGGTGACTAAACCTCGGGTTACCTGCCAATGTTACAATATTAGAAGGTGCTGGTGTGGATGCAGGGGACCACAGGCTTCTAGAAGCCTTCCGGCGTGGTGAGGAGAGCGCCTTTACGGCGCTCGTCCTCAAGTACCGCGACGGCATCTACCGTGTGGCGCGCCGCATGCTCGGGAACCACGAGGACGCGGCGGACGCGACGCAAGAGGTCTTCATCCGCGCATTTCGCGCCCTGTCGCGCTTTGATGGTCGATCGCAACTCTACACCTGGCTCTATCGCATCACGGTGAATCTGTGTCTCGATACCCGCAGCCGCCTCTCCCGGATGTTGCTGGTTGACGATGAAGAGGGCCTAAGAGACCGGCCCGGCGGTCCAATCATCGAAGAGCAGGCCGAAGGCCGCGAGACCGGCCGTGTCGTGGCCGGGGCAGTCGCGAGCCTGCCGCCGCGGCAGCGGGCGATGGCGTCGCTCCGCCTCTATCAGGATCTCCCGTATCAAGAGATTGCTCGTATCATGGGGTGCACGGAAGGAACTGTGAAGGCGACGATGTTCTCAGCCATGCGCAAGCTGCGCCAGACCCTGACCGAGAAGGGGGTCCGGACGCCATGACGCTCCGCTGCCAGGAGGCGCTCGAGCGCCTGGTCGAAGGCCTGACCGGATCGGTCCCGCCGGCCGAGCGGGAGGCGGTTGTCGAGCACCTGGCCACCTGCGTCCGGTGCAGCGACGAGGCCGCGCACCTGGAAGAACTGGCCGGACAGTTGCGCCAAACCGGTCACTTCAGTGCTCCGCCCGGTTTCTGGCCCGAGTTCATGAACCGGCTCGACGAGCGGATCACGCTGGAGCGGCTGCCCGCCTCGGTGCGTTTCCGGCGCTGGTTCGTCCGACCGCGGTCGGCGATGGCCACGATGGCGGCCACGGTCGCGGCGGCCCTGGTCATCTCGACGGCGGTGCGGCTCGGCCCGCGACACGCCGCCGAGCCGGATCCTGTGCTGATCGAAGCCCGGGGACTCGTGACTGAAACGATGACGACGACTCTGCCGTCACTGGGCGAGATGATCGATGTCTGGCGGGCGGGCCTGACCACGGAATCCGAGACGCTGCTGAACGGGACGGAGCGGAGGACGCGCTAGCCGTGCGGCGGTTCATACCGATGACGCTCATTGCAATGGTGGCGCTCTCGCTGCCCGCGGTGGGCCAGGAGGTCCATCCGACCCCGAGGGGCGAGCGGATCATCGAGGCGCTACTGATCTGGCGCCTGGTCGATGAGCTCGATCTCACCGAGGGCCAGATCGTTCGGATCTTGCCTAGGATCAAGGCCCTGAAGGACATTCGGCTCGAGATGGGTCGTCGGGTCCCACCGCTGCTGCGCGAGATCCGCCAGATGATGCGCCAGGTGCCGCGCGACGACGAGGCAATCCGCATCAAAGTAGTTGAGTTGAACCAATTGCGGGCCGAGGTGGAAGGGCGGCGCCGGCGGCAGTTGCAGTTGATTGCGACGGCGCTGACACCCGAGCAACTGGCCAAGTTTGCCCTGATCCAGGAGACGTTTGAGGTCGAGACCCTTCGCCTGCTTCAGGAGGCGCGGAGGGTCGCCGAAGACCAGTCTCCACCCCGGCGGTAGTCCTCGCGCACAGGAGACCGCGCCCCGCGCGGTGTAACCTCACTGTGCCTGATGGAGCGCATCGCGTCACACATTCCAACCCAGGGTGAGGAGTTCCAGGCCAACCGGCGCCACCACGAGGCTCTGGTGGCCGAGTTGCGTCATCGCCTCGATCTTGCGCGGGCCGGCGGTGGGGAGCAAGCGCGACAGCGCCATCGAGCACTGGGGAAGATGACCGCGCGCGAGCGGATCGACGCGCTGCTCGATCCGGGCTCACCCTTCCTCGAGTTGTCGCCCCTGGCTGCCTGGGAGATGTACGAGGGGGAAGCGCCGGCGGCCGGCATCGTCACGGGCATCGGACGGGTGTGCGGGCACGAAGTCATCGTCGTGGCCAACGACGCGACGGTGAAGGGTGGAACGTACTTTCCCATCACAGTCAAGAAGCACATTCGCGCGCAGGAGATCGCGCTGGCCAACCGGCTGCCCTGCGTGTACCTGGTGGATTCGGGCGGCGCGTTCCTGCCGCTGCAGGACGAGGTGTTCCCGGATCGCGATGACTTCGGCCGCATCTTCTACAACCAGGCGCGGCTCTCCGCGGACGGCATTTCGCAGATCGCGGCCGTGATGGGATCGTGCACCGCGGGTGGCGCGTATGTTCCGGCGATGAGCGACGAGGCGGTCATCGTCAAGGGCACCGGGACCATCTTTCTCGGCGGGCCGCCGCTGGTCAAGGCGGCGACCGGCGAAGACGTGACGGCCGAAGAGCTTGGCGGTGCCGATGTCCACGCCCGGCGCTCAGGCGTGGTCGACCACTACGCCGAGGACGACCCGCACGCGCTGCAGATCGTGCGGGACATCGTCTCCACGTTGAACCGCCGGAAGACGCCGGATCTGGACATCATCGACGCCGAGAATCCCGCGCATGATCCTCAGGAGATCTACGGGTTGGTGCCCGCCGATCTGCGCCGGGGTTACGACGTGCGCGAGATCATCGCCCGCATCGTGGATGGCAGCCGGTTCGTGGAGTTCAAGGCACTCTATGGCGCGACGCTCGTGTGCGGCTTCGCGCGCCTCTACGGGATGCTGGTCGGCATCGTGGCAAACAACGGCGTCTTGTTCGTGGAGAGCGCCGAGAAGGGCACCCACTTCATCGAGCTTTGTGGCCAGCGGGGTATCCCGCTGATCTTCCTCCAGAACATCACGGGCTTTATCGTCGGCCGGCAGTACGAGGCCGCGGGGATCGCGCGGGCCGGGGCCAAGATGGTCCACGCGGTCGCGACCTGCGGGGTGCCGCGTTTGACGGTCATCGTCGGCGGGTCGTACGGCGCCGGAAACTACGCGATGTGCGGCCGCGCGTACGAACCGCGGTTCCTGTGGATGTGGCCGAATGCGCGCATCAGCGTCATGGGGGCCGAGCAGGCTGCGGGCGTCCTCGTGACGGTGAAGCGGGAGCAACTCGTGCGCGGGGGCAAGACGCTGTCGCCGGAAGAAGAAGATGCGATCGCGCGCCCGATCCTGGAGCGCTATGGGCGAGAGGGCAGCCCGTATTACAGCACCGCCCGGCTGTGGGACGACGGGATCATCGATCCGGCCCAGACACGCGAGGTGCTCGGTCTGGGGTTGTCGGCGGCCTTGAACGCGCCGATCGACCGCATGAAACCGGGCGTCTTCCGGATGTGACGGGCGCGTGAGCACGCTCCTCCGCCGCCATGTTGATGGATCCCGATTGACCCTGACGCTGAGTCGCCCCGACGTCCATAACGCGCTCAATGCGGAGTTGATCGGCGCGCTGGGCGCGGCCTTTCGCGAGGCCGCGGGCGCGGACGACATCCGGTATGTTGTCCTCAAGGGCGAGGGGCCGTCATTCTGCGCCGGCGCCGATTTGGGCTGGATGCGCGCGGCGCTCGAGGCGACGCCCGAGCGGAACCGGACCGACGCCGGCGGGCTGGTGGCGACGCTGGAGGCGATGATCCGCTGCCCGAAGCCCATCATCGTCCACGTGCATGGCGCGGCGCTGGCCGGCGGGATGGGCCTCGTGGCCGCGTGCGATCTGGCCGTGGCCGGGCCCGCGGCGCTGTTTGGCCTCTCCGAAGTGCGGCTGGGTCTGGTGCCGGCGATGATCTTTCCGTTCCTGCTGCGCAAGGTCGCGCCACACTACCTCATGTGGGCCGCCCTGACCGCCGAGCGGTTTGGGCCACAGCGCGCAGTCGACATGGGTCTGGTCAATGAGGTCTCCGAGGAGCCCGACCGCGTGATCGCGCGCTGGGCGGAGAACCTGCTGGCCGCTGGACCGCAGGCGCTGGCGCGCGTGAAAGAGCTGTTCAACACAGTGCCCGGGATCTCGTGGGAGGCGGCGAAGCAGTACACGGTCGAGTTGATCGCGGCCGTCCGCGCCAGCCCGGAGGGGCAAGAGGGCATGCGCGCGTTTCTCGAAAAGCGAAAGCCGTCCTGGTCCTGATGTTTTCGAAAATTCTCATCGCCAACCGTGGAGAGATCGCCGTCCGGGTCATTCGCGCCTGTCGGGAGATGGGCATCGGGACGGTGGCCGTGTACTCGGACGCCGATGCCGAATCCCCGCACGTCTGGCTCGCCGACGAGGCCGTCCCTATCGGGCCCGCTGAAGCCGCACAGTCGTATCTCAACGTCGACCGGATCCTCGAGACCGCGCGCCGCACGGGCGCGCAGGCGATCCATCCCGGCTACGGTTTCCTCGCCGAGAACGCGGCGTTCGCGTCCGCCTGCGCCGACGCGGGGATCGTCTTCATCGGCCCCCCGGCCGGTGTAATCCGGAGCCTCGGCGACAAGGCGCGCGCGCGACGGCTCGCGGCTGCCGCCGGTGTCCCGGTCATTCCGGGGATCGACGATCCCGGGGCAGATGATGCGACGATTCGTGAGGCGGCGCTGCGGGTGGGGCTGCCGGTGCTGCTGAAGGCCGCGTCGGGCGGCGGCGGCAAGGGGATGCGCGTTGTCCACCGCGTCGAGGAACTCGAGTCCGCGGTGGCCTCGGCCCGGCGCGAGGCGCAGGCCGCGTTCGGAGACGACGCGCTTCTCATCGAGAGACTCATCGAGCGTCCGCGCCATGTCGAGGTGCAAATCCTGGCCGACGCCCACGGGCAGATTGTGCATCTCGGTGAGCGGGAGTGCAGCATCCAGCGCCGTCACCAGAAAGTGATCGAGGAATCCCCGGCACCCGCCGTGGACCGCCGCCTGCGCGCGGCCCTCTGGGAGGCCGCGGTCCGTGTGGCGCGGGCCGCCGGCTACGTGAACGCGGGGACCGTGGAATTCCTGCTGGATCGAGACGGGCGCTTCTACTTTCTTGAAGTCAACACCCGGCTCCAGGTCGAGCACCCGGTGACGGAACTGGTCACCGGCATCGATCTCGTGCAGGCGCAGATCCACATCGCCGCCGGTGAGCCGCTGGCGCTGCGACAAGAGGACGTGGCCTGGCGGGGGCATGCGATTGAGTGCCGCGTCTACGCGGAAGATCCCGAAGCGGGCTTTGCGCCATCGCCCGGGCGTGTGCTGCACCTGTTCGAACCAGCCATGCCGGGCGTCCGGATCGATTCCGGGATCCGGACCGGACAGGTGATCCCCCCGTACTACGATCCAATCGTCTCGAAGATCATTGCGTGGGCGCCTGACCGGCCGCGGGCGTTGCGTCGGATGGGTGAGGCGCTGCGGGACTGCGTCGTGCTTGGCTGCCAGACGAACCTCTCATTCCTACGCGCGGTCATCGTGCACCCTGAGTTCGCCGCTGGGCGGCTCTCGACCGACTTTCTGCGGGAGCACATGGCGTCGTGGCGGCGCCCCGCGCCCGCACCGGAGATCATCGCCCTGGCGGCCGCGCTGGCGGACGCCGGCCTGTCCGCGGCGCCCGGCCTGTCGGCCGCGTCGTCGACGGGGCTGTCGTCGAGCGTCTCGCTCGCGGATCCGTGGCAGCGACTGCGGGGCTGGAGGATATCGTGAGCGCACGGCGCGCCACGCTCGTCTTCGGAGAACAGAGCATCTCCGTCGACATCGTGGTCGACCGTGATCTGACCACGGTTCGCCTCCCGGACGGCCGCGCGACGGCTGTGACGGTACAGTCATTGGGGTCGGGCGCCTTTGCCGTCACCGCCGGCGAGCGCCGCTACGTCGCGCACTATGTCGCCGATGGGACGCGTCATTTCCTGCACGTGGACGGTGAGACCTACGTGTTCCAGCGCGAACCCGTCGACACTGGGCGGCGTGCCGCCTCCCTGCAAGGAGATCTCCGCGCCCCGATGCCGGGGTTGATCACACAGGTCCTGGTGCGAGAGGGGCAGGAGGTGGGCGCGGGCGACCCGCTGTACGTCGTTGAAGCGATGAAGATGGAACACGTCGTCCGAGCCGACCGGGCCTGCCGGGTGAAGACGGTGAGCGCCGCGCCAGGCGTGCAGGTTGAAAGCGGCACCATGGTTGTCGAAGTCGAAGATCTGTCCGAGGCTTCCTAATGTCTCCCCTGCGTCTGCCGCGCGCGGTACGGATCGTGGAGGTTGGACCGCGCGACGGCCTGCAGAACGAGCCCGAGATCGTCCCGCTCGACGCCAAAGTGACGTTCATCGAGCATCTCGCCTGCGCGGGCCTGCCCATCATCGAAGTCGGTTCGTTCGTCCGGCCCGACCGCGTGCCGCAGATGGCCGACACCGGAGAGGTGCTCCGCCGCCTGCGCCCCCAGGATGCCGTGACGTATGTCGTCCTCGTGCCGAACCGGCGAGGGTTGGAGCGCGCCGTAGCCAGCGGCGTCCGGACGATCGCGGTATTCACAGCCGCATCGGAAGCCTTCGCCCAGGCGAACATCGGCATGAGTATCGACGAGTCGCTCGCGCGCTTCCGCGAGGTCATCGGGGACGCGAGCAGACAAAATATCACCGTGCGCGGGTACGTATCGACCGCGTGGTGGTGCCCGTATTCGGGGCGCGTTGATCCGACGATCGTAGAGCGGCTGGCGATGAGCCTGCTGGAGATGGGATGCGGGGAGGTCGTAGTGGCTGATACGATTGGTGCCGCCACGCCGGCCGAAGTGGCAGACCTGCTGGATATGCTCCTCCGGCGCATCCCGGTCGGCCAGATCGGCGTCCATTTTCACGATACGCGGGGCACGGCGCTGGCCAACGTTCTGGCGTCGATGACCCTGGGCATCACCACGATCGACGCGTCCGCGGGCGGTCTGGGCGGCTGCCCGTTCGCGCCCGACGCGCTCGGCAACTTGGCCACCGAGGACCTGCTCTACATGCTCCACGGCATGGGGATCGAGACCGGCGTGGATGTGGAGAGGGTCAGGGCCGCATCGAGACAGATGGAATCGGTCCTGCAGCGGTCCCTGCCGTCGCGCTATCTGCGCGCCGGACCCGTCGGGCGCAGTTCGTAATCAGCCTTGCGATAGGTCGCGCGCGTGCCGCAGCGGGGGCAACTGTGATAGTTTGCCGCCAGCGTGCCGCGGTCGAAGGCGGTCTGATCCATCACCAGGCTGCTGTCGAACACGAATCGGCACGCCTTGCATGTGACCCAGAGGGCGAACTTGGCCATTAGCCGTGCTGCGCCGCATATGTTTCGATGTCGACCGCCCGCCAGATACGGCGATGGCCTGCGGCGAAGAGGGGCGCCGGGAAGTCGGACCGTGCGGCGATCTCGTCCAGGAACTGCCTCGGCGGAACGCTGAAGCGTTCCGCCGCCTCGACTGCGCTGAGGACCGATACACCATCCGCCACGGCCCGACAGATGGCCGCGATCAACGAATCTGACGCGGCCGGCCGGCTCAGGACCAGGCGGAGCGCTGAGGTGCCGCGGGGGTTCGCTTGCTTGATCATGTTGCTGAAGTGATGCAGGTCTTCCGGATACCCGCGCAAGTGTACCAGGACCTTGAGATCGTCATCGACCATGGGCCCGTCCATGTCTGCACAGTTCCGCGACCGGTCGACGCCCCCTTCCGCTCGCCGAGCGGAATACTCCGCGCCCCAGGGGCGTTGCCGCGAAAGGACCGAGAGGGGCGCGCCGATGGCATTTCTCAACGAACAAGACGCAGGATTCGTTCGCAAGCGCCTGGCGGCGGAGATGGTGCACGACGTGCGCCTCGTCTTCTTCGCGCCCAGCACAGGGGGTCTGGCGCTGCCCGGCGAGGACTGGGAGATGGCGGAGTACACCCGCCAGATCCTGACGGAACTGTCCGCGCTCTCCGACCGGCTTGCCCTGGAAGAGCACAGTATGGTGAGTGAGCCGGACCTGGCCAGACAGTACCGCGTCGACCGTGCGCCGGCGATCGCCGTCGTCGGGGCCGAGGATTACGGTGTGCGCTATTTCGGCATGCCGGCTGGGTACGAGTTCGTGACATTGCTCGAACTGATCCTCGATGTTTCGAAGGGCAGCACGCCACTCGCGCCTGCGACGCTGGAAGCCCTGGCGAACCTCCCCGGTGACGTCCACCTGCAAGTGTTCGTTACCCCCACCTGACCGCACTGCCCGCGCGCGGCCAGGCTGGCCGCGGATCTCGCGATCGCATCGCCGCGCGTGCGCACCGACATCGTGGAAGCGAGCGAGTTCCCAGATCTCGCGCGGCGCTACAATGTCTATGCCGTGCCCAAAACGGTGATCAACGGCACCGAGGAAGTCGTCGGGGCTGTCCCCGAGCTGACCTTTGTCGAGACCCTCGCGTCCGCGGTGGCGCCGCAGGCTCCATCCTAGTTTGCTACGATAGGCGTTGTGAATACGCGCCCTGATGTCGTCGTCACCGGGCTCGGAGCGGTCACGCCTGTTGGCCTGACGGCCGGCGAGACCTGGGACGCGCTGCGGGCCGGCCGGTCCGGCGTGGGTCGCATTACCCAGTTCGACGCGTCGGCGATGCCCGTACAGATCGCGGCCGAAGTCCGCGGATTCGATCCCACCCGCTACATGGACGCCAAGAGCGTGCGGCGCCTGGAGCGGTTTGCCCAACTTGCGCTCGCCGCCTCACGGCAGGCGATCGGCGACGCGGGAATCACGGTGGATGACGCGAACACCGAGCGCATCGGCGTGGTCATGAACACGGGCGGGGGCGGGACCTCGCTGGTCGAGCGCGAGAAACTGGTCCTCGACAAGAAGGGGCCGGACCGCGTGAGCCCGCTGTTCGTGCCGATGATGATGCCGAATATCGGCGCCTGCCAGGTGTCCATCGACCTCGGACTGCGCGGGCCCGCGATCACCTCCACGGCCGCCTGCGCCTCCGGCGTGCTCGCCGTCGTCGACGCGATTCGCCTGATCCACGACGGCGACGCCGATGTGGTGATCGCCGGCGGGAGCGAGGCGGCCATCACCGGCCTATCGATCTCCGCGCTGGCGAATATGCGTGCCCTGTCACGGCGCAACGACGACCCGGAGCGCGCCAGCCGGCCGTTTGATGTTGATCGTGACGGGTTCGTGTTCGGCGAGGGCGCGGTCGCCCTGGTACTCGAACGCCGTGAGCACGCCGCTTCGCGTGGCGCCCGCATCTACGCGGCGGCGCTGGGCGGCGCGGTCACCGCCGATGCGTACCATATTACCGCGCCGGACCCTGAGGGCCGGGGCGCCGGACGCGCCATGGAGCGGGCGCTGAAACGCGCGGGTCTGGCCTTCGAGGACATCGATTACATCTGCGCGCACGCCACCGCCACGTCCGTTGGGGACCTGTCCGAGTGCCGTGCCATCCGGCGGGCTTTTGGCGCGCACGCCGGCCGGCTCGCGGTGAGCGCGCCCAAGTCTATGGTGGGTCACCTGATGGGCGCGGCTGGGGCGTTGTCGGCGTTGGTCGCCGTGATGACGGTGCACGCCGGGATCATTCCGCCGACGATCAATCTCGACCGACAGGATCCTGAATGCGACCTGGACTGCGTGCCGCACACCGCGCGGCCCGCCCGGGTCCGCGCGGCGCTCGCCAACGGGTTCGGGTTCGGCGGGCAGAATGTCGTCGCCGTGTTTGCCCAGGCCTGATCCACTGTCAGCAGATATATCGTTTTCGCTGAGAGCCGGCTATTCGAGCCGGATCCGGGACTCCTCGAGCTTGCGCTGCAAGAATCGCCGTTCCGCCGGTGAGGACGTGATGGTGATGGTCATGGCCCGCGCGAACTCGCATGCGGCATCCTCGATCTCGCCCAGCCTCAGGTGCAGCTCGCCGAGCGCGGCGGGATAGTGATGATAGCCTTCAAGCAGCTCGCGCCCGGCGATGGTTTCCAGCGCGGCCAGCCCGGCCCTCGGGCCGTGGAGTTCGCCGAGGGCGATCGCCCGGTTCAGGGCGATGACGGGCGAGGGTTTGAGATCCATCAATTGGTCGTAGATACCGACGATACTCGCCCAGTTCGTGGTCTCGTAGGAATCGGCGATGCAATGGACGGCAGCGATCGCGGCTTCGAGCTGCAGCGTCCCGACGTCACCGCCGGCGGTCGATGCTCCGAGGTAGTGGAAGCCCTCACGCATCAACGTGCGGTCCCAGCGACCGCGATCCTGATGTTTGAGGATCACGATGTCTCCGTACTCATCGGTTCGGGCGTCAAAGCGGGCGGCGTGGAAGCACATCAACGCCATCAGCGCGCGCACATCAGGATGGTCACCGGCCGGGTGATCCATCAACAGACGGCAGAGACGGGTCGCGTCGACGCACACGTCCCGGCGGACCGGCTGCTCCGTGAACGACGAGCTGTATCCTTCGTTGAACATCAGATACAGCACGGCCAACACCGCCTGGAGCCGCGGGACCAGATCAGTGCCGGAGGGCCCCCTCAATCCAGGTGGCCCACTTCTGCATACGCTGCTGCAGCTGCTGTGGCGAGAGCTTGCTCGACGACTCGCCGCCCCGAAACAGGTACAAGAAATCACTCATGATCGATCGCCCCTTAAAGTGGTGTTCTATAGAGACGACGAATGACGCCGGGAGAATCGGACACCGGCGGCGTATTCTTTTCGGTTGTGAAACGCCTGCGCGGCGTCCTTCTCTTCCTCATTTTGCTGGCGGTGGGGCTGGTGGTGACCTGGCGACCG
>JBGPNN010000080.1:0-12528 GCA_041487495.1 bacterium
CAGCGCCCCGTCGAGGTTGACCTGGTCGTACGACTTCTGATCCATGAAGATAAAGAGTTCACCTTCGCGATAAAGGTACTGCATGCTGCGACGATCCAGAAACGCGTGGGGCACGCGCTCGCCCGCGTTAAAGGTCCGTTCGGTGATGGCGCCCGTCTTGAGATTCCGAATCTTGGCCCGGACGTACGCGCTACCCCGTCCCCGTTTGACGTGCTCGGACGCCACGATGGCGTATAGATCACCGTCCAGCGTCACCACGACGCCGGGCCGGAAGTCGTTCGACGAAATCACGTGCCCACCTCGATGAGCGTCTTTGGCAGGTGCGTCAGCACGTCGCAGCCGTTCTCGTGGATCACGACCAGATCCTCGATGCGCACGCCACCCCACCCGGGCAGGTAGACGCCCGGCTCCACACTTACCACGGCGCCAACCGGCAATACGGCCTCCTCGCGAGGTGACAGCGTCGGGCCCTCGTGCACGGCCAGCCCCACGCCGTGACCGAGGCTGTGGCCGAACGCATCGCCGTAACCCGCCTGCGTTAGGAGGCCGCGTGCCACGGCGTCGACATCCTTACCGCTCATTCCCGCGCGCAGGGCTGCAAGGGACGCCTGCTGGGCTTCCAGCACGACAGCATAGACCTGCCGGTGGCGGTCCGTGGCGGGGGCCGTCAGGACCGTGCGGGTGCAGTCTGAGGCGTACCCATCCACCATCGCGCCGAAATCAATCGTCACGAACTCGCTCGGGCCGATGCGGCGATCCGACGCGATGCCGTGCGGCAACGCCGACCGGGGGCCGGAGGCTACGATAATGTCAAAGGCGGGGCGGTCCGCGCCCCGCCGGCGCATCTGGTATTCGAGCTCGACCGCGATGTCGCGCTCCCGCGCGCCCGAACGGATCGACGGGAGCACCTCTTCAAATGCCGCATCCGCGATCGCCGCCGCCCGCCGGATCGTGGCGATTTCCTCCTCGGTCTTCTGCCAGCGGAGGGAGTCCAGACCGTCCAGTGGCACGACCTCGCTCGGCTCGATCGCCGCCTGCAGCCGCCGGAACGAGCCAATGGGCAGTGTGTCCGCCTCGACCCCGGCGCGGCGCACGGCCAGATCCTTCAGCACACCGGCCGCCGCGTCGATCAGCGGACCCTTCGCGTGCACCCGTTCGAACGTTGGCGCCTGCGCGGCGGCCTGTTCCAGATACCGGAAGTCCAACACCAGGTGCGCGCGCGCCGGGGTGACGACCGCGATCCCCGCCGACCCCGTAAACCCCGTCACATAGCGCAGATTTTGAAGCTTCGTGACGACCAGGGCGTCGACATCCGAGGATGTCAGGCGTTCGCGCAGCCTCGTGAGACGATCAGTGTGAAGCACGGTGGCTTCGAACATACAGCCCGTAGCATAGACCAGACGAAGGGTGGCCGCAAGTCGGCGTTCGGCAACGAGAAAAGGCGGCCCGAGGGCCGCCTCTCGCGTTTCCCACACACCGGTGAACCTCTTAGCCCAGTCGCAACCGCGCCGGCACGGACGTGCCGTTTCGTCTACGGCTACGGCGCCGCCGTCGGGGCAACGGTCGATGTCGCGGTCGGAGCCGGCGCACTACCCAACTGCGTACAGCTACCGTCAGGGAGCGTGCCATTGAAGCACAACTGGCATGCACCCGTGAACAGCGCCAGGAGAAGAATAGCCGCGCACACCACAAGCCGCTTCACCATCAGATCAACGCCTCCTCAGTCCTCGGCAACTGCATCCTGTCACGCTCGCGACCGGCGCTAGTTCAGGTTGATCGGCGCCAGCCACCCAGGACGGGTGCGCTGCCGCATCTCCTCGGCCAGCGCGTCCGCCTTCCCGTACTCCCCCAGTAGGGCGTAGGCATCGTGCAGCACCAGATAGGCCTGGATCATCGTGGGTTCGAGCTTGATGGCCTCCTGGAGCGGCTGCACCGCACGTGGGAGGTACGCGGACGCGTATGGCGCCGCCCCACCCAGGTGCTGGCGGTAGATAAACACGTAGGCATACCCCAGCCAGTAATGGGCCCGCGCGTTCCGGGCGTTCGCCTGGACCGCCTGCTGGTACGGCTGAAGGGCCCGCGTGAAATCCGCCTCCGTCTTGTACAGCCGCGTGACATTAAACGGCGCGACCACCTGGGCCAACGCCGCCGTTGCCAGAAGCGCCACGAGAACCGCGCTTAGCGCCACCAGACGCATCAGAGTTCCTCCCTAGGGCCGCGGCGAGGCCGCAGGTGCCGGCGCCGCGCCCGGACCGGGGAGGATTACCGGGGTAATCACAAAGATTACCTCGGTCTCTTTCCGTTGGGTCGTCTCAGTCCGGAAGAGCAGACCGAGGATCGGGATATCACCCAGCAACGGTATCTTGAGGACGGTCCGTCGCTCCTCGACACTGATCATGCCGCCGATGACGATCGACTCCCCGCTGCGCGCCGTGACAGTCGTCGACGCCTTGCGGGTCGCGATCTGGGGCACTTGCGCGCCGACGCTCGTGATCAGGCGGACGACGGACGAGACTTCGGGCTCGACCTTGGTCGTGATCAGACCGTCCCGGTTGACTTTGGGCGTGATCTTGAGGATCACACCCACGGGTTTGAACGTGAATGTCGTCCGGCCGCTGGCGTCGGTCTGCGGGATCGGGATCTCGTCGCCGAGGTTTATCTGGGCCTCGTTCCCGTCGATGACGGCGATGCGCGGGGCCGACAGCACGCGGGCCTTCCCATCGGTCACCATTGCCGTGAGCACCGCATTGATGTTGAAGTTTCCGACGCCGACGATGATCTGGCTCGGGAAGGTTCCCTGGAGCTGGATGATGCTGCAGTTCGGCGGCGTACAGGTGCTGGTCAGACCCCAGTTCAGACCGAGCTCCCTCAGGACCTCTACGGCGATGTCGACCACCCGGGCCTCGATCATGACCTGCACCAACTGGATATCCAGCCCGGCCAGGATCTTACGCACTTCCTCGTGCTGGGCCTGGGTCGCCACGACCACGAGGATGTTCGACCGTGCATCTGCCGTCACGCGGATCCCCGGTACCGAGTTGCGGACGGCATCCGCCACATCCTTGGCCGTCCCGAAACCAATCGGATACGTGATCGCTTCGGGCGTCTCAGGCGGAGGCGCCAGTTTGTCCGCGGCCATGATAATCAGATTGCGGCCCAGACGCCTGAAACCCAGGTTGTTGGCCTCGAGGATGAAACGGAATGCTTCATCGCACGTGAGATCGATAAGCCGAACGGTCACGGCGCCCTTCACCGATGGATCGGTGACGATGTTCACGTTGCACACTTTTGCCAGCGCGGTGAGCACGTCCGCCACATCGGTCGCGCGGAACTCCAGCGTAATCCGTCCAGGGCTGGTCACCGGTGAGGCTTGCGCAATCGGTCCCACCGGAGGCTGCGCAGGCTGAGCCTGGGCGACCGGCGGGGCGGCAACCGGAGGAGCGGCGATCGGCGCAACTGCGGGAACCGACGGCGCGGGCTGTGCCGCACCCGTCATGTTACCGCGCGCGGCGAACTTGGCCACAAGGACGGTCGGCGTGGTGGTCGCCAGCGTGAACGGCAGCGGGCCGTCGAGTTCTACAGCGACCCGGGTCAACGGTGGCTTGTCCTGGAGTTGGCCGATCCGCACACGGGCGACGCCGCCTTTGTCCACGTCCATTAGCGTCGGTACCGTGGGGTCAACCACGGCCCCCGGAAGGTCGATCACCAGCCGGGCCGGATTCGACAACTGCAGGGTCTTGTAGGTCAGCGGGCCGGTTCCGATCACCGACAACTGTACGGTATCCCCGAAGACCTTCACCGTGACCTGTGTGATGCGGACTGGGCTCGTCTGCGTCTGCGCTGGCGCAACTGTAACCAGGGCGAGCGCGAGGGCGATGCAGAGTCCGAGTGCGGCCCTATGTAGGGCGCGGCGCTTATGCGGCGACATTCCGTCCGCTCACCCCTCCCATCCTCAGCTCGAACCGTTCACCTTCTTCTTCCAGGATCACGAGACTCTTGCCCACATCGATCACACTCACCTTGATCTTGTTCTTGATCACATCACCGAGCGATACGATAAACGTCTCGTTCCCGAGACGGATGATGGCGACTGCGCCGGTATCCCCGACGATACCCACCAGCACGGCCGCTCTCGACTCCTTCGGCGGCGGTGGCGGTGATGGCGGTGGCGCCGGGGCCTGCGGCTGTTGCTGCCCCGGGAACAACGGAGGTGGCAGCGGCGCAGGCGGCGGCGCCGGGGCGCCACTCGGCCGCTCACCCGACCCGGCAACACCCACTTTCACGATCGGCGCAAACGGGTCTGGCCGGCCCGCGTCGGCGGGCGCTGCGGTACGACCACTCATCGCTGGGCCGGGTGTGGGTTTCGTCCCCGGTGCCACAACGCCTGGGGTGGCCTGCGCACCAGGGGCGACGGCAGCCGGTGAAGCCTGCGGCCCCGGTGCGGCCGGCGATGCCTGCGGCGGCGTTACCACCGCCTGCTGCGGTCCCTGTTGAGATGAGACAACGAAGACCACGAGAGCAACAATCAGTACAGCCAGTGCTCCCGCAATAATGGGATTAGCTCGAAGGTATGCGACGGCCTTGCTCATGCAGGCCCCCCACGGTCTTGGCGGACTCCGGTGGAGCCCCGGCAGGCCCCGCCCTTACGATGCCCTACACTTATACGCCCTACACTTCCACGATTTGCCCTGAACTCCTTCCCGCTAGACCTCCGGCAGACCCCCAAAAGAAGGAGTCCTACTTACGGCCAGTACCAGCGCGCGATCGCTTCCCCCCAAAAGAGCGCGGCGAGCGCTCCCGCGGCGAGCGCCGGGCCGAACGGAACCGCATCCTTCCGCCCGCGGATCCGCAGAGCCAAAAGCCCGATGCCGACGATGCCACCAATAAGAAAGCCCAGGAAAAGCGCCACGGCGCCCGATGGCCAGGCCAGGAAGACACCGTTCAGGCCCGCCAACTTCACGTCGCCGCCCCCCATCCCTCCGCGGCTCAAGACGACGATGGCGACGATCAGCACGGCGGCCCCGACCCCCGTCACCAGGGCCGGGATCGGCCGGCCCTGAGCGACGGCCAGCAACAGCCCGGCGACGATCCCCGGATAGGTCAGACGGTTGAGGATCAGTTGGTGATCGAAATCGATGAAGGTGATCACTACCAGTAGGAAAACCAGCAATACCGCGGACCCAAACGCCCACGGAAACCGGTCCAGACCGAAGGGTTCGGGGAAGCGAATCCGCACCGCGACGAAGAGCAGTGCCATCAGACCTTCCACCAAAGGGTACCGTGGCGAGATGCGGTTGCCACACTGGCGGCAGCGTCCGTGGAGTAAGAAGTAGGACAAGATGGGTATATTATCCCATGGGTGGATCGGGGTCCCGCACCGCGGGCACCGTGAGCCCGGCGAGACGATCGATTCAGCGTGGGGCAGCCGGTAGATCAGTACGTTCGCGAAGCTGCCGAGCACCGCTCCCACGATGGAAAGGATGGCCAGTTCCACGGGGTTCATACCTCCGCTCCTGCGACTGCCCCGGGGTGCGCCCCAGGCAGGAAATCGGCGGCGAATCTCGAATCTGAATAAGAATACATACCATACGCGAAGGCGTGCGCCGGACCGCTGCGACATAGGAGGTAGACATCATGACAAAAGGCAGCTGGCTCTTCGTTGCCGCGTTGATCCTCGGTCTGACCCTTCCGGTAATCGCCCAGCAGGTGCCACAAGTACCGCCCACATTGATCGCCCCCGGGCAGAGCATCGCAGGGGTGGCGCTCGGGCGGTCGGTCTCCGCGACGGTTGCCCGGCTCGGACAGCCGGTCGAAGCCCGGACGCTGCGCGATGCCACGCTCTATGCCTACCCGCGCTATGGCCTCAACGTGTACGTCACCGATGGGAACGTTCGCGCAGTGTCCACCACAAACGGCCTGTTGCGGACCGCGGAGGGCATCGCCCTGGGATCGACGATCACCGACGTCAAACGGGTCTACGGCAGTCAGTTCTCTGACGCTGTCGTGGAAGGCCTGATGGGCATCGCCTATGATCAACACGGTATCGCCTTCGGCCTGGACGGCGTCGTGGTATCGGTGATCATCGTCTATCCTCCTCGCACGCAGGCCGCAGCGCCCGGCGCGGCGGTACCGCCTCCGGCCTCCGGCGGTTCGGTTCCATCATCGGGAACCCCGGCCCAGGGCGCCGCGGTGATCCAGCCGACACCCCAGATCGACCTGGGGTTGGTGTCGATGCCCCGCGTTGAGAACCTGAAACCGTTCTCGCCAGAGACGCAGTACATGTCGGTCGTAGGCTTCCTGCGCTATGTGGTGTATCAGCAGACCGGGCTGTGGTTGACGCATACGGAAGCCAGCCGGATGCTGCAGGATCAGCAGCGCGTGCGCCTGTAACATCCCGGCACACGCGGCGGTTCGAAACGGAGGCGGTGTTTACCCCGCCTCCGTTTCGGCTTGCATGACCATGTTGCCACCCAGGAGCCGCGCCTGATCGAGCGCCCGGCGTACGGTCTGCAGCAACTCGCGCGCCGTCTCGCCGTGGATTGGATAGGCCCCCATGCCGACCGAGACGGTCAGGGCTTCGCCGGCCATGCCGCGCTCCGACGCCGACGACGCCCCGGCGATCTCAAGACGCAGCCGCTCGGCCACCGTGAAGGCCGCTTCCAGCGACGTCTCGGGCATCGCCAGCCCAAACTCCGTTTCGTCGGTCCGGGCTTTGACGTCCAGTTCCCGCGTGAACTCCCTCAGCGCCTCGGCTACCGCCTTCAGCGCTGCGACGGCGGCCAACGGTCCGTACCGGGCGTGATAGTCCTCAAAGTGGTCGATGTTGAGCATCACCAGCGAGAACGCCCGCTGGTAGCGCGCGGCCCGCTTGACTTCCACCGTCAGGTGTTCGTCGAAGAACCGGGCCGTAAACAGATCGGTCGACTCATCGTGGACGGCCTGGTCGACCAACGAACGCTGAAGGTCCTCCATCTCATGCTGGTGGGCGACGGCGCGCTGCTCCGCCAGGTGCTGGAACCGCGTGACGAACTCCACGATCGTAAAGTCGATGGCCTCGGTCAGGCTCCGCACCAGGTCCAGCGGGTTTCCGTCGTTGGAGTCCATCTGAGTGCAGAGGTCCTGGGCGAGGCCGCGGAACGCCATGAACCCCTGCACCACCTCGGCCGCGCCGAACCCCATGTTGAGCCGCAGTTGCGCCTCGCGGTGGATGAACCCCCGCAATTCCGTGGGATCGTCGCTGTCGAGATAGACGATAAGCTCGGCGAGATAGGAACGGCCAAGCCGCCGGAGTTCTTCCAGCGGCCGGTAGACGAACGCCGATGGCCGGAGCCGGGACAACGCCGTCGCCCAGGTGAGGGCGATCCTATCCTGCTCACGGTCGAGCAGGCTGGCCAGGCGGTTCGACACTGGATATCAGGCGCCGGTTACCGCGTCGGTTGCGCCAACCGTTCGCGCGGGAGCAAGAAGGTATCGGCCGCCAGCGTGACCTTCAACTTGGGGAGATCCGACGGCGAAACCGCCACCTGCTTCAACACGATGAACCGCGGAAAGTTCTCGAGGCGGCCTAGAAACGCCATCAGGTCCGCATACGTCCCATCGAATGACAGATCCAGCCGGAACAGCTGGTAGGGCGGTGCCTGTGCCGCCGGCGCCGGCTGTTGCGGTTGCGGCTGGGTCGGCCTGGGCGATCCCGCCGGTGCGGCGGGCGACTGCGTGGCACCCGGGCGCAGTAGGACCAGCCGGATGCCCAGTTCCCCCGCCGTATCTTGCAGTTGCCGGATGAGCGTCGGGATCTCGCGCTCGGGCGGCAGCCGGCCTTCGATCAGCTTGATGCGATCGGCCAATGCGGCAAACTCCCGTTCCTTATCGGCCTTTGTCGCCGACAGATCCTGCAGCTTCTTCAGTTCGGTCCGCTGTTTCGTCAGATCCCGATTCAGCGTCGCGATACGTGCGTCCGTTGGGCTCAGGATCAGCAGATAGAACGCCGCGACGATGGCTCCCGCGATCACGAGCGCGAGCATCAGACGTTCCCGGGAGGTGAGTCCTCTCACTGCTGGCCACCCCCCGACACGGCCTGTGTTTTGAGGATGCGGGCCGTAATCTGAAACCGTACGACGTCCACTGTTCCGATCTTTTCCATCTGCGCGACGGTGAGGTCCACCGACTTGAACAACTGCCCGGCGGTGAGATTATCCATCAGGCGGGCCACCGCGTAATAGTTCACGGCCATCCCTTCCATGTTGAGCGACGACGGCTCGGGAACGTTCAACGCGATCGTCCAGACGTCCCTGGGAATCAACAGGCGCACCTCGTTTAGGATCGAGGCGGCCGGCAGCTGCTGCTTGAGCAGGTCGCTGACCAGTTTTTCCTTGGTCCTCATGATGGCGATCTGCCGGTCGAGTTCGATGACCTGCTGGACCTTGGGCCGCTCGGTCTCGATGTCCTTCTCGACCTGTGTGAGGTTCGCCTGGAGCCCGTTACGTTGGTTGATCAGCACGAGGGACCAGACGGCGACCACCAGGAGCACAACCAGCGGAACCGCATACTGAAGGACTCCCGTCTCGGGAAGCCTTCGCCGCGGTTGTTTGGGCAGAAGGTTTATGCGGATCACCCGACATCACCTCCGCGCATGGCCAGCCCGACAGCCACCGCCATTGTTGACCCCATGGCCTCCAGGCGCTCCGGCGGGAAGGCGGCGCCCTGCACCTTGACGTTCAGGAACGGCGATGCGACGGTCGTCTGCAGACCCAACTCACCCGCGATCGCCTTGTCGAGATTGCGGAGCCGGGCCAGACCGCCGGCCAGGAGGATCTGGTTCACGACAGCGGCGCGCGATCGGGTCTGGTAGTAGTCCAGTGAGCGACGGATCTCGGTGACCAGATCACCGATGTGCGGAGCGATGATGTCGTGGAGGCGCTCCGACGTTGGATCGTGGGTACCGGCGCCCTCTTCCAAGACTTCGCCTTTCTCTTCCAACAAGGTCCGGGCCGTGGTGCCGTCGACCTCCATCGCATCGCGGATGGCGGCCACGAGCGCGGCGCCGCCAATCGGGATATTGCGGGTGAACCGGAGGCGGGTGCCCTCGGTAATCAGGATGTCCGACGCTTCGGCCCCAAAGTCGACGACCGCGGTCGTCTGACCGTTCGAGCCGATCGGCACAACCGATCGGAGGAGCGCGAAGGACTCGACGTCCAGGATCCGCAACTGGACGCGGGCGGCGTCCGCAACCGCGACGATCTGGTCCACGACGTCCTGACGAGCCGCGGCGACGATCACGTCGAGCATCTTGCGGCCTTCGTCGACCGTCTCGCCCAGGACCTGATAGTCCATGTAGACTTCCTTGATATTGTATGGCAGGTATCGCTCGGCCTCGTAGCGGACCGCCGCGGTCAGTTCCTGCTTGGTCATCGGCGGCACGCGGACCTCGCGCACCGTCACCGCCTGCCCACCCACGGCCATGATCCCACGATCCATTCGGATGCCGGTGCGGTCCAGCAGCGCCCGGATGTGACTGCCGAGCTCTTCTGGCGCGACCGGCACGCCGTCCTTGATGACCGACGGCGGGCTGGGCGACGAGCCCATACGGACGAGGCGAAACCCGCTCCGGTAGCCGCCGGCGAGCTCGACAACCTTGAGCGAGTCGCTGCCGATGTCAACACCAACATGTGATTGGGGAGCAGAAGAGAAAAGGCCCATCGGTGCGGTGCTCACCGTCCTCCTGCGTAGAATCGGTACAGGCGGCCGGCTCCGCCCTGCCACTTACCATATAGAGCTTCGCAGTCCTGGACCAAAACCCTGCTGCCTGCGCTACGGCTGAATCGTGACCCTCCCAAAGGGTTCGAAGACGACCTGCCGCTGGGCCCCACCCGTGCTGCGGATCGTCACGGTCCCTCCATTACCATTTCCCATCGGACTCATGGTCAAGACGTCCGACGTGAACGTCGTCGACACCAGATCGATCCCGCTGGGCATCCGGCGGCTCACGGTATCTCCGCTGGCCTCGGCGATCGCGGGCGTCGTGTCCCACGCGGCTCCATCGCTGCAGGAAGGTCCCGATCCGGCCGCACCCGGGCCAACGACGCCATGGTACTTATAGATGGTGTAGGCGTCGCCGGTTGGGTCGAAATCGATCCGGTAGCAGGTGCGCTCGGTGCGCGCCCGCTGCTCGATCATCCGGAAGTCGGTGGCCATCTTGCGCGTCATCCCCGTCAACCGTCGATCGGCCAGCATGCTCCGGCCGTTGAACGCCAGGGCCAGGGAGATGCCGATGATCGCAACGACCACCACGACTTCAATCATCGAGAACCCGGCCTGCGGTTTCACAGCCATGCCCTTATCCGCCGCGCGTCATAGCCCGGCGGTCTCCTCCCACTGCGGCCGATCGTAGAGCCCGTCACCGTTCGTGTACACCACCGCCGGGCTCGGCCAGCGCACGGACGTGTAGATGTCGGTCTGCGGGAAGAACGGGGGTGAGACATTCGACCGCAGACGCCAGTCATACGTCATGACTCGGCCGTATCCCGTGTCGGGGGCGAACCCACCGAAGGCGCCGAACGTCCCCTGGACGGTCCCGCCCAGGAAGTAGATGTTCCCTTTCGGGCTCAGGGTGTTCCACCCCTCGACCCAGAACCGACTGGTCGGTGACAGGACCGCGGCGTCGATGTAGAGGTTGTTGGGCGTGACGTTGCCGACGATCGTCACGTCGGATGTCGCCGAGTAGAGACCGAGCACGTTGATCGGGTTGTGCCCCGGACCCGCCGGCGGCGCCTCGTAGACCAGGTGATCGGTGACGCGTATCTCGCCCTCGCTCGCGATGGTCAGGCGCATGTTGCGGTTCGTGATGCCATAGAGACCAGACGAGACGCTCGGACTAGGGTCAGACAGAATCCCGCCACTCGTGTAGATGACGCCATTGAACGTCCCCGCCGGCCAGGACTGGGAGCTGCTCCACCCCGGTCCCCAGTACTCAGTTACCGCCTTGGTGACCGGGTCGACGACAATTCTCAGGTTGGCCTTGGCCGGATCACCCGGGCTCTGAATGGTGACATAGATCTCCTGCATGCCACCAGAGCTGACCAGCACCATCTGCGTCGCATTGCCCTTGATGTAGAAACCGCCGCACCCCGGCGTCCCGCATTGGTCCATGACGTAGAGGCCGTTGGGCACCGGGGTGGCGTTATCCGCCAGTTCCGTTGTCGCGCTGCGGATCTGAGTATCGGTCGCATTCGCGCCGCTGGGTGTGAGCCCGATCGACGTGCGGGACGGGTTCGCGCTCGTGGGCGCGGGGATCGGGGCGACGCCACCGGTGACCGTGCTCCGGAACACGTTCCCGCTCGTATTGTCACACCCCGGGGTCTGCATCGTGGTGTTGGGGTTCGGCGCCCCGTTGGGTATCGTGATGGCGGTCGGCGATCCGCAATTCCGGAAGGTCATGTTGGTGTTGGACTGCGTGACCACGTCATACATTTCGGGGTTCCCGGCGATCCGGATGTCGGAGTTCGAGTGGACGGGGCCAAAGACCTGTGTCCCCGTGTACAGCCAGACGCCGGAGACGTTCAGCAGCATCAGCGCCCACTGCGAGTACGACGCTTTCTCTACGTACACCGGCCACCCAAGGTACGTGTTCCCGCTGAGCGCATAGCTCCCCTGCCAAGAGACGCTCGGCGCGGGGAACCAGTTCGGGCAACGATCGGCGAACTGGCTGCGCAGACACACCTGCCGGACCCCGTTACCTGAACGGCCAACCGAAAGGATCGCGTAGTCGAAGTTGACGAGCTCCTGCTCGGGTTGGGCGCCTCCAAACTGACACGTGACGGGCGCGCCCGAATACCGGACGGAGACGGTCGCGTAAAAGTCGCCCACGGTCTCGCCGGTGCTCGAATCGGTCATCTGGATGCGGGACGAGGCGGTCCCGACGTTCAGGTACCCGGTCGAGCCCGTCCGGACCCAGTCCGTGCTCCCAAGGGTCGTCGGGTAGGCGTAGCTGGTGATGAGCTCGACCCGCTCGTGCGCTGGAGACCCGACGCCCTGGCAGATGTCCCGGACGTCCTGGGATACGACGCTGGGGCTCCGGATCTGCGTGTCGAGGTCCACCGAGAGGCGCCGGCGCAGATCGGCCAGCGCCCGGTAGGCGCCGGCTTCCGCAACCCCCAGGGCCCGCTGCTCACGGTATTGGTCGAAGGACAGGCGGCTTTCACCCATCGTCGAGATCGCCATGGCCGCGACGACAATGGTCAGGATAAAGACCGCGACCATCACGGCCATCAGGGCCACGCCACGCTGTTCTCGATGAAATAGCCGAATCCGGTTCATCCCCTGTCCCCCTGTGACCGTTTCAATGCACGCTACCGAGGCTCAGGCGTCACGGTCGGCGTCACCGTCGGCGTCACCGTCGCGGTGCGAGTCGCCGTGGCCGTGACCGTCGCGGTCGCCGTCACGGTGGCCGTGCGGGTGGCCGTGTCCGTGGGCGTCGGGGGCACGGTCGCGGGCGGGGGCGCGGTCGCCGTGGGAGTGGCGCTCAGCGTCGCG
>JBGPNN010000081.1:0-12361 GCA_041487495.1 bacterium
CCCCGGCGGCGTGGAGATACTGACCGCGTCGATGCCGGGATCGTCCAGCAGTTTGCGGTAGTCGGCGTGGCGGCGCGCAGCCGCGACCCCCAGCAGGTCCCCCACCACCCGAACGCGCGCAGGATCAGTATCCGTGATCGCCACGACCTGGATCTCCCCGATCGCCTTCAGGGCGGGGAGATGCAACAATTCGACCACGCGACCGCAGCCGATCAGACCCAACCGCAGCGGGGTCATGGCTGCGGACTCCCGTCACTCACGCGCACCCAGCCGCGCGCAGCGACCGAACGCTGGGCGGCATCGAGCACGCGCTGGCAGGCAACGCCGTCCTCGAAGTCCGGTGCAAACGGCCGGCGTTCGGCCACCGCGATGATGAAGTCGCGGATCTGGTGGACAAATGTGTGCTCCCAGCCGATGGTGTGCCCAGGCGGCCACCACGCGGCCACGTACGGGTGGGACGGCTCGGTGACCAGGATCCGGCGGAACCCGCGTTCCTCAGGGAGATCGTCGACGGAGTAGAATTCGAGTTCGTTCATCCGCTCGAGGTCGAATCGCAAACTGCCTCGATCGCCGTAGACCTCAAACGTGTTGCCGCATTTGCGGCCGGTAGCGAAGCGCGTGGCCTCGAGGGTCCCCACAGCGCCGCCGCGGAAGCGTGCGAGCATGGCCGCGCGGTCGTCAACGGAAACCTCGCCGCGCGCACCGGCCGGGCCGCCCGCCACGGGTCGCTCGTGCACGAAGGTGGTGAGATCGGCCACGACCTCGGTGATATCGCCGACCAGATACCGCGCCAGGTCGATGACGTGAGACAGCAGATCGCCGAGCACCCCGGAGCCGGCCTCCTCCCGGCGCAAGCGCCAGGTCAAGGGGCGATCGGGATCGAGCAGCCAGTCCTGCAGGTACGTGGCCCGGTATTGATGGATGCGGCCGAGGCGCGCATTGTCGATCATACGGCGGGCGAGCGTCACAGCCGGCACACGCCGGTAGTTGAACGCCACACCGTTGACCACCCCGGCCCGATGCGCGGCCGCGGCCATCTGCTCCGCCTGCGCCGCGTCGAGGGCAAGTGGCTTCTCACAAAGCACGTGCTTGCCCGCCGCGCACGCCTCCAGGCACATCTCGAGATGGAGGTGATTAGGTGTGCCCACGATCACCGCATCGACATCCGGGCGCCGGACCACCTCTCGCCAGTCCGTCGCCCACGTGTCCCATTCCCACTGCGAGGCGACTCGCGCGACCTCGGCGGCATCGCGCCCGCACAGCACGGTCTTGGCAGGGCGGACCGGCAGATCGGGGAAGAACGCGGCAACGTCGTGCAACGCATGGCTATACGCCTTGCCCATGAACTGGTAGCCGATCATGGCGAAGTTCATGGCGGCGGGCGTCGCTAAGCGCCCACCAGCGCCCGCAGATGGTCGTGGCTGCGCCTGGCGCTGCCGAGGGTGTCGGTGTCCGCCTGGACGACACGATCTTGTTCGACGATGATCCAGCCCTCGTAGCGCGCCGCCTTGAGCGCGTCGAACAGCGCGCGCAGGTCGAGTGAGCCCCGGCCGAGTTCGACGAAGACGTCTCGCTGCGCGGCGGCCACGTAGTTCTTCCCTTCGCTCAACAGACTGCGCAAGCGCGGCAGATCGATATCCTTCAGGTGGATGTACCCGAGGCGCGCCGCGTAGGCACGGGCCACCTCGATTGGATCGCCACCGCCAAACGCGACGTGGCCGGTGTCCAAACAAAACTTTAGCAGGTGCGGATCGGTGCGCTCCAGCAGCGTACGGATTTCGTCCGGATGTTCGATGTACGTCCCGCCGTGTGAGTGAAACGACGGGGTCAGCCCATAGTCAAACCGGCAGAGTTGCGCGAGGCGCTCGAGCCGGCCGGCGTACCCCGCCCACTCGCCCGCCGAGAGACCGTGAGCGCGGGTCTCGTCGGGGCGGCCCGCCACGCGATAGCGAGTCTCGTCGCCGGCATCCGCGAGCAGGATGTCGCGCGCGCCGAGGGTCTTGAGGAGTGCCGAGGTCTCCCTGACACGGGTCTCGCACTCACGGTAGGCGTTCGGATCTTTGAGGGTCAGTGGCACAAACGCGGCCGCCATCGCGAGCCCCCGGCTCTGCAGGGCCTGTCCGAGGACACCGGGATCGGTTGGGAGGAATCCCCAGGGGCCCAACTCAGTCCCCTCATACCCGGCAGCCTTCATCTCATCGAGGACGCGCTCGGAGGGCAACTGCGGTCCCCACCCGGGAATCTCGCAGACGCCCCAACTGATTGGCGCGTTGCCGATTCGGGGCTTCATCGCGCGGGACCGCGGCGTCGCGAGCGTGCAATCGATTGCATGGCTTCTGGAGAATACGCGGGGGCGGGGATCGGAACCTTCAGCCTAGCGCCTGCGGCCCCGTCGCCTCGTGCTTTCGCGGACGACGAGTTGAACGGAAAAGGTGACCGAGCGGGGTATCGTCCCGGTCTCCAGCGCGCCGCGAAGCATCGTCACGGCCATGCGGCCCATCTCCACGGATCGTTGTGCCACTGTCGTCAGCCGAGGGTTCGCGATCGCGGCAAAGGGGATATCGTCGAAGCCCACCACGGCGACGTCCCGAGGCGCGCGCAGCCCGTGGGCACGGAGTGCGTCGATCGTGTTCAACGCCAGCTTGTCATCGTAGCAGATCACCGCGTCCGGCCGCTCGCGCGCGATCCGCACCGCCGAGGATTCAACCGAACGCCGGACGTGCCCATCCCAAACAAACTCGACGAGCCGGCCCGCGACTCCCGCCTGCTTTAACGCGCGAATCGTCGCCGCACGCCGGGTACGGTTCGAGGCGAAGGACGGCCCATTGAAATACGCGATGCGGCGATATCCGGCTTCGAGGAGGTGATCGACGACCGCCTCCATTCCGGCGCGGTCGTCGGCGCGAATAGACCCTCTGGGAAGATCGGCCGCATAGCCTGCCAGGCTCGGATGCTCGCCGGCGATGAAGACCACGGGTGCCGGTCGGACTAGGGTGCGCACCTGCGATTGCCTCAGCACGCTGCCCATCAGCGCGACTCCATCGGCCCGGTGCGCCAGGAATACCTGCAGCGCGCGGCGCTCGCGGACCGGATCGCTGAAGCCGTTGGCCATGATCACGGTGTACCCACAGGCAGCGGCCTCCTGTTCGAAACCCGTGACCACCTGGCCGTGGATCGGATCGGTCACATCGGGGACCATCAGGCCGAGCGTTCGCGTGATCCGAGTGACGAGGCTCCGCGCCGCCTGGTTGGGGACGTACCCGAGACGCCGTGCCGCGTGCGCGACGCGCCGCCGTGTGTCCTGGCTGATGAGCCGCGAGCCCTTGAGCGCTCGCGAGACCGTCGCGGGAGAGACACGGGCCACCCGGGCGACGTCTTCGATCGTGACGCGGCGGTTCGGCACGCCACGCATTGTAGCACAGCCCCGTGAGCGTCACGGACGTGGATCGCGGCCCCGATCACGCGCTGGGAGGGTCGGCGTGTTGCCGCACCGAACACCAGGGACGCCCGATGATGTACACGGCAGAGACGCTTCGCATCCGTCCGGCGATTCGGCACGACGCCCCAGGCGTGATCACGCGCGTTTCCGCCAGCGACGCCGGTTGGGACCTGCTGAGCATGGAAGTCCGGCGCCTGGCCCGCGGACAGACCTGGTCCCACGAGGTGGGTGACTGCGAAGCGGCGCTCGTGTTGCTGGGCGGCCGGTGCGCCATCACGTCGAACAGGGGTGAGTGGCCCGCCGTCGGTCGTCGGGCCGACGTGTTCAGTGGCATGCCGCACGCCTTGTACGTGTCGAGGCGCACGTCGTTCACGCTCACGGCACTGACGGACCGCGTGGAAGTCGCGTACGGCTGGGTGCCGACCGACGAGGATCACCCGCCACGCCTGGTGACGCCGGCCGATTCGCAGGTTGAGATCCGGGGGGGTCGCAACGCCACGCGCCAGATCAACAGCATCATCCCGCCGGGCTTCGACTGCCATCGCATTGTGGCCGTCGAAGTCTATACGCCGGGCGGCAACTGGAGCTCTTACCCGCCCCACAAGCACGACGTGCACCGGGAGGATGCCGCGGGCCACGTCGTGGAAGCCGATCTCGAAGAATTCTACTATTATAAGTTCGATCGGCCCGAGGGGTTCGCGGTACAGCGCGTCTACACGGCAGACCGTTCCATCGACGTAACGGTGACTGCGCAGCATAACGACGTCGTCCTGGTCCCCGCGGGGTTCCACCCGGTCGGCGCCGCGTACGGGTACACGTGTTATTACCTGAACTTCCTGGCCGGCTCCGCGCAATCGCTGGCGAACACCGAAGACGCCGATCACGCATGGGTCAAGACGACCTGGACGGTCCAGGATCCGCGTGTGCCGCTGGTCACCCACGCCATGGAGCACGCGTAGGGGGAATCCCATGAAGACACGGCGGGTGACAATGGCCCAGGCACTCGTGGCCTTCCTCAAGGCGCAATATGTCGAGCGGGATGCCCAGACGCATCAGTTTTTCGCTGGGGCCTGGGGGATCTTCGGTCACGGCAACGTGGCGGGGATCGGGCAGGCCCTGCAGCAGCATCCTGACTTCCGCTACCATCAAGCGCGCAACGAGCAGGCCATGGTCCACCTCGCCGCGGCGTTCGCCAAGCGGTCCAACCGGTTGCGCACATTTGCCTGCACGACGTCCATCGGGCCTGGCGCGACGAACATGTTGACCGCCGCGGCGGGAGCGACGATCAACCGCCTGCCGGTGCTGCTCCTGCCCGGTGACATCTTCGCTCGCCGCAACGTGGCGCCGGTTTTGCAGCAACTGGAATCGTCCTGGTCGCAGGACCTCTCGGTGAACGACTGCTTCAAACCGATCTCCCGCTACTGGGACCGCATCACCCGGCCCGATCAACTGCCCCACGCGCTCGCGGCGGCGATGCAGGTGTTGACCTCGCCGGCCGAGACGGGCGCGGTCACACTCGCGCTACCCCAGGACGTTCAGGCTGAAGCCTGGGACTATCCGGAGTCCTTGTTCGAGCGCCGTGTGTGGCAGATCGCCCGTCCGCTCGCCGATCGCAGCCTGCTGGCGCGGGCACTCGAGTGGATCACGACCGCGAAGCAGCCGTTGATCGTGGCCGGGGGCGGCGTCCTCTATGGCGAGGCGTGCGACGCGCTCGCGCGTCTTGCCGGCCAGACCGGCATCCCCGTGGGGGAGACCCAGGCCGGCAAGGGATCGCTGTCGTTCGATCATGCACAGAACCTGGGCGCGATCGGTGTCACCGGCACCCGGGCCGCGAACATCGTGGCGCGTGAGGCCGATCTCGTCATCGCCATCGGCACGCGCCTGGGGGACTTTACCACGGCATCAAAGACCGCTTTCCAGCATCCTCAGGTGCGCTTCGTTACTGTCAACGTGGCGGCGCTCGATGCCCACAAGCACGCGGCCCTGCCGTTGGTGGCCGATGCGAAGGTGACGCTCGAAGAATTCGCCGGCGCGCTGCGGACGTACCGGGTCAACGACGATTACGCGCAGCGAAGTGCCCGCCTGAAGGCCGCGTGGGAAGCGGAGGTCGACCGCCTCTTCGGCATCCGGCACGGTCCGCCGTTGAGCCAGGCCGAGGTCATCGGCACGGTCAACGCGTTCTCGAGGCCGCAGGACGTCGTCGTCTGCGCCGCGGGCAGCCTGCCGGGCGACCTCCACAAACTGTGGCGCACGCGGCGTCCCGGTGGTTATCATCTGGAATACGGTTATTCCTGCATGGGGTACGAGATCGCCGGCGGGATCGGGGTGAAGATGGCCAGCCCGGACTCCGACGTCTATGTGATGGTGGGCGATGGCTCGTACTTAATGATGTCGTCGGAGATCGTCACGGCCATCCAGGAAGGTGTCAAAGTTACGATCGTGATGCTGGACAACCACGGATTTTCCAGCATCAAAGGCCTCTCGCTCTCGTTGGGATCCGGGGGTTTTGGCACCGAGTACCGTTACCGCAACAAGACGACCGGCCAGATCGACGGTGCCGTGCTGCCGATCGACTTCGTCGCCAACGCGGCGAGCCTGGGCGCCCAGGCGGTCCGGGCCACGACGCGCGGTGATCTCCAGGCCGCCCTGGAGGACAGCCGGCGGCATGACCGCACGACGGTAATCGTCGTCGAGACCGATCTCGACCACCGCGTGCCAGGATACGAGTCGTGGTGGGACGTCCCGGTGGCCGAGGTTGCGGAGATGGATCCCGTCCGCCGGGCGCGGGCCGCCTACAACGAAGCGGTCAAGCGCGAGCGCATCTAGGACCGCGCCGGTCCCCCGCCACCGGCGGGGTGGACCACGCCGTCGATGACTCGGGCGCCGGCGAGCAGCGCGTCAATCTCCCAGGGCCGCGGCATGGCAGTGCTGCACGAGAGGCGCGTCGCCACAATGGCGCCGGCGGCATTCGCGCGCGCGACCGCGCCGAACGGATCGAGACCCGCGAGCAGCGCGGCACCGAATGCCGCGGCGAAGGCATCGCCCGCGCCGAGTCCGTTCGTCACCGGAACGGGCAGCCCCGGAACGTGCGTCGTGCGCACGCCATCCATCACCGTGGCGCCATCGGGTCCGCGCTTGACCACCACCAGCCGCGGGCCGAGACTGAGCGTCGAGGCCGGGTCCAGTCCTGCGGCTGCGAACTCACCGGCGCCACCCACCACGATGTCGGCTGCTCGCGCGGCCCGAACCATCTCGCCGGCGTAGTCGGCGGCCCGATCCCACAGCATCTCGCGCCAGTCGAGATCCAGGATCGTCGCGGGCAGCCGTGATCCGCGGTCAGATTGCCGACCCACACGGCACTCCATGGCCGCCAGCGTCGTGCCCCGGCTCGGCTCGCGCACGAACCCGGTGCCGGTCACGTAGAGCAAGGATGCGGCCTGCAGCAGATCGAGCGGTAGATCGCCGGGCCGCAGTTCCCAATCCGGGCAGGTCGGCGTCCGGTAGAACGTAATGGGAAAGCGGTCGGGCGGCCAGACTTCACAGAAGGCCAGGGCCGTGCGGAGCGTCGGGTGCGTGCCCAGCCAGGTCACGTCGACGCCCTCGGCCAAGAGAAACTTCCGGATGAACCGGCCGTGACCATCGTCGCCGACCGCGGACATGATGGCCGTCCGCACCCCGAGCCGCGCTAGCCCGGTGGCCACATTGCCCGCGAAACCGCCAACAAAGCGTTCGAACGTCTTCACGTCCTCCAGCGGCGTTTCATACTGCAGCGGGTACAGGTCCGCGCCGACCCGTCCCATCACGAACACCTGTGTCATAGGCTCCTCGGATCGAGAGCGTCACGCAATCCGTCGCCCAAAAGGTTGAACGACAGCGTCGCCACGAAGATGGCCAGACCCGGGAAGACCGCGAGTGATGGCATCTGCGTCATGAAGGGCTGCGCGGCCGTCAGCATGACACCCCACGACGGCGTGGGCGGCTGGACGCCCAGCCCCAGAAACGAAAGGCTTGACTCGGCCAGGATCGCGATCGGCAGGATCACCGTTGCCTGCACGATCAGGGTGTTCAGCATGTTCGGCAACACGTGGCGCACCAGGATCGTCCGGTCCCGCGCGCCGGCGGCTACCGCGGCCTCGATAAAACTCTCCTCCCGTAGGCTGAGCACCTCGCCGCGCGTCACCCGGACCACCTTAGGGATCTGGACAATGCCGATGGCGAGCGTGGCGTTTGCGAGCGAAGGCCCGAGGATCGCGGCCAGCCCCACCGCGATGATCAGGAACGGAAACGCCAGCAACGTGTCGGTCAACCGCATGGTGACGGACTCCCACCAGCCACGGTAGTAGCCGGCGATCAACCCGATGGGCACGGCGATCGCGAACGCGAGCAAGGTTGCCATGACGCCGGCCTGCATCGATGCGCGCGCTCCCCAAATCACGCGCGACAGCACGTCACGCCCCAGTTCGTCCGTGCCCAGCGCGTGGCCTCGGGTCAGCGCCGGGGCGAGTACTGCCTCAAAATCGTTGCTGCCGGGATCGTACGGCGCGACCGCGGGCGCAAAGAGCGCGGCCAGCACGACAGCGAGGGAGACGAGGAAGCCGGTCACGGCCGGCGCCCTCTGAACAAATCGCCGCAAGCCGCGGCCTCGCGACGGCAGTGGAAGCGTCAGGACGTCTGTTGCCATGACGCCGCTACGCCCTCCCAATACGCGGATCGAGGCGAGCGTACGTGGCGTCCACGAGCAGGTTGATGACCACGTAGCCCGCGGCGCTAAAGAGCGCGACCCCTTGAATGATCGGGAAGTCGCGGGTCACTACCGCATCGATGATCAGTTTCCCAAAACCGGGGATGAGAAAGATCTGCTCGGTGACGACGGAGCCCGAAATCAGCACCCCGACTTCAAGCCCCAGTACCGTGATGACGGTGATCAGGCTGTTGCGGAGCGCGTGCCGGGTCACGACGGCGGTCTCGCGCAGGCCCTTTGCGCGGGCGGTACGGACGTAGTCGGACCGCAGGGCGTCGAGCATCGCCGACCGCGTTTGCCGCATGACCCACGCCGCGAAACCGTTTCCCAGGACCAGGGCCGGCAGAATCATCCGCCGGAGATTCTCGACGGGGTCCCGAAAAAGTGGGACGTATCCCGACGCGGGAAGGACGTGCCACGTCGACGCAAAGACCAAGATGAGGACCAACCCGATCCAGAACGACGGCACCGATAGTCCAAACAAGCCGATCCCGTTGACCAGATAGTCTAACCCGCCGGCGCGGCGGACCGCCGAGAGAATCCCGGTAGGAATCCCTAGCAGCACCGTCACCAGCACACCCAACCCCGCGAGTTCGAGTGTGACCGGCAGACGGCCGAGAATGGTGTCAGAGACGCTCAAGCCGGTGCGGATCGACCGGCCTAGATCGCCCCGGAGTGCCAGCGTCGACCAGCGGACGTACTGCACCAGCACCGGCTGGTCTAGACCGTATTTCCTGCGGATCTGCGCGTTGGCGGCCGGATCGTTGCCTTCGCCCGACAGCGCGATCGCCGGATCACCCGGCAGGCTACGCGCACCGACGAAGACGATGATGCTGGCCAGCCAGAGTGCCAGCAAAGCTTCCAGGATCCGTCGGACCAGGAACACCCTCGAGGGATTCGGAAAACATCAGCCCCGATCCTGGAGGATCGAGCCGGACTTTTGTGCGCGTCGCGGTCGGCCTAGTGCTTCGCTTGGCGCAGTGTGCCGTTACGGGTGATCGTCGGGAACGGTCACGCAGAAGGCCATCAGCGGCTCCTCCGTCGCTGACCAGACGGCGTGAGGCGTCTCACCCCGGATCACAAACGCATCCCCGCTTTTGACCTCAAAGCTTTTTCCATTTTCCTGGACGGTACCCCGGCCGCCCAAAATGTAGATGTACTCGAGGGTCTTGTGCGTGTGACCGTGCGCGTGTCCGTGGTGAACGGCCGATGACGGGCGCGCCTTGTAGGCCACGATTCCTGCCGTTGCCTTCATTGCTGCACCCACAGTGGCCGAGGTGATCAATCGCCATAGTCGCCGCTGGTCATTATCGTCTGGGACGACATCTTCTCGCCTCATGATAACTGGCATGCCGGACCTCCTCGTATCAGTTGAGCTTCAGGTCTCTGTCTACAAATGTGCGCGCGAAGTGCACGAAGCGGTAGATATCCATGAAGTTGCTGGCCACACCGAGCGACACGCGGACCGCGCCGGAGCTCTTGCCATCGATGCAGCGGCGAAAGTCGTCAATCGTCAGCTTCTGCGATGTTTGATCGAAGCACGCAACAAGTTCGGCGCGCGAGAGCTCCAGCGCCGTCTCTCCACCACCGGGATTGCAGAAGCGTCCCGTGCGGAGCGAGATCCCAGCGCGGCCAGCCTCGATTTCGATAATGCGATGATCGACGAACCGTCCTTGAGGGTCGAAGAAATTCAGGGCGAGGGTGGCACCCCGCCGGTCTGTGTTGATCGGGCCATACAATCGTATCAGCGGGGCCCCGGTGCGGTGGCGCATGGCAAGCAGTTGCCCAATGCACCACCCGGTGAGGCAGCGAACACGTTCATGGATCGTCTCCATGCCGATCGACGAGAGGTGGCGGAGACCGATTTCCACCGCGGGGATGGCCAGGTAGTTCAGCGTCCCGTCTTCGAAGGCCGCCTCGCCTTCAGTGAGATAGTGCCTGTCCCCCTGCACCGACGCGACCGTGATCGTGCCGCCGGCGAACCAGGGGCGTCGCAGCCGGGCCAGCGCGTCCCTGCGTGCAAGCAGACAGCCGACGCCGGTGGGGTAGCCAAACATCTTGTAGAAAGATACGGACACGAAGTCGGGCTTCCACCGTTCGAGATCCAGACGGTTGGTCGGCACGAACGCGGCTGCGTCGAGCAGGACATCCCACCCACGCGCGTGCGCCCGCTCGATCCATTCGAGTGGGTGCTGCACGCCGGAGAAGTTGGACTGAGCCGGGTACGCAAACAGGTGATGTCCATCGGGAGCGGCGAGTGCCAGGCACGCCTCGAACTGCGCCTCATCGGCCCGCAGATCTGGCAGCAGCAGCGGCACGTATGTGATGGTGGCTTGGCGGGCTCGCGCGAACTCGCGGATGCCAATCACTGAGTTATGATTGTCGAACGTCAGCAGATAGTGACTGCCGGGGCCGAACGGATACGCTTCGCCAACCAGTTTCAGGGCGCCGGTCGCGTTGGACGTGAACACCGCCGCGTACTCGTCAGACCGCGCGTTGAAGAACGCCAGCACGCCGGCTCGCGTTTGCTCTATGAGGCCGGTCGTCGCCTCAGACGGCGGATTGAGCGAATGGGGATTGCCAAACACGTGCTCACGCAGCAGTGCCAAGTGTGCATCCAGTTGAGACTGCGCGTAGAGACTGCCGCCGGTGTAGTCTAAATAGCTCTGTGCGAGATCGTCCAGGCGCCGGTACTCGGTCGCCCGAAGCTCGTCGATGATCTTCGTCTTCGCAAACCGCGGGTACGCGGCCAGGAAGCCCCCAAACGCCTCTTCCATCGAGTCGGCGCTCCGCTGTCCTTTGGCCGTCCGCATCTTCAGCCCCCGTTCGTCGCGGAGTCGTCGAGCCTAGACAGGACGCGCAAGGTCCCGCTCCTCCACCACTTGGCGCGCCGCCGTGAGGTTTGCGTCGGGGCTCGGCCCTCGCACCACGCAGGCAGGTCCAAGGATGAATCCGCGGCCCCCGGTCTGAGCAATAGCGTCGCGTGCCTGCGTCTGCACCTCCGCTGGCGATCCGCTGAGCAATGTGTCCAGGCCGAGCCCACCCGCGAGCGCCTTCCGGGTGATCTTCCGAGCCTCCGCCAGCGTAGGCCCGCCCTCCCGATCGGCCCAGTTGATGACGTGCACCGGGTAGTCGGCGAACAGGTCGAACATCACATTCCGCTTGCAGATGTGCAGCATCGTGACGTGGGACTTGCCTGCCAGGCCTTCCAACACCCGGAGGTCGTACGGGACGCCGAACTCCTCGTACTCCTTCCGGGTCAGCACGTCATACGTGGCGAGTTGCGTTGAGAAGAAGATCCCCGAGGCTCCTGCCTGGAGACAGGCAAGCGCATACTCCTTGACGACGTCGGCAATCATGGCCAACCCGGCGTGCAATTGTCGCGGTGACTGCCTGAGGTGCTCGACAAGCCGCTGGCCGGAGACCCTGTCGCCGCAGAGTTTGTGGGCGACCGAGAGCGGGCTGAAGAGCGTCATCATGAACGGCGCCTCTCCCTTCAGATCCGCAGCCACATGGTGGATCGTCTCGAGCTCGCGACCCAGAGCTCCCTTCTTCACCTCGAGCCGCCGCAGGGACGGCCATTGATCGGCCGAGGAGATCACTGGCTGAACGGCCTGCGGCAGGAAATCGTCATCTGTACCAAACTGAATAGTCGCCCCCCAGTCCTGAATCGGGGTAAGACCACTGGGCGTCAACTTGATCAGATCGAAGTCAAACTGGCGATACAAGCGGACCGTGACGTCGGCGAGCTGGCGGGGCCCCCGATCCTGCAGATGATAGTGCTTCCAAAGAGAGATTGGGATACGATCCACCTCATCCCCTTGCAGAGCAGCCTCGACGCGTTCCCATTTCGTCAACCGCTTCATCCGCATGACTCCTCCCCGCTGTGTCTTCCCGATGCAATCCTTAGATGAGCCGCTGCCGACGTGGGTCGATCGCGTCTGCTAATCCGTCACCCAGGAGATAGAGACCCAAAACCAGGAGTGCAATGGCCATCCCAGGGAAGATGCCATACCACGGTGCCGTCCAGAGGTAGCCCTTGCCGATGCTCATCATTTGGCCCCACGACGGAGCCGGGGGTGGGGCGCCCAGGCCCAGGAAACTCAGGGACGACTCAAGCAGGATGGCCCCCGCGACAGACACAGTGATCTGAACCAGAATGGTCGACACCGTATTGGGCA
>JBGPNN010000082.1:0-12236 GCA_041487495.1 bacterium
CCCACCGGGCCGATACCCTGATCCTGAAAGATTTGCCGCACCACGGCCACGTGACGGCCCTGGTACAGGTTGCGATCGGCGTCGAGAATTGCTCGGGCTCCCCGCGCAAAGCGCGTGAAGCCGAACGAAATCCCCAGAGCTCCTTGGGCGTCCCATAGTACTGCCCGGGCACGATCTTGTAGCGTCTTGGATCGAGTGGTTTCATCGGCAGGATGCCTCTCCCCATCGTGGAATAGCCACACCAGTCGCCTCCAGAGGATCCCGCTTCATGCGAAGGTATGTGGCACAAAGGTTGATCTCTCTGTGCTTTGTTCTTCTTGGCGTTTCCTTTGTCGTCTTCCTCGTGCTCCACCTCACGCCGGGCGATCCGGCCCAGATCCTCCTCGGCCCACTGGCCACCCCTGCCGAACTGTCAACGCTGCGTCAGCAATTGGGGCTGGACAGGCCCTTTGTGGTGCAGTATGGTCGCTGGCTCTCCCAGGTCGTGCGGGGCGATTTCGGCCGCTCGATCGTCCTGCGCCGCCCCGTGCTGCCCGAGGTCCTTGGCCGCTTCAAGGCTACCGTGATCCTCGCCGCGGGAGGCATGTTGCTGGCATTTCCGCTCGGCATCATCGCCGGCGTGCTCTCGGCGGTCCGGCAGCGATCGGTCCTGGATCGCGTCATCCAGGTCGCCGCCATGGTCGGCATCAGCATGCCCGCCTTCTGGGTCGGGCTGCTGTTGATCATTGGATTCTCGGTCCGGCTGCGATGGCTTCCCGGCACCGGCATGTTCTCCGCCGCGGGCGAGGGTGGGTTTCTGGACCTGATGATCCACCTGATCCTCCCCGCGGTCACGCTGGCCACCGTGCCGCTCGCGATCGTGTCGCGGTTGACGCGGACAAACATGCTCGCAGTCGCCGGCGAGGACTACATCCGTACCGCGAGGGCCAAGGGCGTCTCTGAGGCGCGGGTGATTGCCCGGCACGCCCTTCGCAACGCGCTCGTGCCGCTCGTCACGATCCTGGGTCTGGAGATGGGGTTCTTGCTGGCCGGCGCCGTGTATGTCGAAACGGTTTTTTCGTGGCCGGGGATCGGCTTCATGATGGTTAACGCGATCTTGACGAGGGATTTCCCGCTGGTGCAAGGCGGCGTCCTCGTCGTGGCCTCGACGTACGTTACCATCAATCTCGGCACCGACCTGCTCTATTCCTATGTCGATCCGCGTATCCGGTATGGCTAGCCTCCGAGGTGGGTGGGCGGCGGTGGGCACCACGCTGGTCCTGGTCATCTTGATCCTGGCCCTGCTGGCGCCCGTCCTGCCCCTCCAGAACCCCGACCGGACGCGGCCCAGCCTCCGCCTCGCGCCGCCGTTCTCCCCCGGCTATCTCTTGGGATCGGATCATCTAGGTCGCGATCTGCTGAGCCGCGTTGTGTGGGGCGCGAGGATCTCGCTGGCGGTGGGCGTGTTCGCCGCCGGCATCGCTATGGGGGCGGGGACGGCGCTCGGCATCGTGACCGGGTACTACGGCGGCCTGGTGGACCACGTGATCATGCGGGGGATCGACCTCATCATGGGGTTTCCTTACATCCTCCTGGCGATCGCGCTCGTCGCGGCGCTCGGGCCCGGGCTGGTCAACGCCATGATCGCGGTGGCGGTCGTTAACGTCTCGTTCTACGCGCGCGGCGTGCGCGGCGCAGTGCTGCTGCTGCGCGAGCTGGTGTTCCTCGCGGCGGCCCGGGCCGCCGGCTCGACGGAAAGCCGGATCATGACAAAACACATTCTGCCTGCGATTCTGGCGCCGATTCTGGTCTTCGTCTCGATGAACATTGGTATCATGATTACTGAGACCGCGGGTCTGAGCTTCATTGGCCTGGGTGCGCAGCCGCCCGCGGCGGACTGGGGGACGATGCTGGCCGACGGGCGCCAGTTCATCACCGTGGCCGTGCACGTCGCCGCGGTGCCTGGTCTGGCCATCTTTCTCTTGGTGCTTGGGTTTAACCTGATGGGCGAAGGACTGCGAGAGGCGTTGGATCCGCGGTTCCGGTGATGCCAGAGGCGCGGCGTTGTACGATATCACACAAGGGGAGAGTGAGAGATGGATAGACGGCACGTCGCACTGGCAGTCGTTCTGGCGCTGGGTCTGGCGCTGCTTGGGACGGGCACACCGCAGGCCGGTCCGGCCGGCAAGACCCTCGTGGTCGGACTGGTAGCCGAGCCGACCTCGATGGATCCGGGGCAGCTCACCGACATCAACTCGATGCGGGTGCTGTCCAGCGTGTACGACACGCTTGTTCGGTTCAAGGAGGAATCGTTCACCGCGGAACCGGGGCTGGCGACCTCCTGGACGATCTCGCCCGATGGCATCGTCTATACGTTTGCCCTCCGCCGTGGCGTGAAGTTCCACGACGGGACGCCGTTCAACGCCGAGGCCGTGAAGTTCACCTACGACCGGCTGCTGGATGCCAAGCACCCCTACGCGAACACCGGTCCCTTCCCGTTTGCTTCCTTCTACTACGGGGCGATCAAGCAGGTGATGGTGGTCGATGCCAACACCGTCAAGTTCACGCTCAAGAAGCCCTTCTCGCCGCTGATCAACAACCTGACCCTGAACACCGGCCGCATCGTGAGCCCGGCGGCCGTGAAGAAGTACGGCAAGGAGTTCGCCAGCCATCCGGTGGGCACCGGGCCGTTCAAGTTCGTTTCCTGGCAGAAGAACGTTCGCATCGTGCTCGAAGCCAACGGCGGCTACTGGGACGGAGCGCCAAAGCTCAACCGCCTGATCTTCCGCCCCCTGGTGGAAGAGCAGACACGCGTGACCGAGCTGCTCTCGGGCGGCGTGGACTTCATCGTCGACGTGCCGCCGGACAACGTCGAGCAGGTTAAGAAGGATGCGCGCTTTGAGTACTATGTGCAGCCCGGTCCACACATCTGGTGGGTCACGCTGAACACGCAGAAAAAGCCGTTCAGCGATGTCCGGGTGCGCAGGGCCGTCAACATCGCGATCAACAAAGAGGCCATCGCCAAAGACATCCTGAAGGGGACGGCGACGGCAGCCTTGGGTCCGATCCCGCCGGCCATCACCTGGGCCTTCACCGACCAAGTCACCAAGTATGCCTACGATGCCGAGAAGGCCAAGAAACTCCTGACGGAGGCCGGGTATCCCAACGGGTTTTCGGCGGTGTTCTGGATCCCGGAGTCGGGGTCGGGGATGCAGTCGCCCAAGACCATGGCGCAGGCGATCCAGGCCGATCTCCAGGCGGTGGGGATCAAGGTCTCGATCCAAACCTACGAGTGGGGCGCATACCTGAACAAGTACGGTAAGGGGTTCGGTCAAGAGGCCGACATGGGCGCCATGTCATTCATGCTTGATCCCGGCGATCCCGCGCCGATGCTCAGCCTGGTTATCGACGGCAAAGGCGGTTTCAACGGCGGCGCCTACAAGAACGCCGACGTGGACCGGCTGCTCGATGAAGCGACCCGCGTGGTGGACCTTAAGAAGCGGGGCGACCTCTACCGGCAGGCGTCGAAGATCATCGTGGATGACGCCCCGTGGGTCTTTATCGACAACGCCTTCCAGAACGCGGCCGGCCTGAAGAAGGTCACCGGGTTCAAACTGCACCCATCGTTCTACATCTTCTTCAACAAGATCTCTGTCAGCCAGTAGACTGTGGGCCCCGGGGCCAATCCCCGGGGCCCTTCACCGAGGTGTCGTGATGAGTCGAGAGCACGTCATGCCCGCCGGCAAGGTGCACACCAAATGGGACAACACGCTACCGCCTGCGCTGGAAGTCGAGCCCGGCGACGTCGTTGTTTGTGACCTGGCTGAGGTCAGCGGGGGGCAACTCACGTCAAAGTCGACCGCCGCCGATCTGGCGCGGATGGATATGGATCGCATCTACCCGCTTGCTGGGCCGGTGTTCGTAAAGGGCGCGCGCCCCGGTGACGCGTTGGAGGTCGAGATTCAAGATCTGCGGCCGGGTGACTGGGGATGGATGGCGCTGCTCCCCGGCCTCGGTTTGCTCCCGGAGTTCACCCAACCGTATCTCAAGATCTGGGATCTGACGGCGCGAACCGATACGCTGCTGCGCGCCGATATTCGCATCCCCCTCGATCCCTTTTGCGGCACCATGGGTGTCGCCACCGATGAGCGCGGCACGTTTCCCGTGATGCCGCCGGGCAAGTTCGGCGGGAACATGGACATCCGTCACCTGAATAAGGGCACGACATTGCTGCTCCCCGTGTGGGTCGATGGTGGACTCTTTTCGTGTGGGGACGCGCACGCAGTGCAGGGCGACGGCGAGGTGTGCATTTCGGCGATCGAGGCGCCGATGCACGCCCGGCTGCGGTTCGGCGTGCGGAAAGGCCTTCGGCTCCCGTCCCCGCAGTTCATCACACCCGGTCCGCTCGTGACAAAGCACGAGGGGAAAGGCTACTACGCGACCACCGGCATCGGGCCCGACCTCATGGAAGGTGCGCGGGCCGCGGTGCGGGCGATGATCGACCACATGGGGCGCGCCTATCGGCTCAGCCGAGAGGACGCGTACATCTTGTGCAGCGTGGCGGTGGATCTGAAGATTTCGGAGGTCGTTGACGTCCCGAACTGGGTCGTCTCAGCGTACCTACCGCTGGCGATCTTCCGGTAGGCTAAGGTTAGGGCGACCGTGATCAGGCCGGAGCGTTGTTCCTTGCGTCCGGCAGGCTCTCCAAAAAGCGACGGACGACTGTGATGAACGCATCCGGTTCCTCAGTCTGCGGGGAATGGCCGCTGCGCTCAAAGATGTGCAACTCGGCGTGGGGGATGCTCTTCGACAGTTCGAGTGATTCTTCGACCGGACAGATCCAATCGTGGCGGCCGACGGCAATCAGTGTCGGGACCTGAATCCGGTTCAGGAGCGGCCGGGCATCATAGTGAGGATAGTCGCGGACGTACGCGCGGCGCGTGTCGGGATCAAACTGCGTGCCTTCGAGCGATGCCGGGCACTTGCTGCGATCGTGGTAATACATGGGCAGGACCGTTTCAAAGGCCCGCTGGAAGGCTTTTGGATCCGCGATCGACCCATCCCACAACGCTCGATATGCCTGCCGCATGGCGGGCGTACCCAGGCGTTCGATGTTCGCCGTCGCCCGCGGCATGAACGCGCTGCTCGGAGACGTGCCGACGAGGATCAGCGCCCGGGGCTCGGCGGGATACCGGCCGGCGTAGAGGAGAGAGACGAAGCCCCCCGCAGATGCTCCCAGGACCACCGGGCGGTCGAACTTGAGCGCCTGGCACAGCCCGTGAAGATCCTCCGCCTGATCGTTGAGCGTGTAGGTCTCCACTGGGGCTCGAGACGACCGGCCATGACCCCGCTGGTCGTAGTAGATTAACTGCACCAAATCTCCCAGTGCGGCGAACCTCTCGACCATGGTGGGATGACTCATCCCTGGCCCGCCATGAACGAGGACGCAGGGGGAACCGGTCCCTGCCGTTTCGTAGAAGAGTTCGATGCCGCGCACGCGTGCTTGCATCGTCAAAAGTATACACTTTTCCCCATTGTCGGGTTCCTGACCCCGTGGTATACTCCGCTCTACATCTGAATAGGCCGAGGATCGGGAAAAAGTACCCGCCGTCGGTGGTTCCCGCAAGGGCACCGGTTGCGCCGCCAGGGCGCCGCCGGTGAGAGAGAGCCGCGCACTGGTGGAAGCGCGGTAACCGCGAGACGGGGAATGGGCCCGGGAGGCATGGGGCGAACGTGTAGTTGGTAGCTCCATCGGTGGCTCCCCCGTGATGGGAGCGAAAGCGCCGCGTCCCGCCGCGGGCCCAACGGCCCGGCCGGGCATCGCGGAATCCGGGTGGCACCGCGGGAGAACACCTCTCGTCCCCTAGAAGGGCGAGGGGTGTTTGTGTTTTGGACAGGCCGGGAGGAGTGGGGACGCGATGGGGTTTTGGTGCGTGAGGTCAGCGGGATGATCATCGTGATGGAGAGCGCAACCGAAGGGCAGGTGCAGGCCGTGGTCAAGCGAGTGCAGGCGGCGGGACTGAATACCCACATCTCGGTCGGCGTGTCGCGCACGGTGATCGGCGTCGTGGGCGACGACCGCACCAAGGAGATCCTGCGCGAGTCGCTGGAGACGATGCCGGCGGTTGAGAGGGTCGTCGCGATCCTTCAACCGTTCAAACTGGTGAGCCGGGAGTTCAAGACCGACGACACGGTCGTACGAGTGGGCGCGCACACCATCGGCGGCAACCAGGTGTGCGTGATCGCGGGGCCGTGCTCGGTGGAGAGCCGCGAACAGATCCTCACCACGGCCGACGCCGTGAAGGCTGCCGGTGCGACCCTGTTGCGCGGTGGCGCCTTCAAGCCGCGCACCTCACCGTACTCCTTCCAGGGACTCGAGGAAGAGGGCCTGCGGCTGCTGGCCGAGGCCCGAGCGCGCACGGGTCTACCGGTCGTGACCGAGGCCATGGACGCCGCGCAGATGGAGCTGGTGGTGCGCTACGCCGACATGATCCAGATCGGCGCGCGCAACATGCAGAATTATCCGCTGCTCCGAGAGGCGGGGCGCGCCAAGCTCCCGGTGCTGCTCAAGCGGGGCATCAGCGCGACGATTGAAGAGCTGTTGCTGGCCGCGGAGTACATCCTGAACGAGGGGAACTATCAAGTCGTGCTCTGCGAGCGTGGCATTCGGGGGTTCGATGCTCACACGCGGTTTACCCTGGACCTTGCCGCGATCCCCGTGCTGAAGCACCTGACACACCTGCCGATCATCGTGGATCCGAGTCAGGGCACCGGGAAGTGGCGTTACGTTCCACCCATGGCGCGCGCGGCGATCGCCGCCGGAGCGGACGGTCTCATTGTCGAGGTGCATCCCGATCCGTCGAGCGCGCTGAGCGACGGGGCGCAGTCACTGAATCCGGAAAACTTTATGAGCCTGATGACCTCACTCCGGCCGCTGACGAAAGCCGTGGGGCGGAGCATCTAACGTGGCGTTTCCTCACACCGCCGCCGTCATTGGCCTGGGATTGATCGGTGGGTCGCTGGCCTTTCGACTACGGGCGATCGGCGTCCGGGTCATCGGCATTGACGTGGACCCGAACACCCTCGCAGCGGCGCGGACGGCGGACGCCATCGACGACGGCAGCGATTCGCTCGGAGCGGCAGCCGCGGCCGACCTGGTGATCGTGGCCACGCCGGTCGACCGCGTGGCGCAGACCGCGATCGCGGTGGGGCGCGAACTGCGCCCGGGCACGGTACTGACCGATGTGGCGAGCGTCAAGGCACCTGTCGTCAGCGCCGTCGAGCCCGGGCTGCCCGCCGGGGTGCTGTTCGTCGGCGGTCATCCCATCGCCGGAAGCGAGGGCCGGGGGTTCGCCGCTGCGGATCCGTCGTTGCTCGATGGGCGCCCGTTTGTGCTGACGCCGACGCCGCGCACCGCGCCCGATGCCGTCGCGCGCATGCGGGTCGTTGTGGCCCGCCTGGGCATGCGCCCGGTGCTTCTCGATCCGGCGCAACACGATGAACTCGTGGCACAGATTAGTCACGTGCCGTACCTGATCAGCGTGGCCCTGCGCCGGGCCGCCGCGGGTGACGCGCAGGCCATCGCTGGCCGCTCATTTGCCGACATGACGCGCATCGCGCGTAGCCCCACGGCCATGTGGGCGGCGATCTGCCGCGAGAATCGCGCACCCATTCTCCGCGCGCTTGCAAGTTTCGAGACCGAGCTAGCGCGACTGCGCGGGGCCCTGGAAACCGGTCGCATCGTTGACACCCTGCCCGTGGACGACGCGGATGCGGCGTACACGGGGCTCCCCATGAGGGAGGGAAGATGAGCCATCTGCAGATCTCCCCGACGAAGAGCGAGTTCCTCAGCCGCGCGCGGGAAGGCAACTTGATCCCCGTCGTGTGTAGCCTGGCGGCCGATCTGGAGACGCCGATCTCGGCGTTCCTGAAACTGCGTAACGGCGGCGAGGCGTACCTCCTCGAGAGCGTCGAGGGCGGCGAGAAGTTGGGCCGGTACTCCTTTATCGGCACGCGGCCCACGGTACGCGTGCGTGCCTACGACCGGCGGGTGGAAGTGTGGCAGTCGGGCCAATCGTATACGACCGAAGCGGACCCTATGGAGGTGGCGCGGGACCTGCTAGCCCGCTACCGCCCGGTACCACATCCGGGACTGCCACGCTTCTACGGCGGCGCCGTTGGGTACTTCGGCTACGACTGCGTGCGTCTGTGGGAACGCCTGCCCAACCGGCCGCCCGATCCGCTGAGCCTACCGACCTGCTACCTGGTGATTACGGACGCGGTGGTGATTTTCGATCACGTGACACACGCCATGCGGATCGTGGCTAACGCGATGGTCGACGGGAACGCGGCCGAAGCTTATCAGGCCGCCGTCGAGACGATTGAGGGCATCTACGACCAGTTGCGCCAGCCGTTGACGCCACCGGAGTCCACCGGCCGCGTCGAGCCGGTCATGGACCAGGAGATGACGACGGTCGACTATGTCAAGGCGGTCGAGCGGGCGAGAGAATACGTGGCCGCCGGAGACATCTTCCAGGTCGTGCTGTCGCGACGGTTTTCTGCGAAGACGACCGGCGTGGACGCGCTGGATGTCTACCGGGCGCTGCGGACGGTCAACCCGTCGCCGTACATGTTCTTCCTGGACTTCGATGGCGTGAAGATCGTCGGGTCGTCTCCGGAGATGCTGGTGCGCCTGGAGGACGGCATCGTTGAGACGCGACCGCTGGCCGGGACGCGTCCACGCGGCCTGAACGAGGACGACGACCGGCGTCTGGAGATGGAGTTGCTCTCCGACGAGAAGGAACGGGCCGAGCACGTCATGTTGATTGACCTGGGCCGGAACGACCTGGGACGAGTCTGCCGGTACGGGACGGTCGAGGTCAGCGACCTGATGTTCATCGAGCGGTTTAGCCATGTGATGCATATCGCCAGCACGGTGCGCGGGCAGCTGGACGTCGGGCGCGACGCGTTCGACGTGCTGCGGGCCTGCTTCCCGGCAGGCACGGTGACCGGTGCGCCAAAGATCCGGGCGATGGAGATCATCGACGAACTGGAAACAGTGTCACGCGGCCCGTACGCGGGCTGCGTCGGCTACGTTGGCTATTCGGGCAACATGGACACGGCGTTGACGCTGCGCACGATCGTGATGGCCAACGACCGTGCCTACGTGCAGGCGGGAGCCGGGATCGTGGCCGACTCGGTGCCCGAGCGTGAGTATCTGGAGACCGTCAACAAAGCCAAGGCGCTCGTGCGGGCGCTGGAGATCGTCGCGCGGGCTCGCGAGCCGCTGCTGCGCGTGGGGGCGATAGGATGATCGCCGTCATCGATAACTATGACTCGTTCACGTACAATCTGGTGCAATATCTGGGCGCCCTCGGCGCCGAAATTGAAGTCTACCGCAACGATGCCATCTCGGTGGAGGCGTTGGGCGCCCGGCGGCCGCAGGCGATCGTGATCTCACCCGGGCCGTGCACGCCCAAAGAAGCCGGGATCTCGGTCGAAGCGCTGCGGCGGCTCGGCCGCGACGTCCCGATGCTTGGGGTCTGCCTGGGCCACCAGGCGCTCGGGGAGGCGTTTGGCGGGCACGTTGTGCGCGCGCCGGTGCCGGTGCACGGTAAGACGTCGATGATCCATCACGACGGCCGGACGATCTACGAGGGCCTGGCCTCGCCGTTCGAAGCGACACGGTATCATTCGCTGATCGTGGCGCGCGAAGGACTGCCCGACGACCTCGAAGTGTCCGCGCAGTTGGAAGACGGCACAATCATGGGACTGCGGCACCGCGCGCTGCCGGTGGAGGGCGTGCAGTTTCATCCCGAGTCGGTGATGACCGCCGTCGGCAAAGCGATCCTGGCCAGGTTTCTCGACCTCGCCGGGATTCCGCACCGGCCGTTGGAGACTGCCGCGCCTGCGGGACGTGCCGCTGGCCCGTGGAGTAGCGTGAGATGATCCGCGAGTCGATCCGCGCCGTCGCCGACCGCCAGGCGCTCTCGGAGCAGGACGCCTGGGCCACGATGGGCGAGATCATGGACGGGCAGACCACGCCGGCCCAGATCGCCGCGTTCATTACGGCGCTGCGAATGCGTGGCGAGACCGTGGACGAAATCGCCGGTTTCGCGCGCGCGATGCGGGAACGCGCGCTGCGGGTGATCCCGCGCGTGGATCGGCTGATCGACGTCGTGGGCACGGGCGGAGACCGCGTGAGTACGTTTAACATCTCGACGACGACAGCGTTCGTGGTGGCCGGCGCTGGTGGGTATGTGGCGAAGCACGGCAACCGGGCGGTCAGCCGGCAGTCTGGCGCGGCCGACGTCCTGGAGGCGCTGGGTGTGAACATCCAGGTCGCGCCCGACGTCGTGCAGCGGTGCATCGAGGACATCGGCATCGGGTTCCTCTTCGCGCCGATCTATCACTCGGCGATGAAGCACGCCGCGGGGCCACGCAAAGAGATCGGCATCAGGACGATCTTCAACATCCTGGGGCCGCTGGCGAACCCCGCCGGCGCGTCGAGCCTGCTGGTCGGCACGTACGATCCTGCGCTCGTGCGCATCATGGCTGAGGTGCTGGGTGAACTCGGCGTGCGCCGCGCCATGGTTGTGCACGGCGACGGCATGGACGAGATGTCGACACTGGGCATGACGAAGGTGGCTGAACTCCGCGAGGGACGGGTCACCGTGGCCAGCGTCGACCCAAGGGCGCTCAAGATCGCCGCGCCCGCGCCCGAGGCGATCGCCGGCGGGACGCCGCAGCAGAACGCCGATATCACGGTGAAGGTGCTGCGGGGCGAAAAGGGACCGGCGCGCGACATCGTGGTCCTGAACGCCGCCGCGGCGCTCGTGGCCGGCGAGATCGCCGATGATCTGAAGGACGGGATGAACCTGGCCGCGCGATCGATCGATTCCGGCGCAGCCTATGAGAAACTCGAAGCCCTGCGGGTCGCAACGCGGGCAGCCTGACGATGTCGATCCTGCAAGAGATCATCGCGCACAAGCGAGAAGAGGTGGCTGCGACCCGCGCCGCGGTTCCTCTGGCGGAGGTGCAGGCGCGTGCCGCGGCCGCTCCACCGGCCAGGGATTTTGCGGGTGCCATTACGGGCCCGCCTGTGCGGATCATCGCCGAAGTCAAGCGCGCATCCCCGGCCCGCGGAGCCATCCGGCAGGACGCTGATCCCGCGGCCACCGCGCGACGGTACGAGGGGGCTGGGGCTGCCGCCGTCTCCGTGCTCACTGACCGGCGCTATTTCAACGGTAGCGCAGAAGACCTGCGCGCGGTGCGCGCGGCCATCAGGCTGCCGGTGCTGCGCAAGGACTTCGTGGTCGACGCGTACCAGGTGTATGAAGCGCGTGCATTGGGCGGCGACGCGATCCTGTTGATCGCCGGCAGTATTCCGGCGGCTGATCTGGTCGCGCTGGGCCGTCTGGCGGCCGAACTCGGGATGACGCCGCTGTTCGAAGCGCACACGGAGACGGAGATCGACGAGGTCCTGAGTTGCGGCGCGCGGGTCGTCGGTATCAACAACCGCAACCTCAAGACATTGGCGGTCGACCTGGATACGACACGCCGCCTGCGGCCCCGGATTCCCACGGGCATCACTGTCATCAGCGAGAGCGGTATCGAGACCGCCGCCGATGTTGCGACGGTGCGCCGCAGCGGCATCGATGCCATCCTGGTTGGGACGGCTCTGATGGCGAGTCCCGACCCCGACGCGCACCTGCGCGCGCTGCGTCTGGCCGCTGAAACGACTGGAGGACGCACATGAAAAAGGGGCGCCTGCTGACCGGTGACCGCCCCACCGGCAAGCTGCACCTGGGGCACTACGTCGGGACACTGGCCAACCGTGTCCGGCTCCAGGAAGAGTATGACTGCTTCTTCCTGCTGGCCGACTTTCATATCTTGACGACGCGGCTCGAACACCTCGATGAGATCGAACACAATATCCGCGAGATCGTGCTCGACTACCTGAGCGTCGGCATCGATCCAGAGCGCTCGACGATCGTCCTACAGTCGGCGGTGCCCCAGATCCCCGAACTGCAGTTGATCTTCTCGATGCTGGTTGCCGTTCCGAGGCTTCAGCGTGTTCCGACCCTCAAGGACGTCATGCGAGACCTGCACATCGCGCAGCCCTCGGCCGGCCTGTTGAACTACCCGGTCCTGCAGGCCGCCGACATCTTGAGCGTGCGCGGGGAGATCGTCCCGGTCGGCAAGGACCAGGCGTCGCACCTGGAACTGACCCGCGAGATCGCGCGGCGGTTCAACGA
>JBGPNN010000083.1:0-12224 GCA_041487495.1 bacterium
AGGGCTGCCGATCACGTCGGTGCAGCGGCTCATCTTCAAACCTCCGGGGCGGCTCGAGTTCCGCCAGATCCGCGGCGAACTCCGCGATCTCTCCGGCGCCTACACGCTGAGGGACGCCGAGGGCGAGACGGATCTTACGTGTGAGATGACGGTCGACGCCGGGATCGCGCTGTTCTCCGACGCGGCGGTCGAGCAGATCCTGGCCGGCCACACAGAAGGCACATTGACCCGCATGAAGGTCACGGCGGAACGCGACCTGGTCCGGCCCGTCCTCCGGCGCCGCGGGGCCGCGCCGGAGGCAACGGTGAACGAGACGAAGGACACAGAAGAGGGCGTCGATGACGAACCCTCGGGGTCCGAGTCGAGATCCGAAGGGGAAGAAGAGGAGGCGGCCGAGACCGCGCCCTCCGCCGGCCAACCAGCACCGGCGGCCGTTCTTCCGCACGCCGCGGGTTCTCCCGGCGACCCCTCCGCCCCTCGGCGACGGCGGCGGCGCCGAGGGCGCCGGCGGCGAGGCGGCCCCAGATCAGGGCCTGCCGCGGGACAGACCCACAGTACGCCGTAGCCGGGTCTCCGACGCGGTGTTACACTCTCAAACGGTGAGGTGAGGAATCTGATGTTCCGCCGACAGGACGGGCCCACACGCGAGCAGGTTCTCGAGGCCCTTCGGGACGTCCAAGATCCCGAGCTGCACAAGAGCATCGTGGAGCTCGACATGGTTCGCGACGTCACGATCAGCAACGGCATCGTCAGGATCGAGGCGTTGCTCACCATCAGCGGATGCCCGATGCGCGAGACCATCGTGTCATCGATCAAGGAACCCGTAGCCGCGTTGCCCGGTGTGCGCGACGTCGATGTCGTGCTGGGCGTGATGAGCCAGGAACAGCGGCAGGGCCTGATTCAGAAGTTGCGCGGCGGCGAGATGCATCCGACAAAGCGAGCCGCGTTTCTTACCGCCTCTTCCCCGACGCGCGTGGTGGCCGTGGCGAGTGGGAAGGGCGGCGTCGGCAAGTCGACGGTGACCGCCAACCTTGCGATGGCGATGGCGATGGATGGACGCCGGGTCGGCGTGATCGACGCGGACGTGTACGGGTTCTCCATTCCCCGAATGCTGGGCGTGAGCGGCCGGCCGACGGCGATCGACCAGATGCTGATCCCACTGGAGCGTGACGGCATCCGCGTCATGTCCATCGGGTTCCTGCTGCCGGATGAGAACGAGGCCGTGGTCTGGCGAGGCCCCATGCTGCACAAGGCGCTCGTGACATTCATCTCCGAAGTCCACTGGGGCGACGACCTCGAGTATCTCTTGCTCGACCTGCCGCCGGGGACCGGTGATGTCTCACTCAGTCTCGCGCAGACGCTGCCGCAGGCCAGCATGCTGATCGTCACGACGCCGCAGCCCGCGGCCGTCACGGTGGCCGCGCGCGCCGCGAAGATGGCCGAGAAGGTCAACATGGACGTCGTGGGTGTGATCGAGAACATGTCGGGGTTCGTCCCCGCGCCGGGCGCCCCGCGCATCGACGTGTTCGGCCGCGGCGGAGGCCTGCGGCTGGCGGAGCAACTGGGGGTACCGCTGCTCGCTGAGGTACCGCTGGACCTGGCCGTGCGGGAGGGGAGTGACGTCGGCGAGCCGGTCGTCAAGGGTCGACCGGAATCACCGGCCGCGGTGGCGCTGCGCGAGGCCGCCCGCAAGCTGGCCCAGTTACTGCCGGTTGGTGTACCGGCCTAGCAGATGGATCGGCGCCTGACAGTGATCCTGGGGCTTGCGACGACGCTGGCCGTGGTCCGTCCCGCGGCGACCGCGTCAACACCGGCCCCGGCGGCCAGCCCGAATCGCATCACCGTCACTGCCGATACGATGGATGTGGACTCGGCGGCGCGCACGGTCGTCGCCACAGGGCACGTGCGGGTCACCGACGGGACGGCTACTGGTACCGCCGAGCGCGCCATGCTCTACCAGAACGAAGGTCGTGGTGTGCTCGTGGGAAAGGCGCGCGTCAGTGGGCCTCAGGGTGTGCTGGGAGGCGATGAGATCACGTTTCGGTACAGGGCCAGGGCGATCACGCAGATCGTCTCTCGCGGCAGCGCCAGGCTGGAGATGCAGACGGGCCTGCTCTCGGGGTCGACGATCACGATTGCTCCGGTCGCCGACGCGGTGGTCGCTGAGGAGGGGGTGACCTTCCTCAGCCCGCCCGATATTGTAGCGACGGGTCGGCGGCTCGCGTACGATCGGGCACAGGGCCGCGTGGTGCTGGAAGGCCGCGCGCGATTGCAAAACCGTGAAGGCTTCATCCAGGGCGAGCGCATTGAGGGCGTCGACCGCCTGACGCGCGCTGCCGCGAGCGGGGGCGTCGCCGGAAAATTCCGTGACATCGACGTACACAGCCAGACGGCGGAGTATTACGGTACGGAGAAGAAAGTGATCTTCATCGGCGACGTGGAGGTTGTCCAGACCGGCCGGCACTTGCTCACCGAGAGGGTCACGGTCTGGTATGACACCGGGAAGATCGTCGCTGAGGGTGCCACGCGCGTGCGGATCGATTCCACGCCATAACCGTCAGGAGGGGACATCATGGTCATCGAACGAGTCCGGCGGCCCAGCCTTGAAGCCGTCCCGCTGGCGCACGGTAAGCGAGCGCGGCTCTACCGGATGCTCTACGGGCACGGGCCCGGTCACGGCACGATACTGGCCTTACCCGTGGACCAGGGGCTCGAGCACGGGCCCGTGGACTTCCTGTCCAATCCGCCGAGCGAGCACCCCGAGTTCCAAATACGCATGGCGATCGAGGGCCGTTACTCCGCCATCGCCTTCCACTACGGGATCGCGGCGCGCTATCTGCCGGCGTACGCGGGCCAGGTCCCGCTCATCCTCAAGCTCAATGGCAAGACCGACATCCCGTCGTCGGACCGGGCGTTCTCGGGCCTGACCGGCACCGTGGAGGACGCGGTGCGCGTGGGCGCCGACGCGGTCGGCTACACACTGTACGTCGGCTCGCCGCGGCAGGACGAAGACTTCGCGCAGTTGACGCGCGTGCGCGTCGAATGCGACCGAACGGGGATGCCGTTGGTCGTCTGGTCCTACCCGCGCGGCGAGGCGATCGAGAAGAAGGGCGGCCGGGATAGCCTCTACGCAGTGGATTACGCCGCGCGGCTGGCGGCCGAGCTTGGCGCCGACGTCATCAAGCTCAACGTCCCGACGTTCGACCAAAAGGCGAAGGACGGTTCACCGAAGCCGTACAACGAGATGGTGCTGGAGTACCGCGCCGCGGTCGAGAAAGTGGTCCGCAGCGCCGGGGCGAGCTTCGTACTCTTCTCAGGCGGCAGCAAGGTCGGCGACTCCGACCTGATCGAGAAGGCCCGCCTGGTCATGGACGCCGGCGCGACCGGTCTGATCTTTGGCCGGAACATGTGGCAGCGACCGATGGCCGAGGCCTTGCGTCTGACCGAGGAGATCAAGCGGGTCATGCTGGCCGCGGTGACGTGATGAGGCCCGGGACGCGCGAGCGGGCCGCGGGCCCGTGAGCGGATGGGCGCGCCCTCGTGGCTGGCGCCGCTCCAGGCGCTGGTGGAGAATGGTCTTCCCGCCGAGGTGGAACCAGGTGTTGCCGGCCTGATCGGCGACCATCCGTCGACCTATTCCCGAAGTCCCAGGATCTGGACCCCGGCGCTGGCAGCGCTCGGGATTCCCGCGACCTATCTCCCCCTGGACCTCCCTCCGGATCGCCTGCCAGCGTTTATGACGTGGATGCGCGAGACCAGCGCCTGTCTGGGTGTCAACGTCACGAGCCCGCACAAAGGGGCGGTCATCCCGTATCTCGACGAGGTCGATGCTACCGCGCAGGCGGTGGGTGCGGTCAACACCATTGTCCGGTTTGCCGGGGCCCGGCTGGCGGGGACGAACACCGACGCAGCCGGGCTGCTGGCGGCGCTGCGACACGACGACGGGGAGGGGGCGGTCGCGCCACACCTCGATGGCATCACGGTATTGCTCATCGGGGCAGGTGGCGCGGCACGCGCCGCCGCGATGGCGCTGGGCTCCCACCTACGCGACGGTGACCTGCTGATCGTGAACCGGCATGCGGAGCGCGCGGGCGACCTAGCCGACCGGTTGCGCACGGTCGGTCGACGCGCAACGGTCGTGAGCCACGATGACCTGGATGGTCACCTGCCGGACATCGGGCTGGTGATCAACGCGTCGCTGTGCGGGCAGGCGGGCATCCTCAAGCGCCCTGAAGGGTGGACCTGTCTGGAGCCGTACTCGGCGCTGGCGCCCGCCAATCCGGCCGTGTTGCCGCCGATGCCCGAGGACGAGTTCTACGATGTCTGGTCGGCGCGTTCGGCCGCCGACATCGAATCGAACCGCGCTGCTTCGCGGGAACGGGTCCGGCGCCTGCCGCGTAGCGCCGCCGTGTACGATATGATTTATGCGCCGATTGAGACCGTCACGATGCGCTCGGCGCGCGAAGCCGGTCGGCGGGCGGCCAACGGCCGGTGGATGAATATCGCGCAGGCGGTCGAAAGTTTCATCCAGCACCTCTGCCGGCCTATCTTGGACGCGAGGGGCATAGATCGGCAAGATGCCAGCCGTCGCGTGGAGGACGTCATGGCTCGGGCCTGGGATCAATGAAGGCCGTACGGATGCGCGAGCACGGGGGGCCGGACGTCCTGGTGTACGAGGACGCGCCCACCCCGCCGGTCGGGCCGACGGACGTGTTGGTGCGCGTGCGGGCCGTCGCGCTGAACCACATCGATATCTGGGTGCGCAACGGTCTGCCGCGGTTGCGACTGCAGTTTCCACACATTCTGGGCGCCGACGCCTCGGGTGTCATCGAGGCGGTGGGCGATCACGTCACCGGCGCGCGTGTGGGCGACGAGGTCGTACTGGCGCCCGGCGTCTCGTGCGGTCAGTGCGCGGCCTGCCTCACCGGTGACGACACCTACTGCCCAGAGTTCTCGATCCTGGGCGAGCACATTCCCGGCGCGTACGCCGAGTACGTCTCCGTGCCCCGCGTGAACGCGCTGCCCAAGCCGCCGCGGCTGTCGTTCGAAGAGGCCGCCGCGGTGCCGCTCGTCTTCCTCACAGTGTGGAACATGCTGGTCACCAACGCCCGTATCCGGAGAGGCGAGACGGTGTTAATCTGGGGCGCGGGCAGCGGCATCGGCAGCGCCGCGATCCAGGTGGCGAAACTCTTCGGGGCGCGCGTGATCGCCACGGCCGGTGCGGCCTGGAAGCTCGAGCGCGCACGGGCACTCGGTGCGGATGACGTTATCGATCATGGCGGGCAAAGCGTCTATGACGAGGTCCGCCGGTTGACCGATCGGCGGGGAGTCGACGTCGTCTTCGAACACGTGGGTGCGGCGACGTGGGATACGAGCCTCAGGCTGCTCGCGCGGGGCGGACGCCTGGTGACCTGCGGGGCCACGACCGGACCGGAAGGGAAGACCGATATCCGATACGTCTTCGGCCGGCAGTTGAGCATCCACGGCTCCTGGGTGGGACACAAGCGCGAACTCCTCGAGGTCATGGTGCCGGTGAGTGAGGGGTTGCTGCGACCAATCGTCCACGCCGTGCTACCACTGGCCAAAGCCGCCGAGGCTCACGGCATCATGGAGCGTCGAGAGCAGTTTGGGAAGATCGTGCTCGTGCCCTAGGATGTCACGATCCACTCGGCGCCTTCGGCCCAGACCTCTTTCTTCCAGATGGGGACCGTCTGCTTGAGGGTGTCGATGGCGAACCGGCAGGCTTCGAAGGCTTCCCGGCGATGGGGGGCCGCGGCGGCGACGGCCACGCTGACGTCGCCGATCGCCAACGCCCCCAGGCGGTGCACGATCGCGATGCGCACGCCCCAACGCTCGACGGCCTGCGCGGCGATACGGGCGATCTCTTTGCGCGCCAGGGTCTCGTACGCTTCGTATTCCAGATGCTCGACATCCCGGCCGCGCGAATGGTCACGCACGGTGCCGAGGAAGAGTACCACGCCCCCCGCGCCCGGATGCCGCACGGCGTCGAGCAGGGCGTCGACGCGGACGGGTCCGCGCACCAGGTCGAGCAGCATCGGACCGGCGGGCGCCGTTCCGCCGCTGACGGGTGCAAGCAGCGCGATCTGGTCGCCCTCGGCCAGGTGCCGGTCCGCGGGGTGGATCTCGTCGTTAACGGCGATCGCGGACGGTCGCACCAGCGAGCGCAACGCCGGGTGGTGTTGGATCAGGACGTCCCACACCTCGCCGGCGGTGGTGCCTTCCGGCACCCTCAGGGCGATGGCGGAGGCGCCCATGGCCTCGCGGTGAGCGGCGAAGAGACGGACGGTGATCTGCATGGGATTCACTGACGCGGTTCACGCGCATCGTAGCACGCTGCCCAGAACGTGTAAATCGCGTGGGTACGTCGCGGCGACCCTCGCCACGGTGTTGGTACTGCTGCTCGCGCCCACTCCGGCGGCCGCCGCCCTCATCAGCGAGGCGCAGGAGATCAACCTCGGCCGCCAGGCCGCCCAGCAACTTGAAGGCGAGGTTGGGATCGTGCGCGATCCGGCGATGGCGGACCGGCTGACCGCCGTCGGCCGGCGGGTTGCCGCGGTCTCCGCCCGGCCCAATCTTCCCTGGACGTTCAAGGTGATGCGCGGCAAGGAGGTCAATGCTCTGTCCCTGCCAGGCGGGTTCATCTATGCGACCGAGGGGTTGATGCGCTTCGTCCGTTCCGACGACGAGCTGGCGTTCGTGCTGGGCCACGAGGTCGGCCACGTGTCCGCCCGCCATCACGTCGCGATGATCGAGCGCTACTATTTCATGGGCATCGTGATCCAGATCCTGCTCGGCGGGAACCCGTCCGCCGCGCAGATTGCCGATCTGGTCCGGTTCTTCTTGACGCAGGGATACTCGCGCGAGAACGAGTTCGAGGCCGACAAGCTGGGCGTGAATCACGCGCACCGCGCTCGGTTCGACGCGTCCGCGGGTTTGGGGTTCATGCAACGGCTGCGGACCGCCGAGGGCCGCGATCCGGGTCAATTCGAGGTGCTCTTTCGCACGCATCCTGGGCTGGCGGACCGCATGGTCCGGGTGCGGGAGCAGTTGCATCAATTGGGCTACCGCGTGAGCGCCATAGGAACGGCCGCGTAGCCGTGCGCGTTCACGATCCGTACGCGGCGCCGGGTATCTACCGAAAGGCGCAGCTCCACTGCCACACGCGCCGGTCGGATGGGGCGTTCGAGCCGCATGATCTCGCCAAGCGGTACCGCGACGCGGGCTACGCATTCGTCTGTTTCACCGACCACGATCGTGTCACGCGCTGCGACGAGGCCAATGGGGATGGGTTCCTGGTGCTGCCCGGCGTCGAAGAGACGATCGCCCGGGGGGTGCGGCCACTCGGTCAGCATCTTGGCCGGCTGTTGGTCGATGACGTGCTGGGCACCGGCCCCGCGGAGGAGCGCATCCGACGGACAAGAGCGGCCGGCGGCATCGCTGTCCTGCACCACCCATCGTGGACGGGGAACTTCTGGACCGGCGCCTGGACGGCGGAGAGCATGGCGGCGCTGCCGGGGCCCTTTCTGGTCGAGATCTGGAACCCGCACTCAGATTCCGCCGAAGACGTGCGCCGCTGGACCCACGCGGTGCGCGCGCACGGGCCCGGGGTGCTAACCGGCGCGGTTGCGGGCGACGATTGCCACATTGCCGCCCAATTCAATCGCGCCTGGGTCATGGTCAAGGTGACCGCGGTCACGATCGAGGCGCTGCGCCACGCGCTCCTGAGCGGCGCCTTCTACGCCAGCACGGGCGTTGAGGCCGAGTTCATGGTTGAGGGATTGTCGGTGAGCGTGCACAGCACGGCCGAGGAGGTGCGCGTGCTGGACGCCGGCGGCCGCACCCGGCGCGTGTTATCAGGCGGCGAGGGGCGCTACGCATTCGAAGGCGACGAAGGATTTGTCCGGCTCGAATGCCGGGCCGGCGAGCGGCGGGCCTGGAGTCAGGTGTTCTGGATCACGCGGTAGGAAGAGGCGCAGGGGGTGCCATGAGTTTCATTGAGCAATGTCGGTGGAGCCTCGCGCGCCTTCTCATGAAAGTGGCCCGCGTGCTCTTGTCCGATTCTACATCAACCCTGACCGCGGGTCGCGCTCTGAGGAGCGCCAGCGAGAACATCCAGGGGCAGCATCTGAGGTTGCATCTAGGCTGCGGAGCCGTGAAAATCCGAGGCTTCTTGAACGTCGACATTGACCCAGAGTTGCCAACCGTCGACGTCGTCGATGACGTGGGGGAACTTCGCCGATTCTCTGGAGGGAGCGCCAGCCTGATCTACGCGTGCCATGTGCTCGAGCACTTTACTCACCAGGAGGTCCCGCGAGTTCTGCATAGATGGCATGAGGTGTTGGAACCAGGAGGCGAGCTACGGGTCTCGGTTCCAGACCTTGATCGCATCGTGCGGATCTACACGAAGAATTGGAACCACTTTCAGACCCCACCGAATACCCCATGGATCGGGCTCATTTATGGCGGGCAAACTGACCGTTACGATTATCATAAGACGGGGTTCAACTTCGCTTGGCTGAAGCATTTGCTGGAAGGCGCGGGGTTTGTGGATGTTCAAGAGTACCCGCACGAGCCCCACTGGCTCGGCCTTCGGGACGCCTCGCTGGCGAAGGAGCCGTTCAACGAATACATCAGCGTGAACGTTCGGGCAAGAAGGCCCCCGGCGCGCGTGCGGGAGGGCGCTGTCCCCTCGGGCGAAGATGTTCCCACGTGACGGTGAATGTTGTCCGCTGGTTCGTGGCCCTCGCGCGCAGGTTTATCGACCGGGAGGCATCGGCGTCTTCGCCGGACTGACCCCCTGGTGTGCTCCGGCCGCTCTCGCCGGCCTGGGTTCCAGCATCTCGATCAGAGCGGTGCCAACGCGCCATGTCGCGCCCGGCGGTCCCATGCGTTGCCGGCCGATCTCACCGCGGCGGCGCCGTTCCTCCGGGTGCTGCAGCAGCCGCACGACGTCCGTGGCGGCCTCTTGCCAGGTCCCCGCCGCCACCAGCGCCTCGCCCAGCAGTCGATGCTGCGTCCTCAGGAACTGTGGGCCGAACTGCGTGCCGGTTCCAGGAAAAGCCACGACGGGTTTGCCCAGTCCCGCGGCCTGTTCGTTGGCGGTCCCGGCGAGCCCGATCACGACGCTGGCCCTCAGGAGGGTATCGGCGAACAGCGGCGTCAGCGTGATGTCAGCCCGCGCGCTCGCGATGCGCGTCCTGACCAGATCGGCAGGTACGCTCGGCGCCAGCGGCATGAGGAACCGCACGCCCGGTACGTCCCCGGCCACCACGGCCGCTGTGTGCGCGAGGAGCGTCGCATTGTCAGGCGCGTCGCGCCGGCTCCCCGGCAGCAGCGCGACGACCGGCGCATCGGGAGCAAAGCCAAACGTCTCGCCGGTGCCCTCCAGCTGATCCATCATCACCGTGCCGACCGGCTCGGCCCGATGGCCCATCGCGGTCAGCGCATCGGCGGTGTCAGGATCCCGCGTGAAGACATGGCTGGCGTATCGGCGCAGCGACACGCGGGCCAGCGCGCCGAACGGTGATATCCTCACCGAGTCCGCAGTCGATACGAAGGCGACGCGTGACGAGGCCGCGCCGGCCATATAAAGGCAGTAGGTGTCGCCGACCGCCACGACCAGGTCGAACCGTCGTCGCTGAGCCTTCAGCGCGCGGCGCTGTCCGAACCACAGCCCGACGATGCCCGTGGCGAGATCGGCACCGAGGCCCCGCAGGTCCGCGCGCAGTGAGAACCCGCCGCTGGGCAGCTCCAGTCGTGGATCGAGCAGCGGGATGTCGGCGGCATACGCGCCCAACCCCACGAGCGGATAGGCCACGACCTCTACCCCGACCGTGTGCAGGTGACGCGCCAGGGCCGAAGCGATCAGATCCTCGCCGACGCCGTTACTGACGAACAGCGTGCACTTTGCCATGGGTCAGCCCCTTCGCCGCCGCGCCGCGAAGACGCCCTCGTAGAACGACCGCCACAGCAGATGGCTGTACATCTCCCCGCAGATGATCGTGATACCGGCGCGCTCGGCGATGACCTTCAGCGGCCAGATGGCCGCGGTGATAATGCCGCTGCGGTAGACGAGCCACTTCACGGGCAGCATTGGCGGGAGGATTTCCAGGAACAATCCCAGGCGGAACTCGCGGTTGTGCTTCTCCCACCAGTACACGGCGCCCTCACCCGCCTGCCGGAGCTTTTCGCGGGACTCCTCCAGCGTTTGGACGTGATAGTGATAGGCGAGCGCCCCGGGCTCGTAGCGCAGCAGGACGCCATCTTTTGCCAGGCGGAACGCCAGTTCCATGTCCTCCCAGCCGTAACCCGTAAAGCCTTCGTCGAACCCCCCGACCCGGGTGAAGGCCTCGCGATCCACGGAGAAATTGCGCGTGATGACATGAAAGGGTGAGAGGCCCTCCCGCTTGCGGACGGTCCAGTCCGGCCAAACATGGCAGGCGCGCATGAACAGCGTGGTGAGACTCTCGCGAGCCGGCGGCGAGGGACCCTGCACGCCCACGTTGCCCCGCTCGTCGTGGTGCGCGAGGTGCGCCGCCACTAGGCCGCGGGTGGCCCACACATCCGCGTCGAGGAAGAGCAGCACCCGGCCGCGCGCTTCGACCGCACCACGGTTGCGCGCGGCGGCGCGTCCCAGATTCTTTTGCCGGATCACGCGGATCTCCGGCGCGCCCGCCGATTCGATCGCGTCGGTGGAGCCGTCGGTCGATCCGTCGTCGACCACCACAATCTCGAACCGTTCTGGTGGCGCATCTTGCTGTTTGAGCGCGTCTACGGTGCGGCGCAGGATCTCCCCGTTATTGTGTGTGGGAATCACGACACTCAGGCTCGGCGGCAGAGGCGTCACGTGCCGTTCCTCACCTCTTCGGCAACGCTCAAGCCAAACAGCGCGTACAGGCCGAACGCCAACGATGAGCTCATAAGCGTGGCATCGACCAGCTGGTGGGTCAACGCCACGGCCACGAGCGCGAGCACGATACCGCCGTTCAGACGGTCCTGGCTGCCCGGAAGGCTTCTGGTGTACCAGCGCCAGATCACCAGCCCCCCGGTCCACAAGAAGGCGACGAACGCCAGGAGGCCGGCCACTCCGGTTTCCGCGGCAAAGTTGAGGAACAGATTGTGCGCGTGTGGAGGGAACCCGGGGATGTGTGGGGGCGGGGCGTATAGGGCATAGGCGAGCACAAAGGTATTCAATCCCGTCCCCAACACGGGGTGGTCTGCCACGATTCGGGGAACCACATGCCAGATGGTCAGTCTACTCAGTGGATCATGTGTGTCGACTGTCGTCCGGATGCGGTTGCCGACGGTGCGCCATTCCGGACTCAAGTATAGAAAGACAACCGCAATCAGCAAAGCCGGGAGCAATGCCCGTGCCGCGAAGCGTCGTACCGGCGTGAGGGCGACCAGAACCGTAAGACCGACCACAGCCGCCGCCCACGCGCCGCGAGACCAGGTTAGGGCGAGCCCAACAAATGTCACCTGCGCGCTCAGGAGCGCGGAGAGGCGCTGTGCTCGCCGATCGGCCGTGGACAGTCCAAGCACGAGGACCGTCGCCATAGCCAGCGTCGTGCCGAGGGCGCTGGCGCTCTCGTGCGGGAGCACCGCCCGTCCGTCCGACGCAATCAATCCGCTCACGATGGCCAGAAGTCCGCCGACCGCGCCGCCGATAGCCCACGCTACCAGGAAGCAATGCGTGAAGGCCCGGCGGTGAAGCGCAGACAGGACGACGGCCCGCAGGACGACAAACGCCCCCACCGAGAACTCGGCGACCGCCAGTAAGGCGATTGACCGCCACGGCGATCGCAGGGCCGATAGCAGCAGGACCGCGATGAGGATCACCAGCGGGCGGTCAATGGAGGTGCGTTTCCAGAGGGGCTCGCCGCGGGCCACCTCCCAAACCAGGATCCCGAGCAGCGCAAGCATGCCCCAGACCGCCTGTCCTCCGGTGAAGAGGAACGCGGTCGCCAGGAGCATCGCCTGACGCCACCACGATGCGCCCATGTCAGGATGCTGCCCCCGGCTTTCGGAACCGGTCCAGACAGCGGAAGTAGTGCCGGTTGAGCACACCCCGGACGACCAGGAACGCCACCGTCTGCAGCCCGCGCGCGCGGAGCCAGCGTTCGATCGCGGGTGCATTGTGTTCGCTGATGAGGCCCGCGCCGCCGAGCAGAAAATGGCCGAACCGCTGGACCGCCGTATCCTGG
>JBGPNN010000084.1:0-12090 GCA_041487495.1 bacterium
CCGGATGGCGTCGAGGGCGCCGTCCCTGGCCCTCGGGTAGCTCGTTATCCTACCGTCACCGACCTTCCAGCTCACAAGTTCGGCGTACCCCTCAGCCATCCAGCAACTCTTCCACGCCCGGTCCGAATACACAGCGTCGTATCCTGCGAGTTCGATTTGCAGTTCATGTGTGAGTTCATGAGCCACGACCTGGTACTGGAGAAATGGCTGACGTCGCTGGCTGTGATCGATGAGGATTTCACGATCGCCCGCCCAGCCACCCGCACTGGTCCGGGCAACCTGGACAGCGTCCGGCTCACTCATGTACTTCCTCAAGGCCTGAGCATACTGGTCCGTTGTGCTGTAGACACGGGCGACGACCGGCGTGGCGAGGGGGGTGTTCAGGGTGGCGATGTAGTACTGAAGAGCCTCCTCGAAACCCTGCCGATACGGTCCGAGCAGCGCATCGTCCAGGCCAATGCCAACGACGGCGACCGGTACAGACGTCTGAGCTGCTGACGAGCCAGACGCTATCACGACAAGCAGCACTGCGAAGAATATTCTTGTTCGTGGCTCCATGCCCGTTCCCCTTTTCACCCGTTGTGCTACGCGAGACGAATCAATGTGGGAACGGCCAAAGGTCCAGGTAGCGCTTGAACTTCCGGAACAGCATCGCCAGCCCGCCCGGTTCCCAGATTAAGAGCACGATCAGCAGCGCCCCAAAGACGATCTCCCGTAGGGGTGTGGCCGCCCTCGCCAGGACCGGTATCGTCTGCACGATGTACGGCGTCACGAATCGCAGCCCTTGATTGAGCAAGATCACGAGCGCCGCGCCCAGATGCGGTCCCCAGATGCTCGTCAGGCCGCCGAGCACGACCATCGCGACGTAGTCGATCGATAACCCGATGTTGAAGTGCTCGGCGCCGATCACCTTGTTGTAGTGCGCGAACAGACTGCCGGCGATGCCCGCGTAGAACGCCCCAAGCGCGAACGCCAGAAGCTTGTAATAGAGCAGGTCGACGCCAAGCACCTGGGCCGCGTAGTCCCGGTCGCGCACCGCCATCAACGCCAGCCCGACGCGGCCGCGCACCAGGTTGGCCGCGAAGACCCCGCTCGCGAGCCAGATGGGGAGGAGGAGGTAGTAGAATTGGGTCTCCGTGCGAATCTGGAACCTCCCAAACTTGATCGCCGGCACGACGTTCCCCCCCATCCCCCCGGCGGTGTGGATGATCACGTATTCCGTGATGAACTGAAACGCCATCGTGGCGATCGCGAGGTACAGACCTTTGATGCGCAGCGACGGTAGGCCGACGACCGCGCCGACCCCGAACGCGATCACACCGGCCAGCGGAAGCGCGGCCAAGAAGGGCCAGCCAAAGTGGCTGGTGACATACCAGGACGTGTAGGCACCGATCGCCATGAACGCCGCGTGGCCGAGCGAGATCTGCCCCGCGAACCCGGTGAGCAGCGACATGCCGACCGCGCCAATGGCAAAGATCCCGATGGTATTGAGAAAAAACAAGTACTGACCGAGCAGTCTTGGCGCGAGGACGAGAGCGACGATCAGCAGCGTGAACCCCACCCGGTAGAAGCGGGTGTCGAGCAGCGCCATGTCCCAGGCGAAGGACGTCTTGAAGTCGCCGGCGGGTCGAACGCTCATGCGTGGGGGCCCACTACAGCCGCTCGATATGCTCCGTGCCAAACAGCCCGTACGGTTTGATCAGCAGCACCAACAGAATGACGACGAACGGGGTGATCTCCTTGAACCCCTGCAGGGGCACGCCGAAGAGGACGACGTTGGCATCGATGTATCCGCCGACCACCGTCTCGAGCACCCCGATGATGAACCCTCCCAGAATGGCGCCGGGGATGCTGTCCAGCCCTCCCAGGATCACCGCGGCCAGCGCCTTGAGGCCCACCTGGGCCAGCGCGAAGTTGACCCCGAGCCACAGCCCAATGAGGATGCCGCCAACCGCGGCGGCCATGGCGGCAAACGCCCAGGCGTATGCGAACACGCGCTTCAGGCTCACGCCGAGCGTCGACGCCGTCAACTGCTCGTTGGCCGCCGCCCGCATCGCGATGCCCCACAGCGAATACCGAAAGAAGAGGGTGAACACTCCCAGCAGGAGCAGCGCCACCAGCGCGCTCCAGATCCCCACCTCGGGGATGGCCAGCCCACCGATGCGGGCCACGCCTGTCGGGACCACCGGTGGGAACTGCCGGGTGTCACCGCCCCAGAGGGCAACCATCAGACCGCGCACGATGTACCCGAGTGCCAGCGTCACGATGATGACCGACAGCAGGGACTGGCCGTAGAGCGGCCGCATGATGACTCGCTCGACGGTAAAGCCGAGCACCGCCGCGCCCACGAGGGTGCCGGCCACGGCCAGCACGAAGGCGAACGCCAGCGGCAGGTGCATGGCACGGGTGAGCGCGATGGCCAGGTAGCCGCCAAACAGTACCAACTCGCCGTGGGCGAGGTTGAGGATCTTGGTGGACTTGTACAGCAGGGCGAACCCGAGCGCGATCAGCGCGTAGATCGACCCGACCGCCAGGCCGATCACGGTGCCTTCCAGGATGAACTCGAGACTCACGCGTGCACGTTCACGATCTGCATCGTCGGCCGCATCTCGGCCGTGCGCCCGTCTTCGTAGCGGATGGTCACCAGGGTTTCGAACCGGTCCGCGTCACCGTAGATCGCCTCGATCAGGTCATGATAGCGTTCGTTGATGTGCCCGCGCCGCAACTTGCGCGTTCGCGTGAGCTCGTCGTCGTCCGGGTGGAACTCTTTGTAGAGCGACACAAACCGGTGGATCTTCCACTCGGGCTTCAACCGCCCGTTCGTCTCCGCGACCAGCCCGCCGAGCAGCGCGAGCACCTCGGGCCGCTGCGACAGGTCGGTGTATGACGTGTAGGAGATACCCCGGTCCTCGGCCCACTTGCCGACGGTGCGCAGATCGATGTTAAGGATCGCCGCCAGGAAGGTCTTGCCGTCGCCGACGACGCACGCTTCCTGCAGGTAGGGAGTGAACTTGAGCACGTCCTCGATGACCCGCGGCGCGACCTTGACGCCGTCGGCCGTACGGATCATGTCGCCCATCCTGTCAAACAGAATGACGTCGCCGGTGGGGTCGAGCGCGCCGTAGTCCCCGGAGTACAACCAGCCGTCACGTAGCGCCGTGGCCGTCGCCTCCGGATTCCTGTAGTATCCGAGAAACACCGACGCGCTGTATTCGATGATCTCGTCTTCGCTTGACAGCCTGACCTCCGTGTTGGCGATCGGCGCGCCCATGGTCCAGAACCGCACCTGGCCGTCGCGGTGGACGCAGGAGATCCCGGCGATTTCCGTCTGCCCGTAGATCTGCTTGAGGTTCAGCCCCATGGCGCGGAAGAACTTGTGATAGTCGGGCCCAAGGGATGCCCCGCCGTTCCAGGCGACGCGCATGCGCACCATGCCGATCTTGTCGAGGATGGGCCGGTAGACCGTCCAGTAGCAGACGAATCTCAGGAGTCGCAGCCACGACGGGATTCGCTTGCCTTCGGCCTCGAGCTCCACCGCCTGCATCCCCAGCCGCATCGCCAGATTGTAGATCCACTGTCTGATGGGCCCCGCGTCGAGGATGCGGACCGTCACAGCGGAATGCAGTCCTTCGTAGATCCGCGCCGGGGCAAAGGTGAAGTGCGGGCCGATCTCGCGGAAGTCGCGCTGCGCGGTCTCCGGTTCCTCGGGGAAGTTGACGGTGAACCCGACCAGTTGGTGGAGCGTGAACGAAAACGTCTGCTCCCCGATCCACGCGAAGGGGAGGTAGGAGACAAACTCATCGGCCGGCCCGATGTGCGGTTCGACCGTGAGGAAGTTCTCGCCCTGGGCCAGCAAATTGCGGTGCGACAGCATCGCCAGTTTCGGCATGGCGGTCGTCCCAGACGTCTGGCACAGCATGGCCACGTCGTCGCCCTGGGCTTCGGCCACCGAGTCCTCGAAGAGGTCCGGCTGCCGAGCCTGCGCCTCTCGTCCCATCGCTTCCAGATCCTTATACGAGATCAGTTTCGGGTGACGATACTGCCACATCCCTCGCCAGTCCTCGACGATGATCCGTTCGACTGTGGGCAGACGCTCCTCCATGTCCAGCATCTTGTCCGCCTGCTCCTGGTCCTCGCAGAAGATGCACGTCGCGCCCGCAAAGTTGATCAGCTCGGCGAGCTGCTCGGCGAGGCTGTCCTGGTACATGCCGCACGAGATCGCGCCGATCGCCTGCGCGCCCATGGCCACGTAGAATTGCTCGGGGCGATTGTCGCCGATAATCATGACGACGCTGCCTCGACCCAGACCGAGCGCGTGGAGCCCCAACGCCGCGGCCCGCGCGTGATCGAGGTACTGCTTCCACGTGATCTCGTGCCAGATGCCGAACTCCTTCTCACGGAAGGCCACCCGGTCACCGAACCGCCCGGCGTTGTGGAGCAGGCGCTTGGGAAAGGTATTGGGGACGTCGATCGCCACGGGTGCCGCGACGACCTGGACGCGCTCGAGGACAGCCTGCGCCGTCATGCGATGTGTTCCTCGCCGAGGTAGGCTTTGATAACCTCGGGATCCCGCTGGATGTCGTGCGGCACGCCGTCCGCGATCTTCTTGCCGTAGTCCATCGCGATCAGCCGGTCGCAGAGGTCCATGACCACGCCCATATCGTGCTCGATCAGGATCATCGGCAGACCATGGACTTCGCGTAGTTCAAGGATGTAGCGGGCGATATCGGCCTTCTCGTCGGCGCTCATGCCCGCCATGGGTTCATCGAGCAGCAGGAGTTTGGGTTCCATGGCCAGCGCGCGACCGAGTTCAACTTTCTTCTGGACGCCGTAGGGGAGATCGGCCACCCGGTGGTTGCGGTACTCTTCCATCTCGAGGAAGTCGATGATCTCCTCGACCCGCGATCGATGCTGCAGCAGTTCGCGCTCGGCCGCGCCCCAGTAGATGCCGCTCCCGAGCACACCGCTGCGCATGTGGATCAGCCGGCCGGACATGATGTTGCTCAGCACCGTCATCCCCGGGTAGAGGGCGATGTTCTGGAAGGCCCGCGCGATGCCGAGACGCGCCCGGGCGTGGGGGGGGAGGTGGGTGATGTCGTGCCCCGCAAACGTGACGCGACCGGCCTGCGGATGGTAGAAGCCGTTGATACAGTTCAGGACACTGGTCTTGCCGGCCCCGTTGGGGCCGATGATGCCGAGCAACTCTCCCGCGCGCAGGGTGAAGGACAGACCGTCGATCGCCGTGACACCGCTGAACCGCAGCACCAGGCGTTCGACGGCGAGCACGGTGTCGACCAGGGGGAGACTGCGCTCCACGCCGGTGAACATACGGCCCGCCGGGACCGGCTTCCTGCCCTATTGGAGGACCGGGACTCAAACCTCCCGAAATCGCACCGCAATGGACGAGGTCTGGGATCAGTCGGAACGGTGGTCCGGCGAGAAACGCGCGGCCTGGCAGAACCAATGGCTGCGCGAGATTGTCACCGCCGCGGCCCGCTCTTCGCCGGCGATCAAGGGCCACCTGGCGGCGGCCGGCCTCGATGTCTCGCGTCTGTCGCTGGACACCCTGGCCGCGCTGCCCGTGTTGCGCAAGGACTCCTTGCCCGCGCTGCAGCACGACGCGCCGCCCTTCGGCGGGTGGCTTGGGGTGCCGATTGGGTATTTGGGCCGCCTCTTCCGATCGCCCGGACCCATCTTCGACCCGGAAGGCCGCCACGAAGACTACTGGCGCTTCGCGCCGGCGCTCTATGCCGCGGGGATCCGCCTGGGCGACATTGTCCTCAACACGCTTTCGTATCATCTCACCCCCGCGGGGCACATGATGGACAGTGCCCTGCGCGCGCTGGCATGCCCGGTGGTCCCGGCAGGTCCGGGAAACACCGACACGCAGGTGCGCCTGCTGGCCGAGTTGTCCATCGCGGGATACATCGGCACGCCGAGCTTTCTGGCGACGCTGCTCGAGACCGCCGCGCAGGCCGGCGTCGCGCACCGTCTGAAAGTGGGATTCGTGATCGCGGAGATGCTGCCGGAATCGCTGCGGCAGCGTCTTGAAAGTCAGTTCGGCGTCCGGGTCAGCCAGGGGTACGGCACCGCGGACCTGGGTTCGATCGGTCACGAGTGCAGCGCGAGGGCGGGCATGCATGTGCAGAAAGAAGTGATCGTCGAAGTGGTCGACCCCCATACCGGCACACCGTGCGGTGCCGGTATGGCCGGGGAGGTGGTCGTGACGGCGCTCAACTTCACGTACCCGCTGCTGCGATTTGGCACCGGCGATCTGGCGGTATGGGCCGATGGCTCGTGCTCCTGCGGTCGCACCGGCCCCCGTCTGGCGCGTATCCTGGGCCGGGTGGGCGACGCGGTGAAGGTGCGGGGGATGTTCCTCCACCCGGCCGAGGTCGATCTGGCCCTGGCCCGTCATCCGGAAGTCGCGCGCTACCAGGTCGTCGTCACGCGTTTGGGACACAATGATGAGATGCTCGTGCGCATCGAGTTAAAGCCGGACGGCGCGGCCACGACCGACCTGGCCGCGCGGATCCGCAACACGATCACCGAGATGATCCGCCTGCGCGGTGAAATCGAGGTCGTCCCGGCCGGCACCCTTCCGGCGGACGCGAAGAAGATCCTCGACCAGCGCAACTGGGAGTGACGGCCGCTTGCGCGGACTCTGCGCCCCGTGTTAGAGTGGCGATGATTTTGGCGCGAGTGCGCCTCGACGCAGTCAATGCCGGTGCCTATGACGCTTCCCCAACGACACGGATTCGATGTCGACAGCCGCGGCCACCTGATGGTCGGGGGCATGGACGTCGCTGACCTCGCGGCCAGATTCGGCACGCCGCTCTACGTGCTCGACGAGGGACGCATGCGGGCCAACTGCCGGGCCTACATCGAAGCCGTGCGGACATTCTACCCTGGTCCGAGCCGCGTGCTGTTCGCCAGTAAGGCCCTCTGCACCGTCGCGTCATGTCAGGTGGCGTACGAGGAGGGTCTCGGCATCGACGTGGTCAGCCCGGGCGAGATCTACACGGCGTTGCAGGCGGGCGTCCCGGGCACCGCGCTGTACTTTCACGGGAGCAACAAGACTCCCGAGGAAATTGCCTACGGCTTGGACGCCGGCGTCGGCCGGTTCATCGTGGACAACGAGTACGAGTTGCGCACCCTCGATCGCATGGCGCGCGAGCGTGGGACGAAGGCCGACGTGCTCCTGCGTCTCACACCCGGCATCGAGCCCCATACGCACAAGGCAATCCAGACCGGCGGCGTGGACTCGAAGTTTGGTTTTGGCATGCTGGGACCATCCGCCGAGGGTGCGGTGCAGGCGGCGCTCGCACTACCGGGCCTCCGGCTGCGCGGGCTGCATTCACACATCGGGTCGCAGATCTTCGACCTCGAGCCCTTCATGCTGGCGGCCCGTGCGGTCGTCTCGTTTGCGGCCGAAATGCGATCGGCCGGATTAGTACTCGAAGAACTGAACCTGGGCGGCGGTCTCGGTATTCGTTATCTGGCTGAGCACGATCCGCCGGCGCGGGCCGACTTTATCAAGACCGTGGCCGGCACGGCGTTGGAGGCGCTTAAGGGGCACCGCTTCGCGCTCCCGACGCTGATGTTCGAGCCGGGCCGCTCGATCGTCGGGGATGCTGGTGTGACGCTCTATACGGCCGGGGCGATCAAGACCGTCCCGGGCGTCAGGACCTTTGTTTCGGTGGACGGAGGGATGTATGAGAATCCCCGGCCGGCCCTGTATCAGGCGCGGTACGAAACCGTGGTGGCGACCCGGGCGGCCGTCAGGCCAACGCAGCGCGTAACGGTCGCGGGTCGGTGCTGCGAGTCGGGCGACGTTCTCATCTGGGATGCTGATGTGCCGGACGTCCGCGAAGGGGATCTGCTCGCCGTCTTCGCGACGGGCGCCTACAATTATTCGATGGCCAGCAACTACAATCGCTACGCGCGGCCCGCGCTCGTCTTCGTGCGGGACGGTACCGCGCAGGTCGCCGTCGAGCGCGAGACCCTGGCAGACCTCGTCCGCCTGGATCATCCCCTGACGCGGCCGGTCGCGCGAAGCGCGACATCCCACTGATGCGGTTCTCGGATCCCGCCGGACTCCTCTACCGCATCATCGCTCTGCTGATCGCCGCCACCGTTCACGAGTTCGCGCACGCGTGGATGGCCGATCGTCTGGGCGACCCGACCCCCCGCTACCAGGGTCGATTGTCCCTGAACCCGATCGTCCATCTCGACCTTGTCGGATCGGTGCTGCTGCTGCTCTTCGGGTTCGGTTGGGCCAAACCGGTTCAGGTGAATCCGAGCAACTTCCAGAACCCCCGCAAGGGGATGCTGCTGGTCGCTGCGGCCGGACCGCTGGCGAACATCACGTCGATGTTCGTGTTGGGCGCGCTTCCGCAGTTGGGGCTGGTTGAATTCGCGGGGGTGGGTGGACAGCTGCTGAGAGAGATCCTCTTCATCAACGCGATGCTGGCCGTCTTCAACCTCATCCCGATCCCACCGCTGGACGGCTCCCGGATTCTCTCTGGCCTGCTACCCGCGAGGCAGGCGATCGCATATGATCGACTGCAGCAGTTTGGTCCCTTGCTGCTGCTCGGGCTCATTATGCTCGCACCGGGCAGTCTCGCCAGGATCATCAACCCCGCCATCATATGGCTCATCAGAGTCGCGCTCGGAGACCGATAGTGGCGGGGCCGACGCGGGTGCCACCGGAGACCGGTGGCGGGCAGCCGCCGCCGGCACAGACGTCTCCATCTGTCGGGCCGTTCGCCCGCAGCGTCGGGTACCAGGTCAAGGTACCAGGATTCGAAGGCCCGCTGGACCTGCTGGTCACGCTTGCCCATCAGGGCAAGATCGATCTCACAACCATCGAACTGTCTGGTCTGACCCAGGAGTTCCGCGATCGGGTGAGACGGTCCCTCGATCTCAACGAGGCCACCGAGGCACTGTGGATGCTCGCAGCGCTGGTCGAGATGAAAGCCAAGCTGTTGTTGCCCAAGCCCCCTCCGGCCGATGCACCGCCTCCCGTGGACGAAGGCAGCGACCTGCCGGAGCGGCTCGAAGAGCGCCTGGCCGAGTACCGTACGTTCAAGGAAGCGGCGGACGCCCTGCGGGCGCTGGAGGAACTGCAGCAGAAGATTTTTACCCGGCCCCTGGAAGACGCCCCGTCGGAACTTCTGCTGGAAGGGGTGACCGTCGACGACCTCTTTCGGGCATTTAAAGAGGTGTTGGAGCGGGCGCGGCGGCAGCAGGCGGCGGAAGTCGCTGAAGAGCCGGTGCGCGTGGGCGACCGGATGCGGGCCATCCTCGATGCGTTGGCGAACTCGCCGGAAGGCGTCGAGTTCGCGGACCTGTTCCCGGCGCGGGTGTCGACGGTGTTCATCGTGGTGACGTTCCTGGCTTTACTCGAACTCGTCAAAGAACGTCGGGTGCGGGCGCAGCAAGATTCGCCCATGGCGCCGATCCGGCTGATGGCGGTGTTGGCGTGACAACCGAACAGGCTGCGGGCTTCGTTACGCAGACCACGGTGGACGACGCGGAGATCAGTGGCCTCGCAGGCGCGCTGGAGGGCATCTTGTTCGTCGCCGGCGGTCCGGTTCGTCTGGACACGCTGGCGGCGGTGACCGGCGCGGATCCCGTGCTGATCCGGCAGGCCCTGGAGGTGCTCCGCGGCCGCACGGTGGACGGCGGTCTTATGTTGCAGGCACTCGCCGGCGGCTACCAACTGGCAACCCGTCCCGAGCACGCCGAGGTCGTGAAGAAGTTTCTGCAGGCCGAGCACGCCGAGAAACTCACGCGCGGTGCGCTGGAAACACTGGCCATGATCGCGTACCGCCAACCGATCACCCGTGGAGAGATCGAACACATCCGCGGGGTACGCAGTGACTGGCACATCGAGCGGTTGCTCGAACGCCAACTTGTCCGGGACGTGGGGCGCCGCCAGACGCTTGGCCGCCCGGTAGAGTTCGGGACAACGGAATTGTTCTTGCGATACTTTGGCCTGGCGGACCTGTCTGATCTCCCTGCGATGGGAGAGCGGGGCGTCCAGATGTTGCTCAACGCCGTCCGATGAGCACCATGCGGTCGATTGCCGCAATGGTTGCCGCGCTGCTCCTCGTGACCGCGGCTCCATCCCCGCCGCCGGCCGGCGCCGTTCAGCGAACCGCATCGGCCCCGAGGAGCCACGCCGCCCGGCGTCCCGTGCCCAAGCGCGATGCCGGCCCGGTGGCGGCGATCCTGGTGGACGTCCGGACCGGTCAAATCTTGTACGAGCGGGAGATCTACCGCCGGCTGCCGCCCGCGTCCACGACCAAGATGCTGACCGCAATCCTGGCGATCGAGCGCCTGCCGCTGGAGGCCACCGTTACGATCAGCGCGCGCGCGGCAAGTCAGCGGAGCGGATCGGCGATCGGGCTCGAAGCCGGCGAACAATGGTCGGTGAACGACCTGCTGCGCGCGATGCTCGTGCGCTCGGCCAACGACGCGGCGGTCGCCGTGGCCGAGGCGATCTCGGGCAGCGTCGAGGCGTTCGCCGAAGAAATGAACAAGAAGGCGAAGCAGATCGGCGCGCGTGACAGCCACTTCGTCAACCCGCACGGTCTGAACGCGCCCGACCACTACAGCACCGCGTACGATCTGGCCCTCATCGCTCGCTACGGACTCCAATTGCCGGCCTTTGCGTCGCTGGTCCGGACGCAGACCTGGACACTGGATCGTCCGGACCGCCGCCCACACGAGTACGTGAGCACCAACAAGCTGCTGGTCAAGTACGAGGGCGCCGATGGTGTGAAGACCGGCTGGACGGTGCCCGCGGGGCATTGTCTGGTCGCGTCGGCGACCCGCGACGGCTGGCGGCTCCTGGCGGTTGTTCTCAAGAGCCATGACATGTACCGCGACGTCGGAGATCTCCTGGACTATGGGTTCCAGACGTTTGCCCCTGTCAAGCTGGCCGGCCGTGGCGATCCCCTGGTGACCGTCGATGCCGGACCCTGGCGCGGCAACGTCGTCGGTGTGGTGCCGGCGGACGTGACGGCCGTCGTGCGGCGCGGAACCACAGTGAGCTCTCAGGTGAAGCTCCTGTCCGATTTGCGCCCGCCGATCGAGCCCGGCGCTCCTGTGGGCGAAATCATCTTCTACGCTGGGCAGGCCGTGGTGGCCCGCTCGACCCTGGTTGCCGCGCCTCCTCCCACACGCTGACGCCACCCCGCCAATCGTGAAGCGCGAACGCACAAAGTGGGAGGGGCACTACCGGGCCGGCGACCGGCCCCACGATGGGGCGCCGTCGAGCCTGTTGCGGCGATGGCTGCCTGATCTGCCCCGGGGCCCCGCGCTCGACGTCGCAACCGGATTGGGCCGCAACGCACTGTTTCTGGCGCGCGCGGGCTATCGCGTGGATGCGGTCGACATCTCGCCGACCGGGCTGCAGATTGCCGCCAAGCGCGCTCGCCGCCGGGGGTTGCGGATCCGATGGATCGAGGCGGATCTCGACGCCTACCAGCTGCCAAAAGCGCGCTACGCGGTCGTGATCGACTCGTTCTTCCTCAAGCGCACGCTGTGGCCCGCGCTGAAGGCCGCCGTGCGCCCGGGCGGGGTCTTGATCGTCGAGACACACCTGGAAAGCCCGACGCGTGATGGCGGCCCACGGGCCGCGAACAGGCTGCGGCGCGGGGAGCTGCGAAAGCGCTTCCGGGGCTGGGACGTCCTGGATCTCGAAGAAGGGTTGTTCCACGAAGGTGGCCGCGCATGGCTGCTCGGCCGGATCGTCGCCCGGCGGCCGCGCGCCCGTAGGAACGCCTTGGGGGCGCCGGCGAAGTAGCAGGACGTGCGCAAACCCGTGGTGGCGATCGATGGTCCGATGGGCGCGGGCAAATCCACCGTCGCCAAAGCCCTGGCCCGCCGCTTGAACTATCGCTACGTGGACACCGGGGCGATGTACCGGTCGGTCGCCTTGATGAGCCTGCGGCCGGGGCTCGACGTGCACGATGCCGAGGCCGTGGCGAATGTCGCGGAGGCGCTACAGATCGACTTTCAGCCCGGACCCTCGGGCGACCGCGTCGTCGTGAACGGAGAAGACGTCACCGAAGCGATCCG
>JBGPNN010000085.1:0-12017 GCA_041487495.1 bacterium
ATGGAAGTGAAGGACCCCGAACGCCTCGCCGACGCCCTGGCGCCGGTGCTGGGGATGGATCGGGCCGAGATCCTCCGGCGCCTGGATGCCGGGCGGCAGCGACCTTTCGAACCCGTCACGCTTCGCCGCGACGCGAGCAAGACCGTCGTGATGACGCTGGAGGAGAATCGGCTCGACCTGCCCGGGATCATCGTGCAGGCCGAGCCGGTGCGCGAGCACCTCAGGGGCGCGCTGGCCGGGCACGCCATCGGCTACCTTGGCGAGATCACCGAGGATGAACTGCGGTCCAGGAGCGGCTACCGCGCCGGCGGCCTGATCGGCAAAGCCGGCGTCGAGCGTGTGTACGACAACCTGCTGCGCGGCACCGACGGTCGCCAGCGTGTCGAGGTCGACGCGGCCGGGAGGCCCGTGCGCATCCTCAGCCGCGAGGCCGCGCGTCCCGGACAGTCGCTGGTCCTCAATCTCGATGCCGACCTGCAGACGGTCGCAGAGACCGCGCTCGGCGATCGCACGGGGGTCGTTGTGGCGATGGACCCCCGCAACGGCGAGGTCCTGGTGCTCGCCAGCCATCCCACCTACGACCCCAACCAGTTCGCCGGCGGGATCAGCCCGGCGAACTGGAGAGGTCTGACCGCCGACCGACGGGTGCCGCTGCTCAACCGCTCCACCGAGGGAACCTACGAGCCGGGCTCGGTCTTCAAGATCGTGACCGGTCTCGCCGCGTTGAGCGAGGGCGTGGCGCGCCGCGACACCATTTTCAACTGCAACGGGCAGCTGGCACTCGGCCGGTGGATCTTCCACGATCTGCACGCCTATGGCCCGATCAACTTCATGCGGGGCGTCGCGGTGTCGTGCAATATCGTGTTCTGGACCGTCGGCGGGGCGCTGGGCGGAGAGCGGCTCCACCGTTACGCGCGCATGCTGGGGCTGGGCCAGAATACCGGCATCGATCTGCCCACCGAAGCGACGGGGTCGATTCCCTCCCCGGAGTGGAAGCTCAAGACCGTGAAAGAGCCGTGGTACCCCGGCGACACACTGAACATGGCGATCGGTCAGGGCTACGTCCTGGTCACGCCGATCCAAGTGGCACGGATGGTCAGCGCGGTGGCGAACGGCGGCATGCTGGTGAGTCCTCGGTTGGCGCGCCGCGTGGTGGCGCCAGATGGCACCGAGACCATGGCGCTCGCACCCCTGGCCTCCGGGAAATTGACGGTGCCTCCGGACGCACTGGCCACGTTGCGCGAGGCGCTGCGAATGGTGGTGGAGTCGGGTACCGGCACGGCGGCCGCGGTGCCCGGCCTGGCGATCGCCGGCAAGACGGGGAGCGCCGAGAATCCCCGGGGCATCCCCCATGCCTGGTTCGCGGGGTACGCCCCGGCTGACCGACCGGCCCTGGTGGTCGTGGTGTTCATCGAGCACGGCTTCCGGGGCGGCACGACCGCGGCGCCCATCGCGAAGGTGATCTTCGCCGCGGCGCAGCAGTCGCTGCTCGCGGCGTCCTCCGATGGGGGGCGGCCGTGAAGGTCCGGTGGGTCCACGAGGTCGACTGGATCCTCCTCGGCACGACCGCGCTGCTCGTCGGCTACGGGGTGATCGTGCTCGTGTCCGCGACGCACGGGTCGCCGGACGCCGGCGCGTTCCTCCGCGCGCGCCTCTTGCACCTGGTCCTGGGCGTGATGGCGCTGATCGCCATGGCCACGATTGACTATCGCCGGCTGGCCGTGCCGTGGCCGGCGATCTACGCGGGGGCGCTGGTGCTGCTGGCGTCCGTGCTGGTGCTGGGCGAGTCGCGGCTCGGCGCGCAACGGTGGATCGTGCTGGGGCCCTTTGGCGGATTCCAGCCCTCAGAGGCCGCGAAGCTCGCGATCGTGCTGACGCTGGCCCGGCACCTCGAACCGGTGAAGGCGATACGGCGCCTGCGCGAACTCGCGCCGTACGCTCTGCACGTGGGCGTGCCGATGCTGCTCATTATCCGGCAGCCGGACCTGGGAACGGCCCTGGTGTTGGCGGCGATCCTGTTCACCATGCTCTACGTGGCCGGCGCCCGCCTGCGCGTGCTGGCCGGTTTCGCCGCCGTCGGCGCGGTCGTGGCACCCTTCGCATGGAACCTGCTCCACGACTATCAACGGCGGCGCCTGGCCGCGTTTCTGGATCCGATGGCCGATCCGTTGGGGGCGGGGTACGCGCTCATCCAGGCCAAGATTGCTGTCGGGTCTGGTCAGTTGTTCGGGAAAGGACTGTTTGCGGGGACCCAAAACCTGCTGCGCTTCATCCCCGAGCAGCACACCGATTTCATCTTTACCGTGGTGGGTGAAGAACTTGGGCTGTTTGGCGCGACGCTCTTGCTGGCCCTGTATCTTGTCTGGCTGTGGCGCGCGCTGGAGATTGCCGCCGGCGCCCACGATCGGCTGGGCGCGCTGATCGCCACGGGTATTGCCACGATGATGGCGTTTCACATCGTGATCAACGTGGGGATGACGATCGGCCTCATGCCGGTCACCGGCATCCCCTTGCCGCTGATGAGCCACGGCGGGTCGTCGCTCTTGGCGACCCTGGCGGGCGTCGGATTGCTGCTCAGCATCCGCATGCGGCCCGCGGGTCAATTTGGCAGTCCGATGACGTTCAGTCGCGACATCTCGACGCCGGATTGACGCCATGGAGAACGAGGAGCGAATCGGATGAGTAGAGAGATCATTGCGAATATCGAGGACACCGAGACCCGCGTGGCCGTCATGGACGACGAGACGCTGGTCAACCTGTTCATCGAGCGGTCTGAACCCGTGGCCGGCAACATCTACAAGGCGCGGGTGAACAACGTCCTGCCGGGCATGGACGCCGCGTTCGTCGACATCGGCTTGGAGCGGAATGCGTTCCTGCACGTGGAAGACATCCGGTCGCAGCGTCTGGACGGCGAAGAGGTGGAGGAGGAGTCCTTCGGGAAGGGCGCGATCGCCGAACGCCTGCGCCCCGGTCAGGAGATCCTGGTTCAGGTCACCAAGGAGCCGATGGGCACCAAGGGTGCTCGGGTGACCACCTATGTCGCCCTGCCGGCCCATTACCTGGTGCTAATGCCAACGGTCAACTACGTCGGTGTCAGCCGGCGGATCACGAGCGAGGCCGAGCGCAAGCGCCTGCGGCAGATGGCCGATCGCATCCGGCCCCAGGCGATGGGTGTGATTGTGCGGACCGCGGCGGAGGGCGTCTCGGAGAAGGTGCTGGCCGATGATGTGGCCTTCCTGCAGCAGATGTGGCAGCGCGTCCTCGAACGGGGTCGTGCCAACAAAGCGCCGGCCCTGGTCTATCAAGATCTACGCTTAATCCGGCGCGTGGTCCGCGACTTGTTTACCGACGATGTCGCCCGGCTCGTCGTCGACTCGGCCGAAGAGCACGCCCGCGTCGCAGACCTGCTGGGATCGTTTGCGCCGCACCTAAAGGACCGGCTCATCCTGCACCGCGACGTCGAACCGGTCTTCGAACGATATGGCGTCGACCGCGAGATCGATCGAGCGCTCCGCCGCAAGGTGTGGTTGAAGTCCGGCGGCTACATTGTCTTTGACCGGACCGAGGCGCTGACGGTCATCGACGTGAACACCGGCAAATACGTGGGCAAGACCGACCTGGCCAGTACGATTCTGCGCACGAACCTGGAAGCCGTGGGCGAGATCGTCCGGCAGATCACGCTGCGCGACATCGGCGGGATCATCCTGGTCGATTTCATCGACATGGAGAAGGAGGACCACCGCCGCAGAGTCCTCGAGGCCCTCAACGACGCCGTCCAACACGACCGGGCGAAGCTGCACGTCATCGATCTGACGGCGCTGGGTCTGGTCGAGATCACCCGCAAGCGCGTCTATCAAGATCTGGAACAGATCATGCGGATCCCCTGTCCCTACTGCGAGGGCCGCGGCCGCGTGCTGTCCCCCGAGACCATGGCGATGCGGGTCCGTCGCGAGATCCGGAAGTTGGCGCGGACCTCCAAGTCCCCGGCGATCCTGATCGAAGTGCACGCGCAAGTGGCTGGTGCCCTATTCCGCGACGGTGCGGGGTGGGTGCGCGCACTGGAAGAGGCACACGGCAAACGGCTGCGGGTGCGGGGCCGCGAGGGGCTGCACATCGAACGCGTCAACGTCGCCGAGGTCGACGGCGCGGAAGAACTGGAGTCGATGCCGGCGACCGGGGGCAAGCGGGTGCAGTTCTGGATGGACCGTGAGCCCGGCGAAGTCCTCTCGCTGGCCGAGCCCGATCCGGCCTACGAGATCGCTTTGGCCATGGCGGATGGCCAGGGCGCCCAGGGGCCGCAGCGCCGGGATGGGCTGATGAGCCGCGTGCTCCGGCTCTTGCGCAGGGGCCGGGACGGATCCTGACGGGGGCAACGGGAGACTTCGCGGATGGCGACGACGTACGAAATCTACGCGCTGAACCAGAGCGCCCGGACCGTCGACTGGTCTACGCGGCTGTACATGCAGCCGGCCGGAGAGACGACCACCACGGCCAACTTCTTGTGGCTCCTGCGGGGCGCCTCGGGCGACCCGATCCTCATCGATACGGGGTTCACCTCCCGTCTGGCCAGGGCGAAAGGTGTGCCTTCCGACGGTCTGCGAGAGCGCGAGGACCTGCTGGCCGCCGCCGGTGTCGACGCGCGTCAGGTCCCGACGGTGATCCTCACGCACCTGCACTGGGACCACTTTGATCTTGAAGGGTTCCTGCCGAACGCCGTGTTCTGGGTCCAGCGGCGCGAGGTCGAGTTCTGGAGCGGCTACGGAGGCCAGGAGCGGTGGCTACGCCGATTTCTCAGCGACTGCTTCACTCAGGATCTGGAGGCGATCCGGTCCACCGGGCGGTTGAAGGTGATTGAGGGGACCTTCGAACCGGCCGGCGGCCTCAGCGTGGAATGGGTCGGGGGCCACTCCCCAGGCATGCAGATTGTGGTCGTGCAGACAGCGCGGGGCCCGTTTGTCCTCGCCAACGACGCGCTGACGACGTACCGCAATTTACGTGACTGGGTGCCGCCCGCGATCCATGTGAACAGCCTCGCGGAGTGTCTCGGTGCGATGGAGCGCATCCGGCGTCTGGCCGATGGCGACGAGACCCGCATCTGCCCCGGCCACGACGGCGAGGTCCTGAAGCGGTTTCCCGAGGTCACCCCCGGGATCTATCGTCTCGCCTGAGCGGTTGAAATCGCCTTCTCATACATGGTAGAATCCGCAGGGTTTCCTGGAGGTGTGCTGTGTACGCGGTCATCGAGACGGGTGGCAAGCAACTGACCGTCCGCGAAGGCGATGTCGTCAAAGTGGAGAAGCTCGAGGCGGCACCCGGCGACGTGGTGACGCTCGACCGGGTGCTCCTTGTGGGCGGCGAGACGATCACGGTAGGGACGCCACGGGTAGAGGGCGCCTCGGTCCAGGCCCGCGTGGTGCGCCAGGGCCGGGCGCGCAAGATCCTGGTCATGAAGTACAAGCCCAAAGCCCACTACCGGCGCAAGACCGGACACCGGCAGGACTTCACCGAGCTGCGGATCGAGCGCATCGCCGTCTAGGAGGCGAATTCAGATGGCATCCAAGAAAGGCGTTGGCAGCAGCCGGAACGGTCGCGACTCGGCCAGCAAGCGGCTGGGCGTGAAGCGGTTTGCCGGTCAAGTGGTCCGTGCCGGCAATATTTTGATCCGGCAACGCGGCACCAAGGTCTTCGCGGGCGCCAACGTCGGCCGCGGTCGGGATGATACGCTCTTCGCGCTCGTCGATGGCGTGGTCGCCTTCGAACGGCGCGGCCGGGACGGCCGGCGGGTGAGCGTGCACCCAGCAGCGGCCTAGGCCCGTTGGAGCATCCTGTTGTGGCCCGGGTCGTCTGACCCGGGCCGTTCGCTTCTGTGAGGGTGAGTCCGCGCGATGTTCATCGACCAGGCCAGAGTCTACGTCAAGGGTGGGGACGGCGGCAACGGCTGCGTGGCCTTCCGCCGTGAGAAGTTCGTGCCCAAAGGCGGACCGGCCGGCGGCGACGGCGGCGACGGCGGTGACGTCGCCTTTGTCGCGGATGGCGGTATGTCGACGCTGATCGATTTCAAGTACCGGCAGCACTTCCGCGCGGAACGTGGCGGACACGGCGAGGGATCCAAGCGCACCGGCAGGCGGGGGGCCGATCTCGTGGCGCCGGTGCCTGTCGGTACCATCGTGCGCGACGCGGACACCGGTGACGTCGTGGCCGATTTCTCCGCGGACGGCCAGCGCGTGATCATCGCGATGGGCGGCCGCGGCGGCAAGGGCAACGCGCGATTTGCGACAGCGACCCACCAAGCGCCCCGCCGCGCCGACCCCGGCGGGCACGGTCAGGAGCGCACGATCCAGCTCGAACTGCGACTGCTGGCGGACGTAGGACTGATCGGGCTCCCGAACGCCGGCAAGTCGACGCTGCTTAGCCGGATTTCCAGCGCGCGGCCCAAGGTTGGTGATTACCCGTTCACGACCACGCAGGCGGTGCTCGGTGTGGTCACCCTGGCCGACGGCCGCTCCTTCGTGGCCGCGGACGTGCCCGGGTTGATCGAGGGCGCCCATGCGGGCGCGGGCCTCGGTCACGCCTTTCTCCGGCACATCGCGCGCACGCGGGTGTTGATACACTTGATCGATCTCGCCGCCTCAGGGGATCCCATGAGCGCGTACGCGGTCGTGCGGCGCGAACTTGAACTCCACGATCCCGCGCTGCTCGACCGGCCGGAACTGGTTGCCCTGACGAAGATCGATCTCCCCGACGCCCGCGGCCGCCTGGAGGCTACCGTGGCGGCGTTTGCCGCGCGCAGCCGGCGGGCCTTCGGGATCTCCGCTGCCACCGGGGAGGGCATCGACCGGTTGCTGACGGCTGCGGCCGCCGCCCTCGATGCCGTGCGCCCGCGGGAGGAGACGCCCGCGGGGGCCAAGAAGTGACGCGCGTGACCAGGCTCGGGGTGATGGGCGGGACCTTTGACCCGATCCACTACGGGCACCTGGTGACCGCCGAAGAGGCCCGCGTGCAGTTCGGTCTCGATGGCGTGCTGTTTGTCCCCAACCGACATCCTCCCCACAAGGACCCCGCGGACGTCACCGTCCCGGAAGATCGCTACCTGATGACGTTTCTCGCGACGGTGTCGAACCCACGCTTCAGCGTCTCTCGCGTCGAGATCGACCGGCAGGGCGCGTCGTACACGATCGACACGATCTTGGCGTTGTCTTCGAAGCACCCGGACGCCGACTTGTACTACATCACCGGGGCCGATGCCATTCTCCAAATCTTGCGGGGGGAGTGGGAGCGCGCCCGGGAGCTTCTCGGCCTCTGCCAGTTCATCGCCGCCACGCGTCCCGGATTCACCCTGGACCTTGAGACGTTGCGCCGCAGCAACTTCACGGGGCGCACGCTGGACAATGTCCACGTCATGGCGATTCCCGCGTTGGCGATCTCCTCGACGGATATTCGTTCCCGGCTGCAGACGGGCCGGCCGATCAAGTACCTGGTGCCCGAAGCGGTGGAAGCGTACATCATCAAGCACCAGCTCTACGGGATGCCCGCACCGAAAGCGAGCTTGGCGGGTGGCTAAGCGGGAAGCGGGCCGGCGGGCGGCGTCAGAGGCGTCGCTGGCCAAGGCGTTGCGTGCGGCAGGGGCGGCCGAGGACAAGCACGCGGAAGACATCGTCCTGCTTGACCTCCGCGGGCAGACGCTGATCACGGACTACTTCGTGATCTGCACGGGGACCAGCCGCGTGCAGATCCGCGCCATCGTCAACGGGGTCATTGACACGCTGGGCGATCTCTCGCGCGGTACGACGCGCGAGGGGGACGAGCACGCCCAGTGGGTGCTGCTCGACTACGGGGATGTCGTTCTCCACGTGTTCGGGCCGGAGGCGCGATCCTTCTACCGCCTGGAGAGACTTTGGGGCGATGCGCGGGTCGTGACGCGAGAGTAACGGGTCGGTCTGAGTAAGATGCACCTCGTCATTCGGCCCGCGACGCCCGACGACGGCACGGTGCTGGTCCGCCTCCTCGACGCCGCCTATCGCGGTGGCTATGCCCCCACGTTCGACCGCGAGGGCCCGCTGCAACCCACCGACGTCTGGTGGGTCCAGTCGGAGAAGGACGTCCACGTCATCGAGGTGGATACGCGTCCCGCGGGTCTTCTGGTGATCGGGCGTGCCGGCGGCCGATGGTTGGTCGAAGAGTTGCTGCTGGATGGGTTTGGTGAGGCGCCCGAACGCGCTCAGACGGCCCTGATCAGCCGGACGACCGCGCACCTCACACAGGCGTTCAAGCGAGGCCGGCAGAGTGCCTTGTTGCTGCGCGTTGCCGAGACGAACGCCTTCGGCCTGATGCTGGCGGCCGAGGCGCGGGCCGGGTTCGCCAACGCGCTCCTCGTCTACCGTCACCACGGGCCGAAGCGGCCCGCCGCGCACGTGCCCGACGGCTACGAGGTACGCAAAGTCACGCCCGCAGATACCCGCGAGGTGTCTCGTCTCGCGCGTGAAGTCATCCCGGAACGGTCTCGCGCCGATGAGATCGTGCGGGTGTTAACTGCTAAAGACGGCCGCGGCTTTCTGGCATTCCGGGACGCGATCCTGGCGGGATTCGCGGCGGTGGAGATCCGTGCGGGCCGCGGCGATTGGGTGGTTGGCGTGCGCGAGGCGCACCGGCGTCGCGGGGTTGGCCGGGCGCTCGGTGCGTCTGTGCTGGCGGCGCTCCACGCGCGCGGGATGGCGCCATACGCAACAACGTGGGCGCTGGATCCATCTGCGGGACCGTTCCTCTCATCGCTTGGGCTCAGCGTCGAACGGACGTTTCTCTACCTCGAAAAGCCGTTGTGATTTGCGGTATGCTGGTGGGCGATGCGTGACGCCTCGTCGTGTTTCGTGTGCAGTCCCACCAACCCCATCGGGCTGCGCGTCCGCTTTGCCCTCGAGGGCCAGCGGGTCACCGGCGAATTTGTGCCCTCGGATCTCCACGTAGGATTCACCGGCGTCGTCCACGGCGGCATCCTGGCCGCGCTGCTCGATGATGCGTTGGCCGCGGTCGGATACTATCAGGGGCAACCGACGGTGACCGCCCGGCTGGCCATCCGGTACCGACAACCCGTACACCCGGGCCAGCGGCTTCGCGTCGAGGCCGAGGAAGTCTCGCGCAAGGGCTCTCTGCGCCAGGCGCGCGCAGTGGTGCGCACCGATGACGGGGTGATCGTCGCCGAAGCCGAAGCGACGTTGATGAAGCTGCCGGCCGATGTCTGAGAAGCAGATCGCTGACAACCGGCGCGCCCGCTTCGAGTACGATATTGAAGAATCCGTCGAGGCCGGGCTGGTGCTCACCGGCACCGAGGTGAAGTCGTTGCGCACTGGCCGTGCTTCACTTGCCGAGGCCTACGCCCGCGTCGAGCGCGGCGAGGTCTGGCTGCACCACCTTCACATCCCGCCCTATGGCGCCGGGAACATCTTCAACCACGATCCGCTGCGGTCGCGCAAGTTGCTGCTGCACCGCCAGCAGATCCAGCGGTTGGCCGGCCGGGCGTCGCAGAAAGGCTACACGCTGATCCCGATGCGGCTGTACTTTAGCCGAGGGAAAGTCAAAGTCGAACTCGGGATCGCCCGCGGCAAGAAACTCTACGATAAGCGCAGTGCGATCAGTGAGCGCGAGGCGAAGCGCGAGGCTGAGCGGGCGGTCAAGCGCACGGTGGAAGCCGGGAAAGGGCGCGGATGAGCGGCGAGGCGCGATCGACGCCCCTGGTAGGCATCATCATGGGGAGCACGTCCGACCGACCGGTCCTCGACGCCGCGGCAGAGGTCCTGACCCAACTGGGCATTCCGCATGAAGTGCGGATCGTCTCCGCCCACCGTACGCCTGACTGGATGTTCGAATACGCGGCCGAGGCCGAGCAGCGCGGTCTGAAAGTGATCATCGCCGGCGCCGGCGGCGCGGCACACCTCCCGGGGATGACGGCATCGAAGACGGTGCTCCCGGTGATCGGCGTGCCGGTCCCCAGTGAGCACCTCAAAGGGCTGGATTCGTTGTTGTCGATCGTCCAGATGCCGGGCGGTGTCCCCGTGGCAACGGTCGCGATTGGCCGGGCCGGTGCCGTGAATGCGGCGCTGCTGGCCGCGCGGATTCTCGGCATCAGCGACGCGAATATCCGCGAAGCGGTGCGCCGGCACCAACAGGCGCAGGCGGCCAAGGTGCGCGAGGCGGACCGGGGATCGACGTGAACTCCGCCGCGCCAGTCCTTCCTGGGGCCACGATCGGGATCATCGGCGGCGGGCAACTCGGGCGCATGCTGGCGCTCGACGCCCGCCGCATGGGCTACAGGGTGGCGGTCCTCGACCCCTCGGCAGACGCTCCGGCCTTTGCGGTCGCCGACGTCCGGATCGTGGCGCCGTTTGAGGATACCGAGGCGGTGGGGCGTCTGGCCGCGCAGGCCGACGTCGTCACCTTCGAGGTCGAGCACGTCCTGATCGACGCGGCCCGGGCGGTCGAGGCGGTGCGCCCCGTGAGGCCGGGCAGCGCCGTGCTGGCTGTGTGCCAGCACCGCCTGCGCGAGAAGGCCTTCCTCCACAAACACGGATTTCCCGTGGCGCCGTGGCGTGACGCGGGCTCGCTGGGGGCCCTGCATGCGGCCATTCGCGATCTGGGGTTGCCCTGCGTCGTCAAGCGGGCGTATCTCGGGTACGACGGCCGCGGCCAGGCCCGGGTGACATCCCCCGATGAACTCGCCGCAGCGGCGTCGTTGGGGTTCGAGCGTGGCCCACTGATCGTCGAACGCTTCATCCCATTCGCTGGAGAACTCGCGGTGGTCGTGGCGCGAGGGCTCGACGGCCGGCGGACATCCTACCCGGTCGTACGGACCGTGCACGACGACGGCATCTTGATCGAAGTGGAGGCGCCCGCTCCCGTTTCCGAGGCCGTCACCGGGCGCGCGGTGGGGATCGCCGAATCGATCGCGACCGCGCTTGGCCTGGTTGGCGTGCTTGCGGTCGAGATGTTCTTGCTCGAGCGCGGCGAGATCCTGGTCAATGAACTCGCGCCGAGACCCCACAACTCCGGGCACTATACGATTAACGCCTGCCCGACATCCCAGTTCGAGCAGCACCTGCGCGCGATCTGCGGCCTGCCGCTGGGCTCGACCGAGTTGCTCAGACCGGCGGCGATGGTGAATCTCCTGGGCGATCGCCGTGGACCGGTGCGTCTGACCCGGGTAGAAGAAGCCCTGGGCGAGCGCGATGTGTCCCTGCACCTGTACGGCAAGGGCGAGTCCTGGCCGCGGCGCAAGCTCGGGCACGTCACCGCGCTGGGCGCCACGTCTGATGAGGCGATCGCCCGCGCGCGTCGCGCGGCATCGCGCCTTCGCTGGGAATCGGTCGGGGCGCCCGTCCGTTCCTGAATCCCCGCGCATGCCTGCCCGCATCCTGACGGTCGATCCGGCGGCACCCGAGACTCCAGCGATCAGCGAGGCAGCAACGCTGCTGATGTCCGGAGGTCTGGTCGCGTTTCCCACCGAGACAGTCTATGGCCTCGGCGCGGACGCGCTGAACGTTCGCGCGGTGGGGCGCATCTTCGAGGCGAAGGGCCGCCCGGCCGACAATCCGATCATTGTTCATCTGGCCGGTACGGCGATGCTCGAGGGGGTCGTCTCGTCAGTGCCCGAGACGGCGCGCCTCCTGATGGCCCGTTGTTGGCCCGGGCCGCTCACGCTCGTGTTGCCGGCATCCCCGCTCGTGCCCGACGTGACGCGGGGTGGTCTCCCGACGATCGCCGTGCGCGTCCCGGCGCATCCTGTCGCGCTGGCGCTTATTCGGGCGGCCGGCCGGCCCATTGCGGCCCCGAGCGCGAACCGCTCCGGCCGGCCCAGCCCCACGACCGCCCAGCACGTCCTCGCCGACCTCGGTGACGCCATCGACCTGGTGCTGGATGCGGGGCCGACGCCGGTCGGGGTCGAGTCGACGGTGCTGGATCTGACAGGGACGGCGCCGATGTTGTTGCGACCCGGTGGTGTGCCGCTCGAGGCACTGGAGGCCATTGTC
>JBGPNN010000086.1:0-11940 GCA_041487495.1 bacterium
AACGATCTCAGGCATGTTCATCGCGGCGCTCGACGGCCAGACGCTGTGGGCGCCATTTCCGCTCGGGCGGGGGCTCCTGGTCCCGCGGGCGCGTCTGGACGACCTGCTGCTGCGCGCCGCGGTCCGGGCGGGAGCCGGTGTGCTCGAGGGGTGCCGCGTGGACACGGTCACCCCCGGCTCGCCCGTGGTCGTCCTGGGGCGAGCCGGGAGCGAGACGATACGGCTTCAAGCGCGTCTGGTCGTTGGCGCCGACGGCATTCGATCCGTCGTGGCTCGCAGGGACGGACCGCTTGCACCGGCCGCGGGAGGACACTACGCCGTCGGCGCGCACTTCGAAGGCTTGGCGGTGGACGCGCCGCGGGGCGACCTACATCTCGGCTGGGGATGGTACGCGGGAGCGGCGCACTACGGAGGCGGCCGGGGTAACGTGGTGGTCGCGTTGCCGCGCCACGCGCTCCAGCGGGCCGGCGGCAACGCCGAAGCGGTCTTTCGGCAGGCGTGTGGGGGCCTGCCGGCGCTGGGTCCGTTGGTCAGCGGGGCGCGGCGGGTGACGCCGTTCGTGTCGGTCGGCCCGCTCGGCTACACCCGGCGTTCATGCGTAGACGACGGGGTGCTGCTCACCGGTGACGCCGCGGGCACGATCAATCCCATGACCGGCGAGGGTATCGCGCTCGCGCTGCGCGGCGCGGAACTGGCCGCGGCCGCAGCCGACCGTGCGTTGCGGACGGGCCAGACATCGCGGCGGGCCCTGGCCGCCTATGACCGCGCGCGCCGCGCCGTTTTCGGCGACGTGTGGACCGTAAGCCGCCTGCTACAGTGGATCATCCGCCGGCCCCGGATGGCCGCGATGCTGTTCCGTGGGCTCGCACGCGATCCGGCGCTGGCCGCGCGGCTGCTTGGCGTGGTGGGCGACGTGCGGCCCACAAGCGACGTCCTGAATGCCGGATATCTGACCCGTCTGATCGCGCATGCATCTCTTCCATCGCGCCCGTATCGCCGCGCCGTTTGAGGTGGTGTTCTCGCTCGCCAGGGACATCGAGTCCTGGCCGGCGCTGCTGCGCGACTATCGCTGGTGCCGGATCCTGGAGCGCGCGCCGGATCGCGTGGTGTTCTCGATGGGGGGCTGGGTTCGCGGCTGGCCGGCCCGCTGGACCGCGGTCCTGGAACACAGGCTGGATGAACGACGCATCGCGTTTCGTCACATTAAGGGGATTACCACCGGCATGGTCGTGGAATGGCAATTCACACCGGATGGAGAATACGTAGAGGTCGCCATCGTGCATGACCTGGTGATGCGGTGGCCGCTGATCGGCCGGCTCGTGGGCGACTGGATCGTCGGTCCCTTTTTTATCGACCATATTACGCGAAGGACCCTTGCCGCCGTGAAGGCGCGCGCCGAGAGCAGGGAGAGAGCGCCATGAGGCACCGGGTCGTTGTGACGGGGCTTGGCGCGGTCACGCCAATCGGCATTGGGACGGCCGGTCTGCTGGAGGGGATCCGGCAGGGCCGGCCCGGCGTGCGCCGCATCGAGCGTTTTGATACGTCGCAATTTGCCTGCAAGGTGGCCGCGGAGATCGCGGACTTCGACGCGTCAAAGTATCTCGATGCGAAGCAGGTGCGGCGGCTCGACCGCTTCTCACAGTTCGCCGTCGTGGCAGGGCGTCTGGCGATCGCCGATGCCGGTCTCGATCTCGACCACGTCGACCGCGACCGTGTCGGCGTGTTCATCGGCACGGCTCTGGGCGGCGCATCGTTCGCCGAAGAGCAGCACAGGGTGTTCATGACGGAGGGCATCCGGCGGGTCCGGCCGACGCTCGCCCTCTCGGTCTTCGGCGGCGCGGCGTCGTGCAATATCGCGATCGACCTCGGAGTGAGCGGGCCGACGAGCGCCAACAGCGATTCGTGCGCGTCGGGCCCAATCGCGTTGGGTGAGGCGTTCCATCTCATCCGCGACGGGGAAGTCGATATGATGCTGGCCGGCGGGGTCGACGCCCCGCTGACACCGCTGATCTTCGGCGCCTTCGACATCATCAGGGCGATGTCGACGCGCAACGCGACCCCGGCGGCCGCGTCACGGCCGTTCGACCGGGGACGCGACGGCTTTGTCATGGGAGAAGGCGCGGCCGTCCTTACGCTGGAACGCGTCGACCATGCCATCGCCCGGGGCGCGACGATCTACGGCGAGATCCTGGGATACGGATCAACCAACGATGCCTACCACATGACGGCGCCGCACCCGTCGGGCAAACAGGCAGCCCGGGCGATTCGCCTGGCACTGACCGATGGCAGTCTCGAGCCTCAACACATTGACCATATCAACGCCCACGGCTCCGCCACACCTCTGAACGACTCGACGGAAACCCGCGCGATCAAGGCCGTCTTCGGCGATCACGCTCACCGCATCCCCATCAGCGGGACGAAGTCGATGCACGGGCACGCGCTGGGGGCGTCGGGCGCCATCGAAGCCGCCATCTGTATGCTGGGCCTGCGGTACGACTATCTGCCGCCGACGATCAACCTGGACGACCCCGACCCGGAGTGCGATCTTGACTACATCCCGCATCGCGGCCGCACGCAACGGGTGCACTACGTGATGAGCAACTCCTTCGGCTTCGGCGGGATCAACGCGTCGTTGCTGCTGGGGCGGTACGAGTCCGAGAGGCAGGTGCCCGCGTATTCCCCCTAGAGCGCCGAGACCTTCGGTGACGTCAGCACCAGCAGCCCGACGATGGCTGTGGCGACGGCGCCACCCATGGCCAGTGCGTAAGACACGCCGATCACTCCGGCGAGCGCGCTGATCGGCAGCGTCCCGAGCGCGAACATCCCGAAGGTGACCATGTTGTAGAGGCCCATGATCCGGCCGCGCTGCGCCGGCTGCACGGACGTCTGCACCAGGGTGTTGGCCGTCGCATTCCCCACCGAGGTGCTGGTCCCCGCGAGGACCAACAGCATGACAGACAGGGCGAACCAGCGCGAGAGCGCAAACAGCACGATCATCACGCCGGTGGTCATCACGGCCGTCAGCATGATTCTCCCGGCCCGCACCCTGTCGGCAAAGGCGTTGATGACGAAGACGGCCAGGATGGTACCGAGCGCGGGCGCGGCCTGCAGCACCCCGAGGCTCGTCGGCCCGACGTGCAGCACTTCGCGGGCGTAGGCCGGCATCAACCGGACGTACGGGCGCCCGAAGAAGTTCATCGCCGCGATGATCCCGAACACGGCCAGCAGGTGCGAATGCCGGGTGAGCAGCCCGATCCCCTCGCGCATCTCGGCCCCAACTGACTCCCGGGTGTGGCGCTCCTGCCGGGGCACCTCCATGCGCACCAGCGCAATAAGCACCGCTACGAAGCTTACCGCGTTCAGCAGGAAGCATCCCTTCACGCCCACGAGGGCAATCACCACGCCGCCAAGCGACGGCCCAAAGACCCCGGAGCCATTGAGCGCCAGGGAGGTGAGGCTCAAAGCCGAGATCAACTGTCGCTCGCCGACCAGCGTTGGCACCATCGACTGGCGTGCAGGATTGTCGAACGCCTGGAAGAGCGAGTTGAACGCCCCGATGGCCAGCACGTGCCAGACCTGCGCGCGGCCCGCGTACGCCAGGCCGGTGAGGAGGAACGCGGAGACCATTTGTAGGGTGTTCGTCACGAAAAGCACGCGGCGGCGGTCGAACCGATCGGCCGCGACCCCGCCGATAAAGGCGAAAAGGAGCCGCGGGATGGCCTGGCTCAGGCCGAGCAGACCTAGATAGATGGGTGCTTTGGTGAGTTGATCGACAAAATAGCCCAGCGCGATGAACTGCATCCAGGACCCGGTCTGCGAGATGAGCAGCCCGGTCCAGAGCAGCCGGAAGTTACGCTCGCGCAGTGGTGCGAACGCGTGGCGGGGGCCGCGTGAGCCCCGAGCGCCCGCCTGGGCTTCAGCCAACGGGAGTGTGCCGGATCGTTGCCGGCCGCGATCTCAAAAGGATGCGGAGTAGCGTTCTTCCTTCCACGGGTCGCCCCGCATGTGATAGCCGTTGCGCTCCCAGAACCCCGCCCGGTCCCCCGCCAGAAACTCGAGGCCACGCACCCACTTCGCACTCTTCCAGAAATAGAGGCGCGGGATGACCAGGCGCAGCGGATACCCATGGTCCGGCGTCAGGTCGTGGCCGTCGGCCTTGGATGCGAACAGCGCGTCATCGGCCCGGAGGAACTCCAGCGGCAGGTTCGTCTCGTATCCTTGCTCGCCATGGACCATCACGAACGTCGCCTCAGGCCGGATCTTGATCAGGTCGAGCACGGTCTTCGCGGCGACGCCTTCAAACGTGACACCGAGGCGGCTCCAGGCCGTGACACAGTGGATGTCGCACGTGAGCGTCGTCTTTGGCAGCGCCACGAACTGCTGGTACGTCAGGACCACCGGCTCCTCGACGAGTCCGAAGAGGCGGAAGTCCCACGTGGCGGCCGTGAAGCGCGGCACGCTGCCGTAGTGCAGCACGGGCCATTTCGTCGTGAGGGTCTGTCCGGGCGGGATGCGCCCTTCGATGGTCTGGCGAGCACTCATTGACGCCTCCCAATTGATCGAAGTCATTATACACGGGTGGCCCCCGCGCGCTTCGGGTTGGAGTGGCGCATGGCCGCCTCGATCCCTTCGGCGATCCATAGGGCCACCCCCTCGGCCGCGCGCCGGACGGCATCGTCGAGCAGCGCGCGCTCGGCGGGTGAGGGACGCTCCAGGACATAGTCGGCGGGATCGATCCCCTCGGGCGGCCGGCCCACGCCGACGCGCACCCGCGGCATGTCGCTCGTGCCAAGGGCATCGATCACGGATCGGAGGCCATTGTGGCCGCCGTGACTGCCCTGACCGCGCATGCGCACCGTCCCAACGGGGAGATCGATGTCATCAAAGACGACCAGCAGATCGTGCGGCGCCACACGGTGGCGGCGGCGCAGGTCGGCCACCGCGGTGCCACTGACGTTCATGTACGTCTGAGGACGGGCGAGGATCACCCGCTGGCCGCCGATCGTGCCGCGGCCGATCTCGGCCCAGCCGTCGTCGGTGTTGATGGCGACGCCGTGCGCCCGCGCCACCAGATCGAGCACCTCGTGGCCGATGTTGTGCCGCGTGCCGCGGTAGCGGCGCCCGGGGTTGCCCAGCCCGACGATGAGTCGCATCGCAGATCCTCTCCGCAAAAAACAAACGGGGGCGCCGGCCGGCGCCCCCGTCGGCACACTCGGGTTATTCGCCTCTGCCGGGCTTCTCCTTCTTGGCGGGAGCCTCGGAGGCCGGCGGCGCAGCGGGGGTGGCTTCCGTTGCACCTGGCGCGCCTTCCGCCGCCACGGGTACGCCTTCTGCCGTGGTGGCCGCGGCCGGCGCCGCCTCTTCATGCACACGTGGTACGAGCACCGTGACGACGACCTCTTCGACCGGCGTCTTCAACACGACGCCTTCGGGTATCGTCAGATCGCTGGCGTGGAGCGACCGGCCGACAAGGAGTTCTGTTACATCCAGGTCAAACACCTCGGGGATCTCCGTTGGCAGACACTCGACGAGCGCCTCACGCAGGTGATGCTCGACGACGCCGCCCTCGGCGATGCCCTTGGCCGTCCCCTTCAGCACGATGCGCACGCGAAACTCCATCCGGTCGGTCAGCGAGATAGCGTGGAAGTCCACATGGATCGGTTGCTGACGGAAGACGTCCCGCTGCACCTCTTTGACCATCACAACGGCCGGTTCGCTGCGCCCGTTACCGGCCAAGTCGAGATCGATAAGCACGTTCATGCCTGCGTGAGTGTGGATCACGGCCGAGAAGGCCTTGCCATCCACCGTCACCGGCCGCGGATCTCGTCCCCGGCCGTAGAGGACGGCGGGGATCTGCCCCGAACGACGCAGGCTCCGCGCCGTGCCCTTGCCGACTCCCTCGCGGACCTGCGCTTTGAGCGCCATTCGCTGCATACGCGGACCCTCCAACACACGAACGACCCCGATCTTCGGGGCCGGAACATCGCCCATTATAGCATGCGGACCGGCCCTCGCAAGCCGGGCAGCCCCTTCGACCGCGCCGCGCGCTTCTGTGGTATCGTGGTCGACAAGATGGTTCGGATCCACCGGCTGGCCGACGATCTGTTCCTGATCGACACACACTACGTGAACACGCCCGAGGCCGTCGGCGTGTACCTGCTGCTCGGCGAGCGGCCGGCGCTCATCGAGACCGGTCCGGGCTCCACCCTGGAGACCGTCCTGGCCGGGATTCACGCGGCGGGGATCGATCCCGTCGATCTGCAGGCCGTCGCGGTCACCCACATCCACCTGGATCATGCGGGCGCCACGGGCGGGCTCGTGCACCGGTATCCGCATCTGGACGTCTACGTACATCCGCTCGGCGCGCCGCACCTGATCGATCCGTCGCGCCTGGTGGCCAGCGCCGGCCGACTCTACGGTGCGGACCTGCCCCGGCTCTTTGGCGAGGTGATCCCGGTGCCGGCTGCCCGAGTCCACCCGCTGGAGGACGGCGCGGAGGTGGCCCTGGGATCGCGCCGTCTGGTCGCGTACGACACGCCAGGCCACGCGCGGCATCACCTGGCCTACCATGACCGCGCGAGTGGTGACCTCTTCACGGGTGACGCCGCTGGGGTCGCCTTGCCGGGATCGCACTACGTCCGGCCGCCCACGCCACCGCCCGAACTGGACATCGCCGCCTGGGATCGCACGATTGCGCGCCTGCGGGCCCTGCAGCCCCGCAGGCTCCTGCTGACGCACTTCGGCCCGCACGAGTGGGCAGACAATCTTCTTGTGCAACTGCAGCGGCGCCTCCACGCGTTCGCTCAGGTCGTGCGGGACGGTCTGGCCGCCGGCGAGGACGACGATACGGTCGTCGAACGAGTCCGCACTGCCGCCGAGCGCGAACTCGCGGCGACCGACGGTCAGGCGACGACCGTGCGGTTCGAGACCATCATGGCGGTCCAGCAGAGCGCGTTGGGCTTGATCCGCTACGTGAAGACTCGGGAGGCGCCTACGGCGTTCCCCCGGAGCAGTTGAGGGCTTCTGGACCCTTATTGCGGAAGGCCCTGATGAACGCGACGATCTGACCCTCGTTGTATTCCGTGAGTTTCAAGAGCCGCTGCCAGGCGGCGACGGCAATCGCGCTGTCATTCTTCGGCCTCGGCGTCATGACAACCGTCACGGGGTTCTTGGCCGCGAGCGTCTCGAGCTTGGTCACCAGGTCCGTGTCCTTCGGATCTTTGTATGAGATCCAGATGCACCCATGCTCCAGACTGTGGACCACGATCTCGTCTGGGATCTCGCTCCCATGGACCCCCGATGGGGCGACCCGGTCCCCCGTGTGCCATCCGGACGTGGGGGGATTCGAGTTGTAGGCGGGATGCGGCGCTCCCAGACTGATGTGGGTCTGCCCCTGACCGGGGATCTGCTCACCGGGGAGGGGAGGCTTCGGTCCGAACGCCGACCATCCGAGCAGGCCGATGATTGCCACAGCCGCCAGCGCGATCCCCGCATAGATCATCCGATCCCGCTGCCGCCGGCGGGTTTCCGCGTGCTGCCGCCCTTTGAGCCGTTCCTCGCGGGTCGCCTCTCGCCGCAACTGCTTCTGCTCACGTGCCTTGTCGCGTGTCGCCATAGACTCCTTCGTTCCACCGACGCGCGGCGGCCTCCTTCACACGTGCGTGTTCTGTGCGTGCCTGCCTTGCGCCTCGCGGACCAGTCGCCAGGCCTCTTCCGCGCCGACCCAGCCGTAGATTTCCACCGGCTTTTGCTCCAACTCCTTGTAAACCGTAAAGAAGTGCTGCACCTCTTTGAGGAAGTGCGGCGGCATGTGATCGAGCTCTGAGATCCCCTCGAATCGAGGATCACCGACGGGCACGGCCAGCACCTTCTGGTCGAGCCCCTTTTCGTCCCGCATGTTCAGGACGCCGATGGGTCGCACTTCCACCAGGCACCCCGGAAACGTCGGCTCATAGGTGAAGATCAGCACATCCAGGTGATCACCGTCTTCCGCGAGGGTGTCCCGGATGAACCCGTAGTCGGCCGGATAGTGCAGCGGCGAGTAGAGCACCCGGTCCAACCGGATGCCACCGTGGACCTTGTCGATCTCGTACTTGTTCCGGCTGCCCCGCGGGATCTCAACGATTGTCAGGACCGATCCACCGGCGTCCACACGCATCCCCCCAATGTCACGCGGCCCCGCGGCCGGGCGGTTGTCCCTGGAGATCCCGGATCAAGCCCGCCACGCGGCGCCGCAGCTCGTCCCGCGCGTCGCGGAACCGCTCGATGGCACCGCCGGCCGGATTCGCGACGGGCCAGTGCAGGCTCCGAACGCCGGGCACGACAGGACAGGCCTCTTCCGCGCACAACCCCACGATGAGTTCGACGTCTGGGCCGAGAGCCGCCTCCAGTAACCGTGGAACGTGGCCGCTGATGTCGAGGCCGATCTCTTGCATGACCGCGACCGCCTCGTCACGGACGGTGCCTTGCGGATCCGTCCCCGCGGATCCAGCCCGCCAGCCCTCCGGCGCGGCCGCGTTGAACAGGGCCTCGGCCATTGGCGAGCGGGCAGTGTTGGCGTGTCAGACGAAGAGCACGCGCCGCATCATATCCTCGAACCTCAATGGCGTCTAGACGTTTAGTTCGCGGAGCTCCCCTGTCACCATATAGATGACGCGTTCACCGATGTTGGTCACGTGGTCGGCGGCCCGTTCGAGATGCTGCGCCACCAGCACGAGCTCCAACGCACGCGACACGGTGCGGGGATCGTTCATCATGAAGGTGAGCAACTCGCGGAACACCTGGCTGCGGAGGGTATCGACCTCGTCGTCCTTCTGCGCCATCGCCTCCGCCAGCGCGACGTCGCGCCGCACCAAGGCATTCATTGCGTCGCGCAGCATCTGCTGCACCAGCTCTTCCATGCGGGGGATATCGATCAAGGGCTTGAGCAGCGGCTGGTCGCCAAGACGCTTGACGGCCTTCGAGATGCCCTCGGCGTGGTCGGCCAACCGCTCGATGTCGATCGTGATCGCAAAGACGGCAGCAATGGTTCGGAGGTCGGACGCCATGGGCTGCTGGCGGGCCAGCAGGCGCATGCACCGCTCTTCCATCTCCAGGTGAAGCGCGTCGATCTTGTCGTCCTCGGAAATGATGTGCTCGGCCCGTGAGACGTCGCAGTCGCGAAGGGCCTCGACCGACGCGTGAATGGCATCGCCCGCCATCGTCGCCATACGGACGACGTCGGCCTGGAGGGCGTCCATTTCCTTGAGGAACAGGTCTCGCGTCATCCCAGCCCCTCCGATCCTCGCAGTTCGGTCTCCTGCCGGGGAGTCCTGGCCCCGACCCGGACTTCGGGTGCCCTATCCGAACCGCCCGGTGATATAGTCCTCGGTGCGCCGGTCTTTGGGGCGCGTGAAGATCTGATCCGTGACGCCCAATTCGACCAGTTCCCCATTGAGAAAGAACCCGGTGATGTCCGAGACACGCGCGGCCTGCTGCATGTTGTGCGTGACGATCACGATGGTGATGTTCGAGGCGAGCTCGCGCGCGAGCTCCTCGATGCGCAAGGTGGCCGCCGGGTCGAGGGCCGAGCAGGGTTCGTCCATGAGCAGGACCTCCGGAGAGACCGCCAGCGCCCGGGCGATGCACAGGCGCTGCTGCTGGCCGCCCGAGAGGCTGGTCCCGGGTTTGTCGAACCGGTCCTTCACCTCGTCCCACAGCGCGGCGGCGTGGAGGCTCCGCTCGACGGTCTCGTCAAGACGGCGCCGGTTGTGCTCGCCTGCAAGCGTCAGCCCGGCCGCCACGTTGTCGTAGATGCTCATCGTGGGAAACGGGTTGGGCTTCTGGAACACCATCCCGATCCGGCGGCGGACCAGTACCGGATCAACACCGGACCCGTAGATATCGCTCCCGTCCAGGAGCATCTGGCCGCCGACCCTCGCGCCCGGCACGAGTTCGTGCATGCGGTTCAGGCAGCGCAGAAACGTCGACTTGCCGCATCCGGAGGGCCCGATGATCGCGGTCACATGGCGTGGCGCGATCGTCAGCGTGATCCCGTGGAGCACATGATGCCGTTCGAACCACGCGTTGACGTCCCGCGCCTCGATCCCACCGGCATGGTCGATCAGGCCCGCCGGATCACGTGCCGTCGCGGTGCCCGCCCCACCTACCGTGTTCATTTCACCCCCTCCATCGCTATCGGAGTCGTACCAGCCGGGATGCAAAGTACCGGGCACTGATGTTGATCACCAGGACGATCGAAACCAAGACCAAGGCCCCCGCCCACGCCTGCCGGTGCCAGTCGTCGAACGGTGAGATGGCATAGGCAAACAACTGCAGCGGCAGCGCGGCGATGGGCCGCAGCGGGTTCCAGTTCCAGAAACGGTTGCCGAACGCGGTGAACAGCAGCGGCGCGGTCTCTCCCGCGATCCGCGCCAGGCCGACCATGATGCCGGTCACGATGCCCCCGGCCGCGGTGGGCAGGATGACGCGTACCATCGTCTTCCACTGGGGGATGCCGAGGGCCATGGACGCTTCCCGGATGCTCTGGGGAACGAGGCGCACGATCTCCTCGGTCGTCCGCATGACGGTGGGGATCAGCATCACGCCCAGGGCCACCCCGCCGGCAAGCGCGCTGAAGTGGCGCAGGGGCAGCACGAGGACCGTGTAGGCGAACAACCCCATCACGATACTCGGCATCCCGTTCATCACGTCGGCGATCAGACGGACGACGTGGCCAAGCCGGCTATTCGGATATTCTGACAGGAACACCCCGCCGAGCACGCCGACCGGTACGCCCAGCGCGGCGGCCAGGGCGATCAGCGAGAGCGACCCGGCAATGGCGTTGGCCATGCCGCCCCCGGGTTCGCCGGCCGGCCCTGGGATGTGTGTAAAGAACTCCAGGTTGATCGAGCCGACACCCTGGCGGAACAGGAAGACCAGGATAATGAACAGTGGCGCGAGCACGGCGACCGTGCACGCAAAGGTGATAACGCTCATCGCGCTGCTGACGAACCTACGCCTCCGGTAGGTCAGATCCACGGCCGTCACTCCCTGATCACGCCCGGGCCGCGGGCCACGCGCGACACCAGGAGGCGGGCCAGGACGTTCACCAGCAGCGTGACCACAAAGAGTACCAGGCCGATGAGGACGAGGGCCGCCAGGTAGATGTCCTGAGTGGCCTCGGCAAACTCATTGGCGATCACGGCGGAGATGGTATACGCAGGTGCCAGCAGCGACGCCTTGATCTGGGGGACGTTGCCGATCACCATGGTTACTGCCATCGTTTCCCCCAGCGCCCGGGCGAGGGCCAGGAATATCGCGCCCATGATGCCCGATCGAGCATAGGGGATGACGGCGATCCTCGTTGTCTCCCACGTCGTTGATCCCAACGAGAGCGCCGCCTCGCGCTGCGTTCGGGGAACGGCGCGCATGACCTCCGTGCTCACCGCGACGATGAACGGCACCACCATGATCGCCAGGATGACACCGGCGGTCAGCATGCCCAGCCCCAGCGGCGGTCCCTGAAACAGCGGCAGGAACCCGAGCAGCGCCTGCAAGGGCGGCGTCAGACCGGCACGGATCCATGGCACGAGGACGAAGATTCCCCACAGGCCGTAGACGACGCTCGGGATCGCGGCCAGGAGTTCGACAAGGAAACCAACGGGCGTCCGCAACCAATCGGGAGTGAGTTCGGATAGAAAGATCGCCACACCCAGTCCGAAGGGAATCGCCAGGGACAGCGCAATCGCCGACGAGACGAGGGTGCCGTAGATGAACGGCAGCGCCCCGAACTGGCCGGCCACGGGATCCCAGGTCGAGGTCACCAGAAACCTGGCCCCGAACCGCTGGATCGCCGGCCATGCCTCGATCGTCAGGGCGATCAGCATGGCGCCCATGATCACCAGGACCAGCGACGCCATGACCGCGAGCAGTCGCTGGAACCAGCGGTCACCCGTGTGA
>JBGPNN010000087.1:0-11933 GCA_041487495.1 bacterium
AGTTCGTGCTGAAACCCGATGACGAATACGGCGGGAAGGGCGTCGTCCTCGGGTGGGAGACGTCCGCGCCCGAGTGGGAACAGGCGGTGGCGTCGGCGCTACGTGAGCCCTCGGTCGTGCAGGAGCGGACGCCGATCCCGCGCGAGCCATATCCAAGCTTGGTGGACGGCCGCGTACAAGTGATTGATCGCATGCAGGACACGAATCCGTATGTGTACGACGGCGACCGCGTGGATGGGTGCATGACACGGCTGTCTACGGCGGCGCTGCTGAACGTATCCGCCGGCGGCGGCTCGACGGTGGCCACCTTTGTGGTGGAAAGGCGGTGACTCGATGAATCCTCCGTCGCTGACGATCGGTATCGAAGAAGAGTACCAGATCATCGATCCGCAGACGCGGGAACTGCGCTCCTACATCACCGAGATCCTCGAGGGCGACCAGCTCATTCTCCGAGAGCAGGTCAAGCCCGAACTCCACCAGTCCATCGTCGAGGTCGGCACGACCGTCTGCCACACGGCGGCTGAGGCGCGCGCGCAGTTGGTCCGCCTGCGGAGCGAGATCACGCGGGTGGCCGGGCGGAACGGGCTCAAGATCGCCGCCGCCGGTACCCACCCGTTTTCGTCGTGGCTCACGCAGGCGATCACCCCGCTCGAGCGCTACCTCGGCGTGAAGAAGGACATGCAAGAACTGGCGCAGCAGTTGCTGATCTTCGGCACGCACGTACACATCGGCATCGAGGATCGCGAGTTTCTCGTGGACGCGATGAACGTGGCTCGCTATCTGCTGCCGCACATCCTGTGCCTGTCCACCAGCTCGCCGTTCTGGATGGGGCGGGACACAGGGTTGAAATCCTACCGAAGCATCGTCTTCCGCAACTTTCCGCGAACCGGCATCCCGCGGGTGTTCACCTCCTGGGCCGATCTGGCGAATCTGGTGGACACGCTTATCGGGACCAACAGCATCCCCGACGGGACGAAGATCTGGTGGGACGTACGGCCCAACTGGCAGTATCCCACCTTGGAGCTCCGCATCTGCGACGTGTGCACGCGCGTGGATGAGGCGGTTTGCATCGCCGCGATCTTCCAGGCGATCATCGCCAAGTGCTGGAAGCTGCGCCGCGACAACATGACCTTCCGTGTGTATCCGGCCGACCTTATTGAGGAGAACAAGTGGCGCGCCGTCCGCTATGGGCTGGACGGCAAGCTGATCGACTTCGGCAAGCAGGAAGAACTCCCGGCCCGCGACCTGATCCGCGAGTTGATCGAATGGTTCATCGGCGACGTGGTCGATGAACTCGGCAGCCGGAAAGAGGTCGAATACGCCTACCGTATCCTGGAGGAAGGCACAAGCGCCGACCGGCAACTGGCGACGTTCAAGCGGACCGGGGACCTCAACGCCGTGGTGGATCAGATTGTCCGGGAGACAATGGAAGGGGTTCCGGCGTCGCCCTGATCACTTCGTCCACGGCAGCGGATCGACGTTGACACCGTTCACCCGCAGGCCCCAGTGGAGATGCGGGCCCGTCGCCAGCCCGGTGCTGCCGACGAGACCGACGATGTCTCCTTTGTCCACACGCTGACCGGCACTCACCCGGACTTCCTGCATGTGGAAATATGATGTCACGACGCCCAGCCCGTGATCGATCATCACCGCATTACCACTCAACGGCAGCGCCTCGGCCAGCCTGACAATACCGCGCCCGGCGGCCCGCACGGGCGTTCCGGCATCTGCCGCGATATCGGCGCCGCCGTGGAAACCCGACACCCGGCCCTGGTAAATGCTCAACACTCCATACGGAGACGAGATCCTCCCCTCTACGGGCAGCAGGAGGGGGTCTTCCCACAGCGCCTCAGGATGCAGGACCCGCAGCGCTTCTTGCACCGCACGCCGCTCGCGTGCCACGGCTTCGGGTGTCACCAACTTCTGCACGTCGGGATCGAATGTGATACGACGCGAGGGAAAAGCGACCTTTGCGACGGTGAGTTCCCGACGCGCACGCACGACGATTCCGGCCGCCGTCAGCCCCTCGATCGTCGCCGACAGTTTCCCGACCGGCATGGTCGGATCGGTCCCAACAATGGTCACCCACGTGCCCGGACCGGTCGAATACACGAGCCAGGCCCGGCCGGCGAATCGCACCGTGACGCGCGTGATCTCTTCTGAGCTCTGAAGCGTGAGCCTGATCGTCTCGCCCTGGCGCATGACGGACCGTGAGGACGTGACCACGATGTTCGGTGAGGCGTTCTTTGCATGCAGGGTACTGGCGAGGACGAGGATGAGAACCGTCACGAGCAACGCGCAGGGCGTATGCTTCGCGCGACGCGCGGTGATGCTCATGGCTGCTCGAGCGCGCGATGAAAGAACTCGATGACGCGCGGCCAGGAGTCGGCCGCCGCCGCGGCGTTATCCGGCGGATTCCCTCCGAACGCCATCCGCCGGCCGGCGAGACGATGATAGATTGCCGTCAGGGTGGCCGGCAGGCCCGGGGGACCGATGACGTGCCCGGCGCCCGGATAGCTGAGATGCTCGTACGCATGCGGGTGGCGGTGCGCGGCCAGACGGCGCATCGCGATCTCCGCCAGTGTCGGCGACGGCCACATTTGATCGTCTTGGCCAGAGATGAGCAGCACCGGGCCGTTGATGCGCTCGACGGGGATGGTCGCCCGCTCCACAGCGGCAGCATCTTCGAGCATCTTGAGGAAGATCGGCGTCAGCGCCAGTGGCCCGTCGACCGGCGCCTCAGCGCGTGCCCGGGCCGAGTCGCGTGATTGCAGAAACGTAATGGGGTCGCCGTGGTAGAGCCACGCCGGCCGCGGTGGGCTTCCCGGGGTCTGATTCTTCGAAAGGCCGGCGTGCACCACACCGCTGGGCACGTTGCCGACGACGGCGCCAAACTGCGCGAAGGTCGCCCCGAGCAGCAGCGCAAGTTCGCCGCCCCGCGACGATCCGATCACGCCGAGACGCGCGCCGCGCACCGAGGGTTGACGCTGCAGCCATCGAATCGCGGTTTCAAAGTACTCAAGGGGAATCCCGACGAGATCTTCGGGCAGGTGCTCGGCCCGAAAGTATGCCAGCGCCAGGACCGCAAATCCGTGCGAGGCCAGCAGCGCCGCGCTGCCCTCAGGCAGCCCCCCGCCCGAGCCACCGAGCACGATGACGCAGGCGTGCGGTCCGGGACCGGCCGGTTCGAAGAACGTGGCGACGAGTCCATTGTCACGAACCGGCGTCTTTGTGACATCAGGCGACGTGAAGAGCCTGGTCAACCGCGCCTCGCCGACCACGGTGCCATCCGCTTCCGCGACGAGTTCGGTGTCGAGGGGCAGCGCGCCGGACCACGGAAGAGCCGGCTCATCGGGTGTGGTGAGCGCCATCGACCAGAAGAGTCCGCGTGGATCGACCCCTTGATAGGTGCCGTGCAGCGGCGCCTGCGTGGAGAGGTCAATGACGCCGCTCGGATCGGCTTCGAAGGCAGCGTGCGATTCCCATAACCGGCCGCCGAACGCATCGCGCATCCGCGCGAGGATCGTGACGGCCTGGCCTGGCAGACCATCGGTCAACCGGATCGTGACCGGTTCATCAATGAGCGCCGGTGACGGTGTCACGACGAGGCGGGCGCGCGTGTCCGGACTTCGGGTCGCGGCGGTCATGGCGCCCCCGCGTCCAAACCATCGGGCAGCCGCCGGCGCGCCTCACGGGTAAGGGCCATGCGGTCGACCTTGTTCGTGCCCGACACCGGCAGACGCTCGATGAAGAAGATCCGGCGGGGGTGGGCATACGCCGGGCCGCGCTGGAGGAAGAACTGCCGGATATCATGCTCGGTCGCGGCCTCCGGTGCACGCAGGACGACCCAGGCGACCGGGGCTTCACCCTTGACCTTGTGGGGCACGGCCACGACACAGACGTCGTCGATCTGTGGGTGGCGCAGTAGGATGGTCTCGACTTCTTTCGGATAGATGTTCTCGCCGCCGCAGTTCATCATGTCGTCTTTGCGGCCGCAGATGTAGAGGTACCCCTGCTCGTCCCGCCGGACCAAATCGCCGGTGCGCAGCCAGCCGTCGGGTGTGAACCGCTCGGCTGTGATCTCGGGCTGTTTGAAGTAGCCCAGCGCGTTGGCGGGTGACCGCGTCCAGAGCTCGCCCACCTCTCCCGGCGCGCAGTCACGCGATGGGTCGACCAGATCCACGATGCGCACCTCCACGTCCGGAACGGGCAGCCCGGCGCTGCCCAGTTTCTTGACGCCCCACCGCGGTGAGACCACGTTGGCGCCGCCTTCGGTCAACCCATACCCTTCGACCACGTCGCACGTGAATCGCTCGATCAGCGCGGCCATCAACTCCTCGGGCACCGGCGCCGAGCCGCACAGCACCAGGCGAATCGAAGACACGTCGCACCGGGCAAGCGCATCGCGCTGTGCGAGCAAGAGACTGAACATCGACGGCGTGCCCGACGTGTAGGTCGGCCGGTGGCGATCGATCGCCGCCAGCGCGGCCAGCGGGTCGAATTCGGACAAGATCGTCAGGCTACCTCCAAGGTAGAGCATCGGTAACAAGCATACCCACAGCGCGTTCGCATGATACAGCGGCCCCATCACGAGCGCCTTGTCCCGCTCGTCGAGCAGCAACGTGCGGGCCGATGAGCGTGCCTGCCACCAGTGGCTGGCGTGGCTGAGCAGGCACCCTTTCGGTCGCCCGGTCGATCCTGACGTGTACATGAGCAGCGCGGGGTCGTTCGGCTCCACCGGGATGGTGGCGAAGCCGGCCGGCGATGCGGCCGCGAGCGCGTCATATGGGTCCGCACCTGGGAGCGCGCCGTCGATGATGAGCGTGTGGCGAATCCCCGGGACCTCCGCGCGTACCTGCTCCGCCTTCTCGCGCAGATCCTCATGCGCGATCATCACCCTGGCCTCGCTGTGCGCCGCGACGTAGGCGAGCGCGTCGACCCCAAGCCGGATGTTGGCAGGCACCGCGATCGCTCCGGTCCGCAGCGTGCCGAAGAGGCACTCCGGGAGCCGGTAGTCATTGGGCAACAGAAGGAAAACCTTGTCGCCGGGGACGACGCCCAGGCGATGGAGAAGCCCTGCCGCTTTCTGCGTGCGCACTTCGAGCGCAGCATACGTCAGGGTACGATCGCCCTGCTCAATGGCGACCTTATCCGGGTACAGCGTTGCGGGCTTCCAGAACAGGTCGCCGAAGTTGTCGCGGTTCATGGCGCGATGATGACCTTCCCAAACACTTCACGATCTTCAAGCAGCCGGTGGCCTTCGGCCACCTGTTCGAGTGGCAGGACGCGATCGATGACGGCCACCATCTGCCCCGTCCGCAACGCCTCGACCAGGAAGAGCAGATCGTCTCGCCGCCAGCCGTCCGCGCCGATGATCGTGAGCTCGCGCGTCCAGATATAGCGTATGTCCTCAGGCGGATCATACCCAGCCGTGGCGCCGCAGGTCAGCAGACGTCCGCCGTGACGGAGCGCCTTCAGGCTCCTGACCCAGGTGTCGCCGCCTGTATAGTTCACGACGACGTCTACGCCCTTCCCACCGGTCAGCCGGCGTGCCTGTCGATGAAACTCGGGATCCTCAGCGTAGTTCAACAGGACATCGGCGCCGAGCGCCTTCAGACGCGTCAGCTTGTCGGGGCTGCTGGCAGCCGCGTAGACGATGCAGCCAAGCATCCTGGCGATCTGCACGCACGCGGTGCCGACGCCCCCGCTGGCCCCGAGGACCAGCACGTGTTCCCCGGCCGTGACGCCGCCGCGCGTCACCATCATGCGCCGCGCCGTCCCGTAGGCGATGGGCAGCGCCGCGGCCTGTTCGAACGACACCTCGTCCGGAAGGGGGATGGCCTTCTCGGCCGGCACCGCGATATACTCTGCGAGGCCGCCGTTGGTGTGCTCGCCCAGCGCGCCGCCGCGGCCATCGGGCAACTCGATTGCGGGGTCGAGCAGCACGCGCTGCCCGGCCGCCACGGCCGTCACGCCGGGTCCCACCTCGTGGACAACACCGGCGATGTCTCCGCCCGTGATGCGGGGAAACGTCACCGGGAGTCCCGGCATGCCCCGCCGCACGAAGACGTCGAGATAGTTCAGCCCGCACGCTTTGACGGCAACGAGGATCTGTCCCGGCCCCACGGTGGGCGATGGAACGTCCTCGATGCGGAGCACCTCGATCCCCCCGTGCGCGTGGATCACCGCGGCGCGCACTACGGGGTCCCCTCGGTGAGTGTTTCTCGGCCCGGCGTGCTGGTCACGAACGTGGCCCGCGCCACGGCCACTACGCGCCCGCCGTCAGTACGGATCTCAACGTCGGCCAGCCCGATGGTCCGTCCCGCCTTGATCGTGCGTGCCACCGCGATCAGCGCCTGGCCCGGTGGGGCCATGCGCAGGTAGTCGACGCGGATATCGAGCGTGGGCACATCACGGCCGACGGTGCTAATGACCGCGAAACAGGCGGCAATGTCCGCCAGCGTTGCAATAATGCCACCATGGATATTCGTCCCCGTCTCGTCACCAAGGAACTCTTCGCGGTATGGCAGGCGGACCTCCACCTCGTCGTGACCGACCCGGACCAACTCGACCCCGAGCCAGCGATGGTACGCCGGCATGCGCATCAGTTGCCGCAGGTCCACTCGTCTCGACCTCCGTCAGACAATCTCGCCTTGCCCTTCACCTTTGTGGGAGAGGGCAAACCTCCTCCTAGACCCTTCCGCGTCTCCGGGGATCGAGGAGATCCCGGATCCCGTCTCCGACCAAGTTGAAGCCGAGCACCGTAAGGAAGATCGCGAGCCCAGGAAAGGTGGCCACCCACCATTGGGCAAGCAGCTCCCTGCCCGCGCTGACCATGGCGCCCCACTCCGGCGTCGGGGGAGTGGCCCCGAGGCCGAGGAAACTCAACCCGGCGCCAGTGACGATCGCGGAACCGAGGTCGATCGTCGCCAGAACCATGACGCTCGGGAGGATATTCGGCAGGATCGCCCGACGAAGAATTCCCATGGGTGTCTGACCGATGGCGACCGCGGCCTCCACATACTCCAGGTGCTTGACGGAGAGGACCTCGCCACGGGCGAGCCGCGCGTACGGGGGCCACCAGACGAGCACCATCGCCAGGCCCGCGTTGGTCAATCCGGGGCCGAGGGCGACGGTGATGGTCATCGCCAGAATGATCGCGGGGAAGGCCATCACGAGTTCACTCGCTCGCATGATCCCCTCGTCAGCCCATCCGCCCAGATAGCCCGCCATCGTGCCGACGACGATGCCGAGCACTCCCCCGAGCGCAACAACGGTGAGCCCAAGGGTCAGCGTGGAGCGGCCCCCGTAGAGGACCCTGGTCACGACATCGCGACCCAGGTCGTCGGTGCCGAAGGGATGCCGCGAGCTCGGCGGCTGAAAGGTCTCCTCCAGGCGCTGCTCGTCGGGGCCGTCCCGGGTGAGGACGGATGCGGCCAGCGCGCCGAAGACCCAGATGCCGACCAGAAGCATCCCCAGGAGGAGCCCGAGATGACGCCGCGGGCGGGCGAGCCCCACCTAACGGTACCGGATCCTCGGGTTGATGAAGACGTACAGCATGTCCACAAACAGGTTGATGATCACATACATGGTGCCGACGATCAGCGCCACCCCCAGTACGGCCGGGAAGTCCAGGCTCGCCGCAGAGGAGAATGCATAGCGGCCTAACCCTGGCCAGGAGAAGATCGTCTCGGTCATGACTGTACCGGACATCAACTGCGCGTAGAGCGTGCCGCCGATCGTGATCACGGGGATGAGGGCATTGCGGAGGGCGTGCCGGATGATAACGGCCCGAGCGGCCAACCCTTTCGCGCGAGCGGTCCTCACGTAATCCTGCATGAGCACCTCCAGCATGCTGGCCCGCGTGATCCTCGTCATGAACCCAATGCCCACGGTCGCCAGGACGGTGGCCGGCAGGACGATGTGACTGAGGGCATCGGCGAAGAGGTCGGTCCGCCCCCGCAGCAGGCTGTCCACCAGATGCATCCCGGTGATCGGGTCGATAGGCGTGAGATCGCCGCCGAGACGGCCAGGGGGCGGTGCCCAGCCGAGGCGAAAGTACACCGTCGAGACGAGGAGGATCGCGAACCAGAACGTGGGCACCGCGACCCCGATCGTAGAGATCCCTCGCGCCAGAAAGTCGACGACCGTATCCCGGTATGTCGCCGCCAGCACGCCCAGGCCCGCGCCGATGATGAACGCCGCGATCATCGCCACGGTGGCCAGCTCTGCGGTGGCCGGCAGCGAGAGCCACAGCTCCGTCAAGACCGGCCGGTTGGTCGCGATCGACATCCCGAGGTCGCCGTGGACCAGATTGCGCAAATAGACTAGGTACTGGACCATGAACGGCTGGTCGAGCCCCCACCGATGCCTGAAGGCCTCGACCAGCGCCGGGTTCTGGGTGGCCCGATCGCCCAGGTTAATCAGGACAAGATCGGCGGGCAGGAGATGGGAGACGAAAAAGGTGACGAACGTGATGCCAACAAGTGTGGGCACACTGAGGAGCAACCGGCGGAGCAGGTAGTAGAGCATCGACCGAGTGCGGGTGCCGGCGTCCGCCGACACCCGCCGCACGGCGTTACTTTCGGCGCAAAGATTCCAACTGAAGGAAGAAAAGCGGGTGGAACCTGAAGTCCGTGATGTCCGCCCGAGTCGCCGTCAAGTTGGTGGGCTGGACGAGGAACACGTAGGGTGAGTCGGGGGTGGCCAGCATCCGGTTATATCGTGCGTACATATCTGCCCGCCTCTGCTCGTTCGGGCTACTGCGCGCCTCCTCAACAAGCTTCTTCGCCTCAGGGTTCGTCCAGTGCAGGCGTTTGTTGATGAAGCCGGTCACGAAGTACGACCAGTTGTCCGAATCCATGAAATCCGGGAACCAGAAGCCGATCGCGGTCTCGGGTTTCCCCTGACGGTAGTGGGTCAGGAAGATCGACTGCTGCACTGGCTGGAGCCGCAGGTCAATGCCGATCCTCGCGAGGTCCGCCCGAAGCTTCTGTGCGAGGCGATCGAGCGGCAGCGCGCCGTAGTTCGTGCCCGACGACCACGTCAGCGAGACGCTCGCCTTCGACACGCCGGCCTCCTTCATCAGCGCGATCGCCTTGGCTAGGTCGTGCGGGTAGAGGAGCTCTTTGTTCAACGACTCTGGAAACCCCAGCATGCCGGGCATCATGATGCTGCCGATGCGCCGGCCGTGACCGCGCATGATGCTCGAGATGATCTTGTCGTAGTCAATGGCATTCTTCACCGCCTGGCGCACCTTCGGGTTGTTCCAGGGGGCCACGCTCGTGTTCAATCCCAGGTACACGGTGTACGCGGATGGATCCTCGAATAACGTGATGCCCGTTTTTCCCTTGATGCTCTCCGCTTGATCCACACTCAGGTCGAGCGCAAGATCGACGTCGCCCCGCTGGAGCGTGAACGCCTGGGTGCTGGGATCCTTGATGTGCTTGACGATGATCTGGCGAAAGAAGGGCTTGGAGCCATAGTACTTCTCGTTTCGCTCCAGCACGATCTCGGTTTCGCGGATATACCGGCGCAGGAGATACGGTCCGGACCCCGCCGAGTGCGTGTAAAACCACTGCTCGGCCTTGTCCAGTGTGTCGGCGCCGACGAGTTCGACGCCGCCCTCGGCGCGGACGGTTTTGGCATCCACGATCGAGAAGATACCCGCAGCGAGAGCGGCGAGGAATGTCGCGTCCGGACCGCTCAGCGTCACCCTGACTGTCTTGTCACCGACCGTTTCTACCGACTTGATCGAGTCGGCCAGGAAGGCGCCGTAGCCCTTGATGTTCTTTGCCCGCAGCAGCGAGAAGCGTACATCCTCGGACGTGACCGGGTTCCCCGAGGTGAAGACGGCGTCCTTGCGGAGCGTGAACGTATACACCGTCGCATCTGCGCTGACGCTCCAGGATTCGGCCAGGTCGGGCTCGATCTTCCAGAAGTTTGGGGCGCGCTGCTGGACGAGCCGGCTGTACACCGGAAACTGCAGGAAGACGCCGCCGACGTCGTAGGACTTCCCGGGGTCGGGAGTCCGAATATCCGAGATGTCTTTAGCAATGACAAGGACATCGGTCCGCGCTGCACCGAGGGCCTGTGGGCGCAGGCCCACCGTCAACGAGAGCGTGACCACGGTGGCGGCCAAGATGACCCACCTTTGGGACGTCCACGTCATTGAACTCCCTCCTCCGGCTCGCAATTCTTGCTGGCGCAGTGACAGTGGCAAGTATATCACCCTACAACAGCCATCTCAGATCTTCAGCCGCGGATCGAAGGCGTCCCGCAAGCCGTCCCCGACCATGTTCAGGGCCATGACAGACAAGAAGACAAAGACCCCCGGGAAGAGCGACACCCACCACGCCGTGCGGAGGTATTCGCGGCCGTCGGCCACGATGTTGCCCCACGACGGCGTGGGCGGCTGCACGCCCAGACCCAGGTAGGAGAGGCTGGCCTCGGCCAAGATGCTCAGACCGACGCGCAGCGTGACCGAGATGACAATGACCGCAACCACATTGGGGAGCACGTGACGGACCATGATGCGGACGCTCGGGGCTCCCAGGGCTCGGGCCGCCATGATGAACTCGAGTTGCTTGATCCGAAGGAATTCGGCCCGCACCAGCCGCGCCGTCGGCGGCCATGATGTCGCGCCGACGATAAAGATCAACCCGGGGATGCCGGGCCCAAAAAGGGCCAGAAACATCACGGCAATGAAGAACAACGGGAAGGCCAGCATCATGTCAGTGAAACGCATCAGCGTCACATCAACCATCCCGCCAAAGAACCCCGTGAGCGCTCCAATGACGACGCCGACCGTGATCGCGATGAGGGTCGAGAGAAGCCCGATGCTCAGCGAGGTCCGCGACGCCCACACGACCCGGCTCAGGATGTCTCGGCCCAGGTGATCGGTCCCCAGCAAGTGCCCGGCCCCGGGGCCCACAAGGCGGAGCTCGAAGTTGGCGGCATTGGGGAGAAACGGCGCCAGGTGGGGGGCGAGGCCGGCCATGAGACCGAATAGCGCGAGGATCACGGCCCCGGCCGCAGCCCGGCGGTTGCGCCCGAATCGCTGGAGGGTGCGCTGTCTGGACACGGGAGGGACGATCTGCACGGCAGGGGCCGGGACCGAGGCGCGGAGGCTCACCGGGTGCGGCTCAGTCGTAGCGGATGCGCGGATCCAGCATGGCGTACGATGCGTCGGTCAGGACGTTCGAGACGATCACCAGCACGGCCGCCAGGACGGTCATGGTCATCACGACCGGATAATCGCGGCTGAGCGCCCCCTGGACCGCAAGCCGGCCGACCCCTGGAATGGCGAAGATCGTCTCGACGATCACCGAGCCGCTGAGCAGAAACGGGATCAGCAGCCCGATGATCGTGACGACCGGGATCAGCGAGTTCCGGAGCACGTGCCGCACCAGGACCCGCGCTTCGCGCAGCCCTTTGCTGCGGGCCACGAGCACGAATTCCTGCGAGAGGGTCTCGAGCATCGCCGAGCGCGTGTAGCGCACAAGAAACGGGACGATCGACAGACACAGCACAGCCGTCGGCATGATCAGGTGCGGCCAAATTTCTGCCAGCGGGTACCCGGACGTGTCTACCGGGCGAATGCCGCTGGCAGGCAGCCAGCCCAGTCGGTCCGTGAGGGCGAAAATCAGCACCAGCGCAAACCAAAAACCGGGCAGCGAGATGCCAAGTAGGGAGAAGACGGTGACCCCGTGATCCAGCGCGGTGTAGGGACGGAGGGCCGACGCGATGGCGATTGGGAGCGACAGACCGATCGCGAGGGCGAGCGCCAAGCACGCCAAGATGGCGGTCGGGGTCAGCGCCTCACCGACCATCTCGGTGACTGGCCGGCGCTCGCGGAATGAGCGCAGCTTGCCCGACGCGAGGTCGACCATGATCGAGACGTACTGCAGGGGCAGTGGCCGGTCGAGACCGAG
>JBGPNN010000088.1:0-11930 GCA_041487495.1 bacterium
CGCGCACTTCTTCGGCACGGATCATTTGGGTCGCGACGTCTTCAGCCGCATCCTCTACGGCGGTCGCACGTCGTTGTGGGTCGGGGGGCTTGTGGCGACGGCCTCCGCGCTGTTCGGGCTGCTGCTCGGGCTGACGTCCGGTTATTTCCCGCGGCTCGACGCCGTTTTGATGCGGATCATGGACGGCATGATGGCCTTCCCGGCCATTTTGCTCGCGCTGGCCATCGTCGCCGCGACCGGTCCCAGTGCGACCAACGTCGTCATCGCGCTGACGCTGGTGTACACGCCGCGTATCGCGCGCGTGGCGCGCGCCGCCGTGCTGACCGTCCGCCACCTCGAGTACGTGCAGGCGATCGAGGCGTTGGGGGGACGAGCCGGCCGCATCCTCGTGCGTCATATCTTCCCCAACACGCTCGCGCCGGTACTCGTCCAGGTGAGCATCACGTTTGCCTATGCGATTCTGGCGGAGGCGGGTCTGAGCTTCCTGGGCGTCGGGCCCTCACCCCTCGAGCCCACGTGGGGAAACATCCTGGCGGAAGGTCGTCAGTATCTCCAAAACGCCCCATGGATCACGCTCTTCCCTGGATTGGCGATCAGCCTGACCGTGCTTGGGATCAACCTGTTGGGCGACGCGCTGCGCGATGCGCTCGATCCCCGGCTGCGCGGCGGCAACTAACGTCGGCGGCTAACCCGCCTCGCCGCCCCCGCTCAGGTAGTACAGACAGGCCAGCAGCAGCCCCTTTGTCCCCCTGACGATCTCGTCGAGGCTCGCGTACTCGGGTGTGGCGTGCCCGCGGTCGCCGTCGAGACCACAGTACACCGCCGGGATGCCGCCGTCGTTGTTGAACTGCGAGACGTCGCCCGAGAGGCGCAGACCCGCGAGCGGCATCTCCCGCCCGGTCACCATCTGGTATCCCCACCGGACCGCGCGCACGACCGGGTCGTCCGGCGACAACCTATACGGCTGGCCGCTCTTCATGATGTGCAGGTTGGCGTTCAGACCAGTCTCGAGCGCGACCTGCGCGGCGACCTCGTCAAAATCGGCCCGAGCCTGCTCAAAGGTGCGGCCGAACGGATACCGCCGGACCCCCTGCAGGTAGCACGCCGTCGGGATCGAGTTGTAGAGATTGCCGCCCCGAACCTCTCCAACAAAGAAGTACTCGGGTCCCACGTAGGAATCGGTGAGCGTCCAGTGGCGCGCACGCTCGGTAAGCAGCGACACGAAGCGGTGCGCGGCCATGATGGGGTTGGGGATGCTCCCCGCGGCCCGCGCCTCGTGCACCGGCTCGCCCTCGCGCGACAAGGTGATCTCCCAAATGAGCAGACCCTTGCCGGCGATGGCGAGTTCGTGTTCGGGGCCTTCGGGGATGATACAGACGTCACCCTTGAGCCCTTTCTCAAACAGACGCAACAACGGCTCGTGCAGGCGGCGGCCGGGTGCAGGCTTCTCGTGCTGCCCGTGCGCCGTGACGAGCACCTGGCCTCGCAGCGGGAGCCCCGAGGCCACCAGGATCCGGCACACTTCGGCGATGGCGACGAGCCCGCATTTCATGTCGGCGGCGCCACGACCGTACAGGATGCCGTTCTCGACACGCGGCGGCGGGTGCTCGACCGGCACGGTGTCGGTGTGACCGTCGAGCTGCAACACGGGACCCGGCTCCGGCGCTATCCACCGGCCAACGACGCTGGGGCTTTCGGGACACGACGCATCCCAGGAGACGGCCAGACCGGCCTCTTCGAGCATTGCGGCGTAGCGCTCCGCGACCGCGCGTTCCTCGCCCGGCCAGGAGGGGATGCGCACAAGCTCCATGGTGAGGTCCCGCAGGCGCTCCGCGTCGACCGCGCCCATCAGTCGTCGTGCGTTCGACGGGAGATCCATAGCCCCGGGTCCGGAAGAACTCAGACCGCGTACGTCTGATACGGCGTCGTGCAGGGATTGCCGTACGCCAGGTGCATCGTGGCCGTCGCCGGCTCAAAGATCACTGACGCCCGCGTGTGTAGGTTCTGAGACCCGCCGTGGCGACAGATGCTGGCGGGATGGCCGGCGTGATCGGCGAGCATGGTCTTCACCGTCGCGAGCGAATCGCCGGTGCTGGTGCCCGGCGCCCCATTCATGATTTGCTGCAGACGCTCGAGCCGCAGCGGGCTGTCGGGCAACGCGTCTAGATACCGCTCGAGATGTCGCAGCGATGGGTCGAGGATGTGGTTGGTGTGCGCCAGCCGGTCGCCCTCGAAGAGACCCACGCCCGACGGCAGCCACTCGACGACGACGGCCCTCGAAGGGTCGCCCAGCACGTACGAACCGGACGACGAGATCGGCACCTCTCGCACCAGGTCCAGACAGGCGTCGACCGAGTCGAGTTCGAGGAAGCGCCGCTTGACCCAGTAGTGGGTGACGCCGACCTGCCAGTCGGGCGACAGCAATTGACTGGACACATGGCACACGCCCCGGCTGTTGATCCCCATATAGCCGATGACTCCCGCGTAGGTGAACATCACAGCCTGTGGGGCGTCGTCGGGCCGCACGCGCAGGACGATCTGCGAGCCGTCGACGTCGCGCGGCGCGTCCCAGTTCTGCGCGACGATCCAGTCCCCGCCGGCGACACGCTGGGCGAGCGTCGTGCAGCCATCAGTGTTGAACCCCAATTCTGTCGCAACCTGAATGAAGAAAACTTCAGCAAATGCTAGGCGAGCGCCATCTGCGATCCCCCTGACCTCTTCGATGAAGTGGGGAAACCGTCCGGCAACCGGAGGAAGATAGCGAAGCCCCGCGTCAACAGCCCGGGCGACCGGCATGCCGGTCGCGCGCTCGATGATCGCCGCGCGCCCCGCCAGCACCCGTCGGATCAGGTCCGCGCACGCCTCACCGTGCTGGTGGCCCATCTCGTAGCGCGAGCCGGATACCGAAACCGTGCGCAGCATTTGCGTCATCCCAACGGGTGTCCTACGGTCAGGCGGCCGTCGGCCACCACCATTCGGCCGTCGCGCCACACCCCACGGACGCGCCGCACAGCGGTCAGGTCGGTCGTCACATCCCCCTCCACCGCGATCAGGTCCGCACGCTTCCCAGGCTCGATCGTCCCGATTTCGTCACCCAGCCCGATCGCCTCGGCTGGTATCTGGGTGACGGCTCGGATGGCCTCGACGGGTGTGAGCCCGATTCCTGCGGCCCCACACTCAATGGCCTGCCCAAACTCTCGAAACGGCGTGTAGCGCACGCCAGCGTCCGTGTGAATCAGGATCGGGACGCCCATCGATCGCATGAGCCGCTCTCCCCGGAAGCGCTTGGCGAACGCCGCGCGTTTCTCGGCCTGCACGTCCGGCGAATCGCCCGGATCGGGCATCAAAGCTCGTACGATGCCCGACGCCGTCGAGCCCACAAAGATTCGCCGCGAGGCAATCTTCGTGATGACCTCCTCATCGGGCTCAAAGCTCCAATCGGCGGCCTGCCAGAGACAGTGCTCGATGGTATCGACACCCGCGTCAACCGCGCGACGGATCGTCTCTGTGTTGAGCGCGTGCGCCGCGACGGGCCGCCGGAACCCGCGCGCCACGTCGACGATCGCGCGCAGTGACTCGAGCGAATACTGCGGCTTTAGGGGATCCGATGTAGCCGTCATCATGCCACCGCTGGCCATCACTTTCACAAAGTCGGCGCCGGCGTCGCACATCGCACGGGCGGCCGAGCGCGCCGCCTCGGTACCGTCGGCAATAAGCCCACAGTAGTGGCAGTGACCAAGTGTCGTCGTAATCGGCATGCCGCACACCAGGATGCGCGGGCCGGTCACAAGTCCGCTCGCGACGGCGTCACGGACGCTGAACGTCACCAATCCGCGACCGCCGCAATCGCGCACCGTCGTCACGCCCGCACGAAGCGCGTCCTGCGCGTTGGCAATGGCGCGCAGGGCCAGCTGAGCTTCGCTCTCCCGCGCGAGCGTCTCGATGACATCCTCGTTCGTCGGACCCGCGTTGAAATTGAGGTGCACGTGGGCATCGATGAAACCCGGCAGGAGCGTGAGGTGCCGGCAGTCCCACATGTCATCGCCGTCGTGGCGTTGGGAGCCCGAGCCGGCATCGACGCCAATAATCCGCCCACCGTCGATGCGGATTGCGGCTTGTCGAACCGGGTCGCGCCCCGTGCCGTCGATCACGGTCCCTGCGAGAATGACAGCCCGCATCAATTCCTACCTCACGCGGTAGCGCTCAATCTGCCGGTCGTCCAGTTCCACACCGAGCCCGGGTTTCTCGAGCGGCCGCGCCTCGCCGGCCTTGATCGGCAGCGGTTCCTTGAGCACGTCGCCTTCGTAGAAGAACGGCCCCAGAATGTCGCAGGGAAACTCTTCCGCGCCGATGCCGGGTGTCGCCATGGCCAGGTGGATCATCGCCGCGCTCGCGACGCCGAGTTCCAGGTTGCTGCCTACTGTACACGTCAGACCCGCGGCCTCAGCCACGGCGGCGACCTTGCGCGCGGGGCCAATGCCGCCGCCCTTGCCCACATACACCGACAGGACATCCGCGGCGCCCGCCCGGGCGACCGCCATCGCATCCTGCAGCGTGTAGACGCTCTCGTCCGCCATGACAGGTACCTGCACGTTGCGGCGCACGTCGGCCAGCCATGACACGTCCACCGCCGGGACCGGCTGCTCCGCAAAGAAAATATTGAACTCGTACAACCGCCGGATGGTTTGGATCGCGACGCGCGGCGCCCAGCCGCCATTTGCATCCACACCAAGCCGGACGTCTGGTCCGATAGCCTTCCGGACCGCACGTACCCGCGCCACGTCTTCCTCCGGCTCCACCCCAACCTTGACCTTCATCACACGGAACCCTTGTGCGACGGCCCAGGCCGCGATCTCCGCGGCCCGCTCAGGCTTCTGCCCCGACACCGAGAACTTCGTGGGCACAAAGTCACGCACCGGACCGCCGAGCAGCCGGTACACGGGCAGGCCCGCCGACTTCCCGAGGATGTCCCACAGCGCCATCTCAAGCGCCGATTTGGTAAACGGGTTCCCGGCAACCGCGCGCTGGAGCCTGGCCGTCAACCTCTCGACGTCCGTCGGATTCTGACCGACGAGCAGCGGCGCAAAGAACCCTTCAATGAAATGGGCGGCCGTGACCTGATCCTCGCCGCTCCACCCCGGTGTGCACGAGACTTCGCCCAGACCAACGAGACCGCTATCCGTGTGCACTCTGACCAGCAAGAACGGGGACTCCGTATGGGCGCCGCGGCCGCCTTTGATGGCCCGCCCCGGGTCGATCGGCACCTTCACGGGAATGGTCTCGAGACGCGTAATCTTCACGGGCATTCCTCCCGACACACTCCTTCGGGGACGTCATGGCGCACCCTGCAGGATAAATTGGCATACCCGGGCAGGCAACGGTTAGTCCGAGAGAGAAGGAATTGCTTCCGAGGTGATAGCCGGGTGATCGTTGATGTGCACACGCACACGCCCACGCACAAGACTGTAGTTCCGCCTGGCGAAGAGGTCGTGAACAGCGTGTGGAGACCGGATCGTGCCGTCCGCGCCACCGTCACCTGGCGGGAGTACATGGAAGCTATGGCGGTGGTCGACCGGGCGATCGTCTTTTCGATCGCGTATGGCCCTGGTCATCGTGCGGGGGATCTGGCGAGCAGCGGCCGGGATCCCCGCGGCAACGCAAACGATCACACCGCGGAGCTCGTCCGCAACTACCCCGACAAGCTCATTGGGTTTGTCTCTGTGGATCCCGCCGAGCCCGACGCCCTGGACGAGGTCGACCGCGGCGTCCACGACCTGAAACTGCGGGGGGTCAAGCTTGGCCCAAACTACCAGAACTTTGACCCGATGAGCCCCCATGCACTCGCGGTCTACGCGAAAGCGCAGGCCCTCGGGTTGCCCATTCTGTTCCACCAGGGCACTTCTCCGGTGCGGACCGCGCCGATCCGCTACGCGCACCCGCTGATCATGGACGAGATCGCGATGGCGTTCCCCGAGCTGCGGGTCGTGATGGCCCATATGGGCCATCCGTGGCAGGTCGATACCGCGGTCGTCATTCGCAAGCATCCGCACATCTATGCGGACGTCTCGGCGCTCTTTTACCGGCCCTGGTCATACTACAACGCGATGCGCCTGGCGACCGAGTGGAACGTGCTGCACAAGCTTCTGTTGGGCTCCGATTTCCCCATCACCACACCAAAGGAGACCATTGATCACCTGCGAACCGTGAACCAGGCGGTCCAGGTCGGCGGCCTTCCGCCAATCCCCCAGGAGGCGATGGAGGCCATCATTCATCGGGACAGTCTGCGCCTCCTGGGCCTCACGTAGGAGAGACTCATGAACCGTGACTATCACCACTGGGTCAGTCCCAATCTCGGCCGTTCCATGGAGACCCTGGTCTTCGGCTACGCCGGCGCGCCGGTGCTGGTCTTCCCCACGACGATGGGTCGGTTCTTCCAGTATGAGGATTTCGGCATGGTGGCGGCGCTGGAGTCCAAGCTGGATGCCGGGACGGTCCAGCTCTTTTGTCCAGACAGCGTCGATGCGGAATCCTGGTACAACCGCGCGGTCCCGCCCCGCCAGCGCGTGCTGCGGCACCAGGATTACGAGCGGTACATCCTCAACGAGTACATCCCCTTTATCCGCACCAGGAACCAGGGCCCGCTACTGGTGACCGGTACGTCATTTGGCGCCTATCATGCGGTCAACTTTGCGTTTCGGTACCCGTGGATGGTCAGGAAACTGGTGGCGCTCTCCGGCCGGTATGATGTCAAGGGCTTCATGAACGGCTACTACGACGATGATGTCTACTTCAACTGCCCCGCGGACTTTCTCCCCAACTTGACCGACGAAGCCTACCTGAGCCCGATGCGGCAGATGGAGATCATCCTGCTGTGCGGGGAGCACGACATCGCACTGAACTCGACCCGCCTTGTCTCAGAAGCGCTGACGGCCAAGAACGTCCCTCACGAGCTCGCCATTTGGTGGGGCTACACCCACGACTGGCCATTGTGGCGAGAGGCCATCCCGCACTACATCTAGGCCGAGAAACTGCTCCCGAGTGGCGGGGAGGGCTCCTCGGAGTGCTCGTTGCCGAGGCCAACCTCTACCAATCTGGTGGAGGCCGAGGCTCCGAGCACGACGAGGGGACCCTCCCCGTCATACAGAAGGAGTCCCCGCGCAGAGGGTCTGCGGTAACCCGCTCGACAGGAGCCAGACCATGAACGGTTCGCGCAAGATCGGCTTGCTCGTGGGTCGAGAAGAATCTTTCCCGGCCGCCTTTATCGACGAAGTCAACCGCCGCGCGGTGGACGGCGTCACCGCGGACTTCTGCCGCCTGGGCGGCACCCGGTTAGACGACCCGCGCCAGTACGCCGTGATCATCGACCGGATCTCGCACGAGGTGCCCTACTACCGCGGGTATCTTAAGTACGCCGCGCTGGCCGGCACCACGGTAGTCAATAATCCTTTCTGGTGGTCGGCCGATGAGAAGTTCTTCGGCACCGCGCTGCTGGCCCGCCTGGGCATCGCCGTACCGCGAACCGTGCTGCTGCCGAACAAGGCGCACATCGAGGACATCACACCGGAATCGCTGCGCAACCTGACCTACCCGATACCCTGGGACGAGATTGTCGAACACATCGCCTTCCCGGCGATCCTCAAGCCGAACATCGGCGGTGGTTTCAAGCAGGTCTTCAAGGTCCACTCGCTGGAGGATCTCTGGCGCTGCTACGACCAGACCGGTATGCAGACAATGATCTTGCAAGAGTACATCGAGTTCGATCACTACGTGCGCTGCATCTGTATCGGCCGGCGCGAGATCATGCCGATCCGCTGGGACCCGCGGCTGTACTGGACCGAGCGCTACATCGTCGACCACCAGCACCTGACGCCGGAGCTCGGCGAGCGCGTCGTCAAGGATGCGCGGATGATCTGCGAGGTGCTCGGGTACGATATGAACACGGTGGAATTCGCCATCCGCGATAACGTGCCGTACGCCATCGACTTCCTCAATCCCGCCCCCGACTTCGAACGGGCACGCATCCACGATGACTACTTCAACTGGGTTGTGGAGAAGATGGCAGACCTGGCGATCAGCTATGCGCGGGGCGCGGAGCACCCGCCCGGCCGGCTGCGCTGGGACCGTTTCATGCGCGAAGCCGGCGTCGAGTCCTCGCTCTAGCGCCGCGTCGCGTACTGCACGGCGGCGCGAATGCTCTGCGTGGTCAAGCTGTGCGCAAACGTCCCGTCCGGGTTCTCGAAGATCCACACGTGCATCATCTCGACCGCCTCGCCGAGGAACGTTGACCCCGGCGGACACTGCCCGGGGGCCATCGCCACGTCGGCCGCGCCCGTGCTGGTGATGCACAGGTTGTCATGAACATGCCATTCGGTAATCGGGCCGCCTGGGCGTGGGCCCTGGCCCTTTGGAGCCAAGAACATCACCCCGATCAACACGTTGCGGCCGTCCTGCGTCCTCATGTAGACGAGGGCCGAGGGCCGTTCGGGCTCGAGAAACCTCTTCTCACGCGTGTACTGCCGGTTGTTGAAATGCGCCGGCCCCCACTGCCCGAATCGGAACGGTGTCGTCTGCTGATACCCTTCATTCATCGCGGTCTGCAGACTGGCAAAGCGCGTCGTCCCCGCCCTGACATCGTCCAGCAGCTTCGCGGCGGCCGCCTGCTGCTCGGCGGTGGCTGTCCCCGAGCCGCCGGCGTAGGCGCGCCCGTCCCGGCTTTGCCAGGGAACGCCGCCGGCAAACGCCACAATCAGCAGGCCCGTCAGGACCATTGCGGCCACTACACGTGACATAGAATCACGCTCCTCTCCCTACGTTGAACGGAGCGGGGCTGACGGAGGTTTATTCGCCCGGGTACCTGTTACCGCGTTCGCGCCCCCGATGACAGCGCTTCGAGTCGTTCGAAGAAATCCGGAAACGTCTTCGTCACGCACTCCGAATCTCCGATCGAGATCCCCGGAGCTCTCAAGCCGGTCACGGCGAACGCCATCGCGATCCGGTGATCACCATACGTCTCGATCACGGCGGGCCGCACCGGCTGCGGGACGATTACCAGGCCATCCTCCAGCTCCTCCACGTCTTGTCCCAGGCGGCGCAGTTCGGTCGCGGTGGCCGCGAGGCGGTCGGACTCCTGGTGGCGGATATGGGCGACGCCGCGGATGCATGTCGGGCTGTCGGCAAACGGCGCGATCGCCGCCAGGGTCATCGTCTGATCGCTCATCCCGGCGAGATCGACGTCGAGGCCGTGCAGATCGTCCGTGCCCTGAACCTCGAGATACCCGACACCGCGCTCAACGTCGCAGCCCATCCGTTCGAGCAGATCGACGATCCGGCTGTCGCCCTGAAGCGACGCCGCGGAGAGGCCCGGCACCCGGACGCGCCCCCCAGTGATCGCCGCCGCGGCAAAGAAGTAGGCAGCGCCACTCGCATCGGGTTCGACCGCATACTCCTGCGCGCGATACTGCTGCCCCGCACGGATGAAGAACCAGCGCAACTCTTCGTGCTCGACGCGGACACCGAAAGCCCGCATGACGGCCAGCGTCATCTCGACGTACGGCCCGCCGACCAGACGTCCTTCCACTGACAGCTCCACGTCCTCCGCCGCGTATGGTGCAGCCATGAGCAGCGCCGAGACAAACTGGCTGCTGACATCCCCGCGCACCGTCGTCTGCCCGCCGCGAATGCCTCGGGCGTCGACGAGCACCGGCGGCGTCCCATTGGTAGACGAGACCGAGACCCCCAACGCGCCGAGCGCGTCGACTAGGTCTTGGATGGGACGCTCGCGCATCCGGGCCGATCCGTCGATGAGATAGCGTCCGTACCCGAGCGCCACCATCGCCGTCAGGAAACGGGCCGCGGTGCCCGCGTTGCCGACAAACAACTCGGCGGTGCCGGCCGGCAGGCGTCCACCAAGGCCGTGCACGAGCATACTGAGGCCTTTCGCGTCAACCTCGACGCGGAACCCGAGCCGCCGGAGCGAGTCCACCATCACGATCGTGTCGTCGCTGAACAGGGCGTTTGTCAGACGGGACGTCCCCGTCGCCAGCGCTGACGTGACCAGCGCGCGGTTTGTCAGGCTCTTGGAACCCGGGATCGGGACGACGGCGTCGGGCGGCGATTCCAGCGGAGTGATCTCGCGCAACCCCACCGGCGGCATGGCCGTCTTAGCCATCCCCTCCGCCGGGGGCAGCGCGTGTTGACTGCGGTTTGAGATCGGGGCGCAGGGTTTCGGCGCCGTCGAGGTAGACGTGAATAACCTGTTCCTGCGCCCTGGGCGTATTCCAGAAGATCAGGACACGCACGCACCGGGGCAGCGCGCCCGGCACGGCCATCTCGGTGGCGGACATCAGCGGCACCGTCTGCCATCCTAGCCGGCGCGCCGCCTCGGCGGGAAACGCGGCATTGAGATCGGGGGTGGCCGTAAAGATGATCGCCGCGATCTCATCCGGCTCGACATCGTTCACCCGGACCATCTCCGCGAGCAGCCGCCGCGTGGCATCGAGGATCGCCACCTCGTGATTGGCCTGCACGGTAATGGCTCCGCGAACCCCACGGACATGCATACGTGTTATCCGCCGATGTCTGGTGTGGCGCGACGCTAGCGTCCTGCGCCGCGCAGGATCGCCGCGGCGGCGTGAAGCCCGAGCACCATGCTCTCCGGTCCAAACCCGGAGATCGCGCCGGCACAGACATCAGTCAGCAGCGACCGGTGCCGGAACGGCTCTCGCTTCGCCACGTTGGAAAGGTGGCATTCGATGACAGGGAGATGAATCGCCACCACCGCGTCGCGGAGCGCCACGCTCGTGTGCCCGTACGCCCCAGGGTTGAGCACGACCGCCTGGCAAGTCGTCCCGGCCTGGTGCAGGCGATCGATCAGCGCGCCTTCATGGTTGGATTGGAAGAACTCGACGTCCAGGCCAACCGTCTTCGCGGCGTCGGTGAGGCGGGCGTTTAGCGCGTCCAGGGTCATGGTGCCATAGTGCTGGGGCTCGCGGCTGCCCAGCAGGTTGAGGTTCGGACCGTACATCACAAGGACCCTTGGCACGCGCCTATCACCTCCCGCATCAGCGACTCCGGCACATCAACGCCGAGTCGCGCATGGCCGATGCCTTCTGGAAGGCTACATCGAATCCTGCCGTCACGGCGCTTCTTGTCCAGCCGCATCGCTTCGAGTAGTGCTCCAACCGGCCCCGGCGGCACGTCGACCGGTAACCCCACCCGCCGCAGCAGCAGGTCTTGTCGTCGCGCCTCGCCGTCCGCCAGCAGGCCGAGCCGGACCGCGATCTGCGCCTCCACGCGCATCCCGATCGCGATCGCCTCACCGTGCACAACCTGCCCCGGTTGCGCGGCCTCAATCGCATGCCCGACGGTGTGGCCGTAGTTGAGCACCTGGCGAGGCCCGCGTTCCAGTTCATCCTCCTCCACGATCCGCGCCTTGAGCGCGGCGCAGCGCGCGACGATCTCCGCCAAGTCTTGGAGCGGCCACGCCTTGGCCTCGGCCGGGCGGCCTGCCTCCAGGAAGGCGAGCAGACCGGCATCGAGCACCATGCCGTACTTCACCGCTTCGGCCAGGCCCGCCCGCCGCTCGCGCGGCGGTAGCGATCGCAAGGTGTCGACGTCGGCGACCACCAGTGCCGGTTGGTGGACGATCCCGATCAGGTTCTTTGCGCGGGGGTGATTGACCGCGGTCTTGCCCCCGATACTGCTATCCACCTGCGCCAAGAGGGTCGTCGGGATGTGGATCAGCCGGATGCCGCGCATGTAGGTTCCGGCGACGAATCCCGCCAGATCACCGATGACACCGCCGCCCAGCGCCACGATCGTGTCGGTTCTATCGACCCCTGCCGCGGCACACGTGTCGAACAGCGTGGCGGCCTGACGCACGCTCTTGACCCGCTCACCGATGGGGACCGTCACGACCTGCACGGTGAATC
>JBGPNN010000089.1:0-11792 GCA_041487495.1 bacterium
CCGGCTCGCCCCAGGACGACCACCGGCGAGCCGGGGGTGACCGTGTCCACGCGGCATCCCTCGAGCACGCCGGCTCCCGCCCGGACCGCGGCGCGCAACAGCAGGTCGTCCAGACGCGCCCGCGGGACCAGGAGCCCCCGCCCGAGCGGGAATGGCGCCCACAGCGTCTGGCCGTCGAGCGCCACGATGAACATGCCCGAGATCGTTACGCCTGCGGCGCGTGCCTCGTCGGCGACACCCAGCCGCCGCAGGGCCTCGACGGCGCCGGGATTCAGGTATTCCCCGCAAGGCTTTGCTCGGGGGAAGCGGGCTCGGTCCACGATGAGGACACGGTGGCCCCGACGCGCGAGGAGGAGCGCCGTGACACTGCCCGCCGGTCCGGCGCCGACGACGATCGCGTCAGCGTCCATCGACATGGGCTTCCTCGGTGGGCCAGCGCACCAGTACGGCGCGCTGCAACCGGTGACGGCGCACCTCGGCGCCATTGAGTCCGGCCGCCCGCGCTAGGTGCTCAAACTCCGGCCAGGTGAACGATCGCAAGACCGAGAGCGGGCCATCGTGCCGGGCCAACCGGTTCCGCGACAGGATCCACGTGTCGGCGAGCGCGCCCACGTACGCCGGCCACGAGCGGAGCACGTCGTTGACGACGAACCCGCCCCGTGCCACGCGGTTGATCTCGCGCAGCACCTGCGCGGCCTCCTCGAACGTAAAGTGGTGGAGGGCCAGCGCGCAGAGAGCCACATCGACGCTCCGGTCGGGGAAGGGGAGGGCCATCGCGTTGCCCCGGATGAGTGCAATCTCCCCCAGGCCGCGCACCGTTTGACGCGCCGCGGCCAGGGTATCCACATTGATGTCCAGGGCGGCGATGCGCAGCGGCAGGCCTCGGCGCCGGGCCCAGCGCACGATGGCCGCCGGAACGTCTGCCGACGCCGTCGCCACGTCGAGGATCGTCAGCGGGCGCCGGGGCAGCGCGTCGGCGAAGCGTGCGATGTAGTCAAGGATCAGGGCGTACCCGCCGTACCAGCGGTTGGTGCGCCGGACGGCCTTGAGCAGCCCGGCAAACTCTCGGGGATCCTGACCCGGAGCATCGAGGTGTTCCGGAGCCTGGCTCTTGGGCGGATAGCGCAAACCGTCCTCCGCAAACTCTGTGGAACCAGTCTAGCACGAGCAGAGGGTGGGCTACGGGGTCGTGTCCGGAGACCGGCGGACGACCAGCACTCCGGAGACCATTCGTTCGCCGCCGCGGGGAAGTGCGCTCACCACCCGGCCCCCGACGACCAGGGTGGCCGATCCGCCGCCGTCGAGATTCATGGCGTCACGGGCGCCCAGGGTCTTCATCAACTCGGCGAGTTCGGGCAGGTTGATGCCGCTGCTCTCGCGGGGGCGGCGGCCATCGACTGTCACGAGCAGCACCTTGCCGGTGTGCGTGATGCCGATGGCCGACCGGGCCGTGCGCCCACCGTAGAAGCCGGGTCCGAAGCCTTCCCAGGCGTACGGGATGTAGATCTGCCCGTTGCGGACCAACTGCGGGCCACCCTGGACCGCCTGCATGATGTTCGACGGTTCAAGCGCCAGGTCGAGTTTCATGGTCTGGCCGCGCACCAGTCCCAGCAAGAGGTGCTGCTGGGATTCAGCCGTGGCCAGCGCGTACCCGTCATGGGGGATGGGCTGGCGTCCTGTCGTAAAGGTCACGAGACGATCGTCGCGGACGATGGCGACCAACGCGTGCCAGGGCGTCATCGGGCCGAACTCGGGCGTGTAGAGCGCGACGCCGCCCCAGCGCGGCGGCCGGTTGATCGCCGAGATCGGGACGGCGGCGCCGGTGTCGGTCAGGAGGCGCCCCGTGAACTCGGTGGACCCGATCCACGGCCGGCCGCTGGCATCCATGGCAAACACGACGCGGCGAGGGAACGGCGCTGAGAGCACGCGCCCGTCGATGACGATCAGCCCGACCGGCAGACCCGCTTCGGTATAGAAGTTTCCGTTGATGGCGACGATCGCGTCGAGCCGCGCGGCCGCCGCGCTCGTCGTCTCGGTGGCGTTGACCACCGCGCCGCCGAGCGCCGCCTGAATCGTGAGCGACTGCGCCCGGGGATCGAGAGTCACGATGTGCACCCGAGCCCCGCCGCCGCCCGTCGCCACCTTCATGGTCTGGTAGCCCACGTTTTGCGGCACGGGTACCGCGCTCAACCGCTGCGGGAAGATCGTCACGGTCAACAGGTCGTCCCGCGTGAAGATCTTGAACCGGGCCGGTTCGCGAACACCGAATTCCAGCCGCACCACATCGGGGGTCATCCGCCGCACTGTGATCCCCGACACGACACCGGACTCGAGTGTGATCGCCCGCTCGGCATCGCCGCCCACCGTCCACAGATCGATGGCCACGCTCATCCCGTTGACCGCCGTGCGGTAACGGACCGGCGTCGATAGGCGAAACGTGACAGCGGTGGCGTCTCCGTCGAGTCGCCAGCGGAGGTCTAGGAGTTGTGCCTCACGGTCGGCTGCGGTGGCACGAAGCGAGGGGCCCAGCAAACACAGGCATGCCAGGAGAACAGGAATGGTCAGGCGGTGTCGCGGGGTACGATGCATCGGCACGTCCGGCATCCGACGTCGGGCTCAGGTGCGAACCGCGTGTACGCCTGATACGCGCCGACTACAGTGGTTTCCTGCTTGGATCGCCAAGGTCACCCCTCCGGCGTGGGGGATGAGCAGGTTCCGACGTGCGTCTAAGAGGATTTGGCCCCGATTCGGGGCCGCGTAGTCCTCGCCCAGGGGCAGTCTATCGCCGCTTGCCCGCCACCAACAGCCCCTTGGCCAGGTCCCGCTCGACGTGATAGACAAGGAACCCCGCCCAGTAGGGGGTGGGCAGTTTGTAGGGGTTGTCGATCACGCCCAGATTGGTCGAGTATCCACCCAAGACCAAGAGGATCGCCTGAAGCGCCATCCGCTTCTCTCGACCCGGGTCGCCGTCCTTGGCGAAGACGAGCTTGGCCGGTCGCGGGCCGTCGAAGTGCCCCGCCATGATCGATGAGGACGTCAAGAACGTGGCGTCGAGTTCACGCAGAAAACGCTTTCCCACGGCCCCGTCAACCTTGTGACCGGTCACGATGCCCCACGGGATGCTCTGGTCTTGCATCAGCAGCCGCACCCACGCGGTCGAGCCCCGCTTCGCTGCGTCCACGGCCTCGGCGTGCAGCGCGCGATCGGAGGAGTCTTTGGTGAGCGCTTCGTGATCGACGCGGCCGGGGCAGCACCCGTCCGGATAGGCACCCGTATAGAGCCGCATCGCGGCGCGCTGGGCCGCCGGGACGTCCTGCCACGCCGGAACTGGACGCCCTGGGGACGTCTTCACGAATTCGTTCACCCAGTTCGAGTGGGAGTAGAAATCCTGAACGACGTGCAGGCTGGCCCCCACGATCGTGAGGAGCACGATCGGCCGGAACCCGGGCTTGACCGACGGGTCGGCCGCGTACTTGCGCAACGCCGCCTTCGTGTTCGTCTCCAAGGTCGCCCACTGATCCTCGATCTCGGCGGTTGAGAAGAGCGAATCGAAATGGAGGCGATCCGTGTCCTCGGCGTCGAGGCGGGACGCCGTCGGCGCATTCTGCGGGCGGCCGCCGGGGAGCCGGCGGAACAAGCCCTCGAATCCTCCGATCTTGTCGGCGGCCACGGAATGGAAGTCGGTCAAGTAGTTGGTGAACTGGGTAGCCAGGCGCGCGTCGGCCGAGAAGCCGTTGGCGACCACGCCGTGTCGCGTCGCTTCGGCGTGCCACCACGTGTCGAACGCAAACGCCGGACGAGGCGGGGTTGCCACGGCGATTAACGCCGCCGTGGCCAGAATCCCGGTGATGCGTTTCAATGTCATTGGCGTGCCCCCAAACTGTTTGGTGCTGCCGAATATACCGTCGCGAAACCTTCCCAAAAGAAAAGCGCCCCGGCCCACCGAGCCAGGACGCTGACCGCGCAAGATCACACGGCCTTTAGAGCAACATCCTCCACTGGTGGGCCGGGGTCTGACTACTCATTGTCGGCCTCACCTCCTTTCGTGTTAGCCACCTTGAATGGTGGTGACGGCAGCAGCATACCATCACGCGCCGGCGAACGCAAGCGCACGCCCTATTTTCGGGCGACGCCGTATCTGAGCAGGACGCTGATGTCGCGCGCGACCGGGCGCTCCTCGATGGCGATCGCGTAGAAGCGCCGCCGCTGCCCGTCCGCCATGAACCGATTGTAGACGCGGCCCGCGCTCTTGGCCAGTTCGCTCTCGAACGTCGCGGTCTGGCCGCGCAGCTCGATCTTCGCATAGAAGTCGCGGACCTGGTCGAACGGCGCCGAGGTGCGGAGCTCCACCTGCTCCCACGCCGCGGGCGGGAACCCGAACTGCTCCCCGACGGATGACGTGGAGCCGACGTACACGGCCCCGGGGAAGTAGGGGAGATCGCCGAGACGGTCACGCCGGCCGCAGCCCGCGGCCGCGATCGCCGCCAGCGCCAGTACCGTGAGCAAGACTCGGCGCGCGCGGGCGTTCACGGCCCGAACCGGAACTCGATCTGATCCCCGTCTGTGGGGGTGTACGAGAGCACGTCGGATCTGGGCTTGCCGTTGACCAGCACAATGACGGTACCGGCGCGCCCGTCTGCGCATCGGTCGCCGTTGCGGTATACCTTGGTCTTGATCGTCAGCGACGTGGTCGTGACCTCAAGCGGCGTTGTCTTCAGGAACGCGCCAATCGTCGCATTGCGCCCGGCCGTGTCCCGGCTGTGCGGGTGGACATGGATGACGTCGTCTCCATGCGTGTGCACATCACCCTCGGTTGCGGGGAGCGGCGGGGTGCGTTCGCCGCAGATCACGACCTTGAACGGCGCGTGCCAGTGATCGCCGACTCTCGGACCGGTAGGCTGGCTGCTAACCATGACGGTCGCGCTCACGACCGCGACCACGGCGATGGCGGCCGCAATCCACGGTCCCCAAGACCGCCGCGGTGCGGTGCGGTGCTGCGGTCTCATCGCTTGGAGGCCGCGGACGCCAGGTCGCGCACCAGGGTCGCCAGGTGTTGGGCCACCGATGAGTTGCTGACGACGCGGTCGCACCCGGCATCTGCCGCCGCCTTGCGCCGCGCCGCTTCTCGATGGCCGCAAAACGCCAGCACCGGGATCGGCGCCAGGTCAGGCGCGGTCTTGAAGACCTGGACCACCTTGGACGCGTCGCAGGACGCGGTCACCAGGTTGACAACGACCACGTCCGGCCGTCGCCGGCGCGCCGCCGCGAGGGCCGCGTTGGGCCCGCAGTTGCTCGCGGTCCATCCGGCCACCTGAGCTTGCTCGATGAGCCGGGTGCCCGAGAGGAGGTTGTCGTCCACGATCAGGACGTGCATAGAGACCTGCTAGACGGCCATCCCCATCATCTGCAGTGCAAGGCGGCCGTCGGGCGTGACCTTTTCGGTGGACCAGGCTGGTGACCAGACAAAGGTCACCGAGACATCCTCGGCGCCAATCGCCTGCAGTCTGTTCTGGATTTCGGCGGCGAGCTGCGGCCCGACCGGGCAGCCGGGCGCCGTGAGGGTCATCACGATCTTCACGTTGTCGCCGTCCATCTCCAGACTGTAGATCAATCCCAGGTCATAGACGTTAACCGGGATTTCCGGGTCGAAGACGGTCTTGAGGACTTCGACAACCTGCTCGCGGGTAAACGTGTCCTCCATCGCGAACTCCACCTGAGGGACGCGCCCGCTATCGGGAGCGCGGCGCGTCCATTCTATCCCTCCGGGCACGACGCGTCAAACGGACGGACGGCACGCGAGGCGAGACGCGGAGCGAAGGCGACGCGGGGAAGGATGAGCGGATGAGACGAGCGCGGTGGCTCTTCTGGATTGCGGGCATTGTGGTGTTTATCCTAGGCCCCACTCTGGCTCGCTGGTACACCGACTGGTTGTGGTTTGGCGAGGTCGGATATCTGCGCGTCTTTTGGGTGCCGTTCCTGTCGCGCATTCTGGTGACGGTGGTGGTGGGCGGGGCGCTGTGGCTGCTCTCGTACCTCAACCTGCGGCCGGTCTTCCGTGGCGCCAGGGCAGACGTGATCGAGATGTCGGGCCGCGGTGGCACCTACCGGCAGACCGGCCGGCGGTGGGCGTCGATCGGCTGGTGGGGCTGGGCCCTGGCCGGCGTGGCGTTCATCCTTGGCCTCGCCGCGTCCGGGGAGTGGGTCGTGTTCCAGCAGTTCCTCCACGCCACACGGTTTGGAGAAGTCGATCCGCTCTTCGGCCGCGATGTGGGATTCTACGTGTTCACACTACCGGTCTATCGATTCGTCGCCGACTGGTTGTTCGTGTGGCTGGTGCTGATTACCACGGCCGTGGCACTGGGATACGCGGCCTCCTACGGCCGTTTGATGCTGCGGGGGCTGTGGCTGGCACCCTCTGGGGTGCGCGCCCACCTGTCCGTCCTGCTCGGTGCCACGGTGATCGTGCGCGGGCTCAACTTTTGGCTGGACGGTTTCGATCTGCTCTACTCGACCCGCGGACCCGCCTTCGGGGCCTCGTTCACCGATGTGCACGCGGTGCTGCCCGCGCTGCGGGCGCTGACAGTGCTGTTCATCCTCTGCGGAGGCCTGCTGGTGGCCAACGCCTGGCTGCGGACCGTCCGGCTGGCCATTGGTACGATCCTGCTGATTGTCGTCGCCTGGGCCGGGGGCCTGCTCTTCTACCCCGGCACGGTACAGTCGCTGCGGGTGCGTCCCAACGAGCTGACGGTTGAGGCCCCCTACATCAAGAACGCGATCACGGGCACGCTGAAGGGGTTCGGGCTGGACAAGGTCCGCGAGCGCGAGTTTCCCACGGCGCCGTTGGACGCGGCTGCGATCGCGCGCAACCGGGCCACGATCGACAACATCCGGTTGTGGGACTACCGGCCGCTACTGCAGGCCTACCGGCAGCTGCAATCGCTCCGGCCCTATTACACGTTCTCGGACGTGGACATCGACCGCTACATGGTCAACGGCGTCCAGCGCCAGGTGATGCTCGCGGCACGCGAGCTGACGACGTCACGGCTGCAGCCGCAGGCGCGGTCGTGGGTCAACGAGCATCTCGTCTACACGCACGGGCACGGCCTGGTGATGACGCCGGTCAACCGCATCTCGGAGGAAGGCATGCCCGAGTTCTTCGTCAGGGACATCCCACCCGAGTCGGTCCCCGGTCTGAAGGTCACGCGGCCGGAGATCTACTTTGGCGAGATGGCGACGAACTACGCGGTCGTGAATACCAACCAGCGCGAACTCGACTACCCCAGCGGGGACGAGAACGTCTACACACGGTATCAGGGACAGGGCGGGATCCGTCTGGGATTCCTGGCCCGGCTGGCGTTGGCGTACCGGTTCGGTGACACGAAGTTGATGTTGTCGACGGATATCGGCCCCGACAGCCGGCTGCTCTTCAGGCGCCAGATCGCGCAGCGCGTGCTGCGGATCGCACCGTTCCTGCGCTACGACCGCGATCCGTACCTCGTGCTGGCCGACGGCGCCCTTTACTGGATCATCGACGCGTTTACCGCGACCAACCGGTATCCGTACGCGGCGCGGTACGGCGACATTAACTATATTCGCAACAGCGTGAAGGTGGTCATCAACGCCTACGACGGCCGGGTGACATTCTACCTGATGACGCCTGATGAGCCGATCGCGCGCACGCTGACATCGATCTTCCCCGAACTCTTCCGGCCGGCGACCGATATGCCGGTGGCATTGGCCGCGCACCTGCGGTATCCGGTCGACCTGTTCGAGATCCAGGCGCAGGTCTACGCTACCTATCACATGAAGGACCCGCAGGTATTCTACAATCGGGAAGACATCTGGGCGATCCCGCGCGAGATCTTCGGCCGCGAAGAAGTCAAGGTCGAGCCCTACTACGTGAACATCCGGCTGGCGGAGGGATCCGCGCCCGAATTCGCGCTGATCCTCCCGCTGTCCCCGGAGCGCCGCGACAACATGATTGCCTGGATGGCGGCGCGCAACGACCCGGCACATTATGGGGAGTTGATCGTCTACCGGTTCCCGAAGGCACGCATCGTCTTCGGCCCGATGCAGGTGGAATCGCGGATCGATCAGAACCCGACCATCTCATCGCAGTTGACGCTGTGGAACCAGCAGGGCTCGCAGGTCATCCGCGGCAACCTGCTGGTGATCCCGATTGAGGATGGTCTGCTCTACGTCGAGCCGCTCTTTCTGCAGGCCGAACGCAGCCAGTTGCCCGAGCTGAAGCGGGTGATTGTGGCGAGCGGGCCGCGCATCATCATGGCGCCGACCCTCGATGGCGCCCTCGCCGAGCTCTTCGGGACCCAGCCGTCGCGGCCCAGTCCGACCGTGCCCGGTCCGGCGCCTCAGGGGCCGGGTGGCCCGCCCACGCCGGCGGCTCCTGCGGGGGCCGACGTACGCGCACTGACCGACCAGGCGGTGGAGACGTACCGACGCGCGCAGGAACGGCTGCGCGCCGGTGATCTCGCCGGGTACGGCCGCGAGATGGAGCGCCTGGGCAAGATTCTGGAACAATTGGACGCAGCCACCCGGCCGAAGTAGGATGCGCATGGTCTTGACATCGGGCGGGAACAGCTCTATTGTTAACATATCGGTTAAGTATCAGGTGAGCTTCGTGACGAGCAAGTCCCTGGATACGACGTTTGCGGCACTGGCCGATCCGACGCGCCGGGCGATTCTGACGCAGCTGGCCCGCAAGGAGTCCACGGTCGGAGCGCTCGCGGCCCCTTTCCGCATCTCGCTTCCCGCGATTTCGCGCCACCTGCGGGTGCTCGAGGCGGCGGGTCTCCTGGGGCGCACACGGGACGGCCGGGTGCACCACTGCCGGTTGAAGGCCGGCCCGATGCGTGATGCCGCGGCGTGGCTGGCGCACTACCGGCGATTTTGGGAGCAGCAGTTCGATGCATTGGCCCGGTATCTCGACGACACCTCAGGAGGTGGACCGACGTCATGGCCAGGGCAGCGCTCGACCCAACCACTACGCTCACCATCATCCGCACCTACCCGGCGCCGCGGGAGAAAGTCTTCAGGGCGTGGACCGACCCGCAGGAACTGAAAAAGTGGTGGGCCGCCGGACCCGGCTACACGACCCCGTTTGCGGAGGTCGACCTTCGCGTCGGCGGTCGCTACCGGCTCGCGATGAAACCGCCCGACAAGGATGTCGTGCACGTCGTCGTCGGCGTCTACCGTGAAGTGCGCCCGCCGGAACGGCTGATCTACACCTGGGTTTGGGAGGGCGGCGGCGGTCCCGAGACACTGGTCACCGTCGAATTTCATGATCGCGGCGGCAGCACCGAAGTCGTCCTGGTCCACGAAGCGTTTCGTGACGGGCAGACGCGCGACGAGCACGGCAAGGGCTGGCAGGGATGCCTTGACACACTGGCCCGCATTCTGGAGGAGGAGCGATGAGCAAAGTCTTTCAGCAGTCCGCGACACGCTTTCCCGGTGAGAACGAGGTATATCGCACGGCACGCGACCAACTGCTCGAGGCAGAGATGGAACTGAGGAGGCGGATCGAAGAAGTCGCCGCTCTGCGCCGGCGACTCCCGCTTGGCGGCGAGGTTCGTCAAGACTACGCGTTCGAGGAAGGTGCACCCGATCTCGCCGATACACAGACCGTCCGCAAGACGAGATTTTCGGAACTGTTCGAGCCCGGCAAAGACAGCCTCTTGGTCTACAGTTTCATGTACGGACCCACCATGGAGCGCGCGTGCCCGTCCTGCACGTCGATTCTCGACTCGCTGGACGGTACCGCGCCGCATGCCCGCCAGCGCGTGAGCCTGGCCGTGGTGGCAAAGTCGCCTATTGAACGAATACGCAGACACGCCCGCGACCGCGGTTGGACGAATCTTCGCCTCCTGTCATCGGCGGCGACCACCTACAACCGGGACTATCACGCGGAGACGCCAACCGGCGATCAAATCCCCGCGCTGAACGTCTTCGTCCGCCGCAGCGGCAAGATCTACCACTTCTACAACACCGAGATGCTCTACGTAACCCCGGAGCCCGGACAAGACCCAAGGCATGTAGACATGATCTGGCCGCTGTGGAACCTGTTCGATCTCACTCCAGAAGGCCGGAGCACCGACTGGCACCCGAGACTGTCGTACGACCGCTGAGCCGGGCCTGGCCCGGATCATGGAGGAGAAGCGATGAGCAAAGTGTTGCAGCAGTCCGTGACGTTTGCCGTACCGGCAGCCCGCCTCTTCAGTCTCTACATGGACGCCCGCCAGCACGCGGCGGCGACCGGAGCGCCGGTGGTGGTCAGCCGAAAACCCGGGAGCCGGTTCTCGGCGTTTGGCGGCCAGGTCGTCGGCCGGATGCTGGCGGTTGTTCCCGGGCGGTTGATCGTCCAGGCGTGGCGAGGGCGGACCTGGCCCAAGACCGACGCCGATTCCCTGCTGGTCCTGACCTTCACCGATACGCCGCGCGGGGGACGCATCGACCTGGTGCACGCCAACGTGCCGGCGCACGATCTCGCCGGCGTCACAACCGGCTGGACGCGATACTACTGGCAGCCCTGGAAGGCCTACCTCCGCAAATCCGGCAGGAAGTGAGACGGTCAGGGCGTGAACCGGGCCTTCCGCACCGTGTGTCGCTCGATGCGCTCCAGCACGATGCGCACACCCAGACCCGCCTCGGTGGGGACGGTGATCGTCCCGTCCGGGTTGAGCCGTACCGGCGGGTCGATCACGTCCTCGTGGAAGTAGCGGTCGCTGGCTGAGAGGTCAGCGGGCAGCGTGAAGTTTGGCAGCGCGCACAGGGCGATGTTCGCGGCGCGGCCGATGCCGGTTTCCAGCATCCCTCCGCACCAGACCGGAACCCCATGCTCGCCGCATACGTCGTGGATGGCCCGGGCGGCGCCAAGACCGCCCACCCTGGCCTGTTTGATGTTGATCACCCGGCAGGCCTTCAGCTCCAGCGCGGCGCGCGCGGCGCGCTCGTGTACGATTGATTCGTCCAGACACACCGGCGTGCGCAGCTGGGCCTGCAGCTTGGCGTGGTCGACGATGTCGTCTTCTTCGAGCGGTTGTTCGATCAGCAAGAGGTTCAGGTCCTCCATCGCCTGGAACGTCGGTGCGTCCGACAGCGAATAGGCGGAGTTGGCGTCCACTTGGAGGAGAATGTCGCCAAACCGGCGGCGGACCGCGCGGGCCAGGTCCACGTCCATGCCCGGTTTGATCTTGATTTTGACGCGCCGGTATCCATCGGCTAGGAAGCGCTCGACGCGCGCGACGACCTGATCAATTGTCGGTTCGAGGCCGACGCTGACACCGACCGAGATCTGTTTGCGTGTGCCCCCGAGCACCTCGGCGAGACTCTTCCTTTGCCGTTGTGCCTCGAGATCCCACAGCGCCGCCTCGAGCCCGGCTTTGGCCATATGATTTCGACGAATGGGCGCGACCCGCTGCGCAAAGGCGTGGGGGGTGGGCATGGGCCGTCCCAGCAGCGGCGGGATCAGGAAGTGTTCCAACACCGACCAGGCGGTGTCAACGGTCTCCTCGTTGTAGAGCGGCGCGCGCATGACCGGCGCCTCGCCCCACCCCTCCGCGCCGTCGGCCTGCACGCGCAGCAGCAGGCACGCCTTCGTATCCTCGCGACCGAACGAGGTTTCAAACGGCGCCTTGTACGGCATCTCGATGTGGAAGACGTCAATCGCATCGATCTTCATCGGCACTCCTGGACAGCACGTAGTCACCCCGCAACTCGGCGCCGGGGCGCAGGACAAAGTCAACGGCGCGGTAGCCGCCTCCGAAGTAGTGCAGGAA
>JBGPNN010000090.1:0-11761 GCA_041487495.1 bacterium
CACGCGGCCCGCGCTGGTCGGACCAACGATGAGTTTATCCATGTAGATGTCGGGGGCGTGCAGCAGGCCGCCGCGTTCTGTAACGGCCAGCACCGAGATCGCATTCGGCAGGCCCCGGGCAACAAGGTTTGTCCCTTCGAGTGGATCGACGGCGATGTCGACTTCGCGCTCGCCGCCCCCGCCGACACGCTCGCCGATGTAGAGCATTGGCGCCTCATCGCGCTCGCCTTCGCCGATGACAATGGTGCCGTGAAGGTCCAGACCGGCCATCGCCGTGCGCATCGCCTCCACCGCGGCGCGGTCGGCGGCCTCGTTATCGCCCTGGCCCATATGATGCGCGGCGGCGATCGCCGCCGCCTCGGTCACGCGAACGAAATCCAGGATGTGCGAGCGCTCCATCACGCGCGTACCGCTAAGCTCCGTTGAGGATGAAGGCGCCGCTGCGCAGTTCAATCAACGTGACGGGAAACGTCAGCCGCTTGCCTTCGCGCACGACCTCCACCTTCACCGTGTCGCCGGGCTTCTTGCGGAAGAGCTCGCGTCGCAGGTCGTTCTGCGTCTCGATCTTTTGGCCGTCGATCGCGACAACGATGTCGTAGGCCTTGATCCCGGCACGCTCGGCCGGGCTGCCGGTCACGGGGGTGACCACGACACCGTGATTTACCGGCAGATTGTAGGCGCGGGCGGTCTCGGGGTCAATCTGCCCCACCATTTGCACGCCCAGCGCCGGTCGCACCACGCGGCCGCGCGCGACGATCTGATCCATGATGAGCCGCGCATGATCGATGGGGATCGCAAACCCGATACCCTGGGCGCCCTGAATAATCGCCGTATTGATCCCGATCAGCCGGCCCGCGGTATCGAGCAGCGCGCCGCCGCTGTTCCCCGGGTTGATCGCCGCGTCGGTCTGCACCAGATTTTCGACCGTGAAATCGGGGCTGGCCTGGATGCTGCGGTTAAGCGCGCTGATGACGCCCGCGGTCACGGTGCTGCCGAGCCCAAACGGGTTGCCGATAGCGATGGCCAGCTGCCCGACCAGCAGCGCGTTCGACGACCCTAACTCGACGACCGGCAGGGGGCGCGGACTTTCGACCTTGACCACGGCAATGTCGGAGAATCGGTCGGCGCCCAGCACGCGTCCCCGCAGCGTCTGTCCCGAGAGCAGGGTCACGTTGATCTCCTGGGCATCCTGGATCACGTGATTGTTGGTCAGGACCAGCCCGTCAGAACGCACGATCACGCCCGAGCCCTGGCCTTCTCGAGGGAAGAGCCCATAGGGCGTCTGCACTTGGGAACTCACGCTGATGTTGACCACAGCCGGTCGGGCCTTCTGAACCACCCGGATGATGGTGGATTCTTCAGGTTCGACAACCCGGGGCCCCTGGACCGCGGGTGGCACGGGGCCGAGGGTCGCGGGCGGCGTCCCGGCCGGCGCCTGACTGGTCCCGGCCGGTGGCACTGTCGGCGGCACCGAGGGTGCGACGGGTGCAGGGGTCATCGCGCTCGTCCGCGGCCCAAGCGTGAACCCGTACCGCGGGCCGATATACCCGCCCAGCACTCCCCCGATCACCAGGACGGCGAGCAGCGAGAGGCTCCGATTTCTTGACACAGCAAACTCCTCCTTCGTTCATGCGCGACCGTGGAAGAACGACCATTTCATTATAGCAATCCCCATAGCAATCCCCCAGAAGGATGCTCAGCAAGGCAGCGGAAGTACAACGGTGGCCCGTCTCAGACTACGCCCACAGGTGAGCCGCATGAAGACGCTCTCAGCAGAACAGGAAGCCCGTGCCGCGACATTGCAGCGCGAGGCCCTCATCATTGATACCTTGTCCGGCGAGCCGTCGGTCTTCTCGCCCGCGATGCTCTCGCGGCTGGAGGCGCTGGTGGCCCGCCAGGCTCCGACGGCCGACATCCTCAGCGAGATGGACCGCATGGCCACCGATGCCCTGGTGCATGGCGAGCTACCCGAATACTGGACGTGGTGGGACCGCAGTGGTGTCGACGTCATCAGCAACACCGTCGGGCCGTTCGGCCGGATTCCATTTTCGTACGAGTCGGCCCTCGATGGGCTGGCGCAGTTGACCCGGCGCTTCGACGGCACCGACCGGCTCGTCAAGGTGACCCGCGCGGCCGACATCGAGCGCGCCAAGGCCGGCGGCCACTGCGGGATCATCCTGAACTTTCAGAACACGACCCACTTCGGTCAGGACCTCAACGCCCTCGACCTCTTCTACGACTTCGGGGTGCGCGTGATCCAGCTGACGTACAACTCCCGCAACTTCGTCGGCGACGGGTGCACCGAGCGCTCAGACGGCGGGCTGTCGCACTTCGGATTGCAGGTGATCCGCCGGATGAATGAGCGCCACATTCTCGTCGACCTCTCCCACTGCGGGCTGCGCACGACGATGGAAGGCATCAAAACATCGGCCCGACCCGTGGCCGTCACCCACTCGTTCTCGCGCGAGCTGAGCCCTCACGACAGGGGCAAGACCGACGACATCATGCGGGCGCTCGCCGAGCGCGACGGCTACTTTGGAGTGCTCGTCGTGCCCTTCTTCATCACGCCGGAGCCGCGGGCGACCTTGGAGCACTTCGTGGCCCACGTCGACCGCGTGGTCGAGGTCATGGGCATCGATCACGTCGGCATCGGCACCGACTGGGGCGCGGTCTTCCCGAAATCGCTGGAGGCCCTGATGGACGCGGAAATGGTACGGTTCGGCTTTCGACCCGAGCACCGCACGTCCTGGGGTGCGCGGGTCGAAGACTACCCGTCGTGGTACGATTGGCCGAACATCACCCGGGCGCTGGTCGGCCGGGGTTATTCGGACAACGAGATCATCAAACTCCTGGGCGCCAACTTCTTGCGCATCTTTCGGGATGTGGTAGGGTAGCGGAAATAGCGTGAACGCCCGCGGAGGTTATCGCTGGTATGGCCCGTGAACTGTTGACCCGCTGCCCCCGTTGCGGCAAAGAGAATCCGGCCGAGGCGCAGTTCTGCATGCGCTGCGGCACCGCCCTGTATCGCCATTGCCCCAACTGTGGCACCAGCAACCTGCCCGACACGCAGTTCTGCCTGCGGTGCGGCACCCGGCTCTCCGACGCCGCGCAGGTCGAACGCCGCGTCTTGAGCGTGCTGTTCGCGGATCTGGTGGCCTCGACGCCGCTGGTGGTCGGGCTCGACCCCGAGCGCACGCGCACGATCATCGGCGAGTACTTCGCGGCGATGCGTGAGGAGGTCGAACGCCACGGCGGCGTAGTTGAAAAGTTCATCGGCGACGCGGTGATGTCGGTCTTCGGCCTGCCCCAGGCTCACGAGGACGACCCGGACCGGGCCGTGCGCGCCGCTCTGGCGATGCACGCGCGCATGCCGGCGCTGAACGCGCGCCTGACGGCGGACCTGCACATCCGCATCGGTATCAGCACCGGGGAAGTCGTGGCCGATCCCCTCGCGGTCGCCGCAGGCGAGTTCATGGTGACGGGCGAGGTCGTCAATCTTGCGGCGCGGCTCCAGGTCCAGGCCCCACCCGATGGCATCGTCGTCGACGAGCGCACGTTTGTGGCGACGCGCCCGGCGGTGCAATACGAACCGCTCGCAGGGGTCGAGGGTGATGACTTCGCGGATCGGGCCCGTTGGCGGGTGACCGGCCTGATCGAGCGCACGGCTCGCAAGCGGCTGCGCGCGCCGCTAGTCGGCCGCGAAGAGGAGATGCAGTTCCTACTGGCCCTCTACCGCCGCGTGGTGGAGGGCCGTAAGCCGCACCTGGTCACGATCATCGGCACCGCGGGGGTGGGCAAGTCGCGCCTCGCCGAGGAGCTGCGGGAGATGCTGCGCACCTCGCCGGCGCCGCCGCAGGTCCTCCGCGGCCGCTGCCTGGCCTACGGCGAGGGACTGACCTACCGGCCGCTGGCGCAGATGATCAGGACGGATTGCGGGATCAAAGACAACGATCCTGCCCCGGCCATGAGCGAGAAGCTGCACGCTCACGTCTTCGCGACCTGCGAGCCGTTGCTCGGCGCCGAGGAGAGCGACGCCATTGTGGCTGACTTCGCGTCGCTGCTGGGCATCACGGCACCTAAGCGCGGCGCCGGCCCCATGATGCCCCTGGTGTTCAACGGTCCGCGCGGCCAGGATCGCGGCCCCGAGGCCCAGAGGATGGAGTCGCGGGGCGCGGCCGAGCCGCGGTCGGCCGCGGACGCGCTGCGACGCTCGCTGCGCGCCTTCCTCCTGGCCAAGGCACAGGCCGCGCCGCTGGTACTCATTTTCGAAGACCTCCACTGGGCCGAAGAAAGCCTGCTCGACCTGCTCAAGCATCTGGCGATGCGCGGCGCCGATGCGCCGATCATGATCCTGTGTCTCGCGCGGCCCGAACTGCAGGAACGCCATCCGGATTGGGGCGCGGGCCTGCGCAACTACACGGCCGTGGCCCTGTCGCCCCTGTCGGCTGACTTCAGCCGCAGGCTCATGACCGAACTGCTCAAGGACGAGGCCATGCCCGCGGATGTGCGCGACGCCATTCTCGCGCGCGCCGAGGGCAACCCATTCTTCATTCAGGAAATCCTCCGGATGCTGGTCGACGGCGGCGAGCTCGTGCGTGACGAGAGCGGATGGCGCTGGGCGTCGTCGCCGCTGGAGATTCGCATCCCCGACACCATCCACGGGATCCTGGCCTCGCGCCTCGACCTGCTGTCGCCTCTGGAGAAGCGGGCGATTCAAGACGCCTCGGTGGCCGGTCGAGTGTTCTGGCTGGGCGCGCTGATCGCCACAAGCGAACTGACGGCGGCCGAAGCCACGGCGGGCCTGGCGCGCCTTCAAGAGCGTGATCTGATCGAGGAACGTCCGGCCTCGTCGGTGACCGACGACCGCGAGTTCGCGTTCACGCACGCGCTGATCCGCGAGGTGGCGTACGCGACGCTGCCCAAGGCAGCCCGAAGTGCCAAGCACCTGAGGTTCGCGGGCTGGATGGAGCGCACGGTCGGGGAGACCAACGAGGAGTTCGTGGATATCCTGGCCATCCACTACGAACAGGGTTGGCGCTACCGGTTCGAGACCGGCGACCGGTCGCCCGACCTCGCGCGAGCGGCCATCGCGGTGATCCGCCGCGCAGGGGAGCGCGCGATCGCCCTGCGGACCTTCCCCGAGGCCCGCCGCCTCTATGAGCGCGCGCTGGCCATTCTCGAGAATGCCGGCCTGAATGACGAGACCGCGCTGCTGCTGGAGTTGCTCACCAGCCACACCGAAGCGGTCAAGTGGCTGTCGTCTCCGGGCCTGGTCGACAAGGATACCGAAAAGGTGTTGCGGCTGGCCCCGCAGATCGGCCGCGAGGATCTCCTGGCGCGCGCCTGGTTGAACCGGGCCTTTGCGGAATACGACCGCGGAGGGCTGCAGCCCGCCGAAGACGCGCTGCGCCGGGCCCTCGAGCTTTTCGAGAAGTTGAACGATCGGCAGGGGCAGGCGGAGGCCTTTGAAATCCTGGGCACGATTACCGAGGATCTGCGCGGGAAATTGAACACGGCGCAGACGGCGTACCGGCATGCCCTCGACCTGTACCGCGAGTTGGGGGATGGGCAGGGCGTGGCCCGCTGTATGGCCTGGTACGGCCGATGCGTGATGGACAGCGGCAACCTGGAGGACGGGCGGAAGTGGCTGGACGAAGCCTACCAGATGGCCAGCACGCACCATGAGCGCATCAGCCTAGCGTACTGCGCTGCCGCCCTTGGAACCCTGGCGCATCTCGAGGGTAACTCCCCCGAGGCCGTGAGGCGCTTCAATGAAGCGATCACCCTGCGTCAGGAACTCGGCGACCGCATGATGGAGGCGAATGTACGCCGGCACCTCGGCATGCACCACCTGCGTTGGGGCCGGATCGACGAAGCCGAGCGAGAACTGCAGATGGCGCGCGTGCTGCGCCGCGAGCACGGCGCCAAGTCGGAGTCCACCGTCATGCTCCGCAACCTGGCCGAAGTCTATCTGGCGCGGGGCGATCTGATGGCCGCCGCCGAGTACGGCGAGCAGGCCCTTTCGCTCCTCTCCGAGCGAGATGAGATCGCCCGGGCTTCGCACTCCGCCACACTGGCGCGCATCCGGGCCGCCCAGGGCCGGCGTGAAGAGGCGGAAGACTTGTTCCGTGTGAGCCTGGACATCCTGGAACGGCGCGAGTACAAGGTCGATCTGGCGCTCACGCTCCTGAAATACGGCGAGACGCTCCAAGAGCACGGCGAGGGGCAGCGCGCGCGGCCGATCCTCGAACGGGCGCTCGCCCTGTTCACCGAGATGGGCGCGACCCGCTTCGAGCGGGAGGTCGACGCTCGCCTGAAGGCTGCGGTATAATACGCTATCTGCCCCATCCTCCGAGGCGCGAATGCTGAACTGGCTGCGCCGTCCCAAGTATGGGTCCATCGAGCGCCGAGACGTCCCCGCCGGGTTGTGGGGGAAATGTCCGAAGTGCGCCACGGTCGTCTATCATAAGGATCTCGAACGGAACCTGAGAGTGTGCCCCACATGCGGCTTCCACCACCGGCTGAGCGCCGAGGAACGCCTGGCCGTCACTCTGGACGAGGGCTCCTTTGAAGAAACCGACGCCGGTCTGGTGTCGGGCGATCCGCTGCGGTTCGATGGGTACGCTGAGAAGCTGGACGAGGCGCGCAAGAAGACCGGCAATCCAGACGCCGTGATCACCGGGACCGGCACCATCGAAGGCCATCGCTGCGCGGTCGGCGCGCTGGACTTCTTCTTCATGGGCGGATCCATGGGCTCGGTAGTCGGCGAGAAGGTGGCGCGGATTGCGGAGCGCGCGCTGGACCTCCACCTCCCACTGATCCTCTTCTCGGCATCGGGCGGCGCCCGCATGCAGGAAGGAGCGCTGTCCCTCATGCAGCTGGCTAAGACCAGTGCCGCGGTCGCGGCCCTGCACGACGCGCCGCTTCCTTATATCTCGGTCATGTGCGATCCGACGACCGGCGGCGTGACGGCCAGTTTCGCGTTCCAGGGCGACCTGATCCTCGCGGAGCCGGGCGCGCTGATCGGCTTCGCGGGCCGGCGCGTCATCGAGCAGACGATCCGGCGCAAGCTCCCGGACAACTTCCAGACCGCGGAGTTCTGCCTGGAGCATGGGTTGATCGACCTGGTGGTGCCCAGACCCGAAATGCGGACTACCCTGGCCAGGCTGCTGCGATACTTCGTCGCACCGCGGGTGTCCGCGACCCAGCCGACGCTGGCCCTAGATCATGCCAACAATCCTACCTGACCGGAACCGCCACGCCGAGGCACGCGCAGCGGCGCTCGAGGCCCAACTCGCCGACGTGCATCGCGAACTCGACCTGCATCGACGCCGGGCCGACAAGGACGGTGCGCGTGAAGCCGACCTCGTGCGCGCGCTCGAGGCCCGCGCCGCGGAGCTTCGGGAGGCTCTGCTGGAGGTTCGCGTCGCCTGGCACGCCGTGGCGCTGGCCCGCCATCCACAACGGCCCAAAGCGCCGGATTTCATCGGCGCGCTGATCACCGACTTCACCGAACTGCACGGCGACCGCCTCTTCCGTGACGATCCGGCCTTGACCGCCGGCATTGGCTGGTTCGACGGACGGCCCGTCGTCGCGCTCGGCCCCCACAAAGGAAAGGACACGCGAGAGAACCTGGCTCACAACTTCGGGATGCCGTATCCGGAGGGCTATCGCAAGGCCCTGCGCGTGATGAAACTGGCAGAGAAGTTTGGACATCCGATCATCAGTTTCGTCGATACGCCCGCGGCGTACCCGGGCGATGCGGCCGAGGAACGCGGCCAGGCGGAAGCCATCGCGCGCAATATCGCCGAGATGACCAGGCTGCGGGTCCCGGTGCTCGTCGTCATCACCGGCGAAGGCGGCAGCGGTGGCGCGCTGGCGATCGCCGTCGGCGACACGGTCTTGATGCTGGAGCACGCCATCTACACCGTCATCCCGCCCGAAGGATGCGCGGCGATCCTGTGGCACGACGCCACCCGCGCCCGTGAGGCGGCCTCGGCGCTACGGCTGGTCGCGACCGACCTGCGCGACCTGCGAATCGTGGACGAGATCATCCCCGAGCCGCACGGGGGCGCGCACGTCGATCCCCCGGCCGTCTTCGAGACCGTCCGGGCGGCGCTGCGGCGACATCTGGCCGCGGTGACCGCCACGTCCACCCACGACCTGCTCCGCCGCCGCTACGACAAGTATCGTCGCATCGGGTACTACGAGGAGCCCGCATGACCGATCGTATTGACTTTGAACAGGTCCGCGAAGTGGTGCGCATCGCCACGGAATCCGACATCGCCGAACTCGAAGTCGAGACGCCCTCTCTGAAGGTCCGCGTGCGGAAGGCGGGATCTGCAGCCCGCGGTGTCGTGACGCCGGCGATCGCAAGTGGGAAAGCGCCCGGCAGCGCGCCCAGCGAGGATCACCTGGTCCCCATCATCGCCCCGATGGTGGGGACGTTCTACCGCGCCGGCTCACCCGAGGGGTCGCCGTTCGTGAAGGAAGGCGACGTCGTCGGTGAGGGCCAGGTCGTCTGCATCATCGAAGCCATGAAGCTCTTCAACGAGATCCAGGCCGAAGTCCGCGGCCGGATTGCCCGCGTGCTCCTCGACAATGCTTCGCCCGTCGAATACGGGCAACCGCTATTCCTCGTCGATCCCGCCGCCGGCCACGCCTGATCGGTCTGACCGATGCTCCGTAAGGTGCTGGTCGCCAACCGCGGGGAGATCGCGGTCCGTATTATCCGCGCCTGCCACGAACTCGGCATCCGCACCGTCGCCGTCTACTCGGATGCCGACCGGGCGTCACTGCACGTCAAGATCGCCGACGAAGCCTTCTGCATCGGGCCGGCCCCGACCACCCAATCGTACTTAAACATTCCGAACATCATGAGCACGGCGGAGTTGCTGGGCGTCGACGGCATCCATCCCGGCTACGGCTTCCTGGCCGAGAATCCTCGATTTGCGGAGATCGTGACCGATCACAAGATCGCGTTCATCGGTCCGCCGGCGCGGGCGATCGAGGCGATGGGCGACAAGGCCGCAGCGCGCGAGTTGATGCAGAAGGCCGGCGTCCCGGTTGTCCCGGGCAGCAACGGCCCGGTCCCCGGTGAGCGCGACGCCGCGGCCATCGCCCGAGTGGTCGGATACCCGCTGATCATCAAGGCTGCTGCGGGCGGCGGCGGACGGGGCATGCGCGCAGTCCACACCCCGCAGGACCTGCTCGCGGCGCTGCAGACCGCGCAGCAGGAAGCCGAGGCGGCCTTCGGCGACGGCCGCGTCTACATCGAGAAGTACATCGAGGAGCCGCGCCACATCGAGGTGCAGGTGCTGGCCGACCGGCATGGCACGATGCTCCACTTGGGCGCGCGCGACTGCTCGATCCAGCGCCGGCATCAGAAGTTGATCGAGGAGTCGCCGCCGCCTCGGCTGCGCGAGCGCACCCTGGCGGGCCTCACGCGGGCCGCCGTGCGCGCGGCTCAAGCCATCGGGTACGTGAACGCCGGCACCGTCGAATTCCTGGTGGATACCTTCGAGAACTTCTACTTCATGGAGATGAATACGCGGATTCAAGTGGAGCACCCGGTCACAGAGGTGGTTACCGGGCTGGATCTGGTGAAAGAGCAGATCCGCATCGCCGCCGGGGATCGGCTGTCGATCGGCCAGCGCGACGTCGAGATCCGCGGCCACGGCCTCGAGTGCCGGGTGAACGCCGAAGATCCGCGCCATGACTTCCGGCCGTCGCCGGGCCTGATCACGACCTTTGTGCCTCCCGGCGGGCCGGGGGTCCGCATCGACACCCACTGCTACCCGGGCTACGTGATCCCGGCGCACTACGATTCGCTGGTCGCCAAGGTGATCGTGTGGGGACGCGACCGTGAAGAGGCCATTGCTCGCATGCACCGCGCGCTGACCGAGTTCGAGATCGGCGGCATCAAGACGACGATCCCCTTCCACCTCAAGGTCTTGGACAATGCGTTCTTCCGGCGGGGCGAGGTGTATACGAACTTCGTCCAGCGCCGCATCGACCTGCGCGCACTGTAAACCCGAGACCAGAGGAAGCCCAGCCGGGAGCCCGAAGTACACTGCGCGTGCTTCGCACGTCCAGGGGGGTGTGGAAATGCTCGGCGGGATTAGCTACGGGTTTGCGATCGTGGTCGTCGCTTTGTGGCTGGCCTACGCGGGCATCAAAGTGGTCCGTGAGTACCAGCGGTTGGTCGTGTTCCGCGTCGGCAAGTCCATCGGCCACAAGGGCCCGGGCATCGTCTACCTGGTCCCCATCATCGACCGGGCCGTGTGGGTGGACCTCCGTGAGGTCTTCCTGGAGATCCCGTCGCAGACGTGTATCACGCGGGACAACGCGCCCATCAACATCGACTTCCTGATTTACTGGAAGGTCGTCGATCCCGTTTTGTCGGTCATCCAGGTGGGCAACTTCGCGGGCGCGGCGCAGGGCATCGCAACCACCACGCTGCGCGCGGTCATCGGTGACATCTCGCTGGACGATGTCCTGGCCCGCCGGGAGCAGATCAACAGCGTGCTCCGGACCAAACTCGACGAGGTCACCGAGCGGTGGGGCGTGAAGGTCACCACCGTCGAGATCCGCGAGATCCTCCCGCCCAAGGATGTCCAGGAAGCCATGACGCGGCAGATGTCGGCCGAGCGCACGCGCCGCGCCGTCGTCACCGAGGCGGACGGCAAGAAGCAGGCGACCATCACCGTGGCCGAGGGTGACAAGCAGTCGGCCATCCTCCGGGCAGAAGGCGACCGTCAGGCCGCCGTGCTCCGAGCCGAGGGCTTCTCGCTGGCGCTCGACACCATCTTCAAGGTCGCCCAAACCGTGGACAGCAAGACGATGGCGCTGCAGTATCTCGAGACGTTGAAGGCGCTCGGCGCCGGTCCGGCGACCAAGTTCGTGCTCCCGATGGAGTTCACCAGACTGCTGGGGCCGATCGGCGATATGGTCGGGAAGGCCACAGGTGGAGACGGCGGCAAGACCTAAACCGGGCGCGACGCGGGCAGGCACGTGGGGCCAGCGGCTGGGCGATGCGCTGGTCTCCACGGCCGCGCTCCTGGCGCTGGGGATCTTCCGGCTCGTCGACAGCACCCTCGATGTCCGCATCTACGGCCACGAATACCTGGCCGAAGCACGCCGCAGCGGCCGGCGGCTGCTTTTCGTCGTCTGGCACGGGAAAGGGCTCGTCCCGGTGATGTTCTTTCAGGGCGCGCCGTTGGTAATCTACACGAGCCAGCCGCGCGATGCGTCGTGGGGCGGCCTATCCCGGCACGTGCGCCGCTTTACGCTGGCGGCGCTGCGGCACATGGGCTATCGCGTCCTGGACGCGGCGACGTTCGCCAGCGAGTCGCGAGGGGTCATCCGCTTTCTGCAGATGCTGGAAACGGGCCTCGGTGGAATCATCGCGGCCGACGGGCCGCTGGGCCCGTCGTATCGCGCGAAGCCTGGCGCGGCCTTCGTCGCCAAGCGCTCGGGCGTGGCGCTCGTACCGGTGGGCGCGGCGCTGCGCCATGCCATCATCATGGATTCGTGGGACCACTTCGAGATCCCGCAACCCTTCTCGGCGGCGGTGCTCACGATTGGCGAGATGATCACGGTCCCGGAACAGATCAACGATGAGGCGCTCGCCGCGCTCTCAAAACGGCTGGAGACGATTCTCAACGACCTGACGACGCGGGCCGAGCTCGAAGCCTTCGCCGAAGCGCATCACGCTTCCGCGAACGCGTAGAGGAACTGCGCGACCGAGCGCTCGAACAGC
>JBGPNN010000091.1:0-11649 GCA_041487495.1 bacterium
GACATGTTCACGCACGTGTACGCCGCGGCGAGGGAACGCTAGACGCGGGCCACGATGTTTTCCTCGATCAACACCCGCATCGTGTCGCGAAAGCCCTCAAGCGCCTGCTGGATGTCGGCTTCGGTGTGCGCGGACGAGGTCACCCCTCCGGTGTAGGACAGCAGGTCCATCCCGCGGATCTGCAGGTTCTTCTGGAAAGCCGTCACCACGCGCCCGGGAATGCCTTTCAGCTTGGCCGGATCGCCGGTCATGAGCGCCGCGCGACTGTCCACCTTGGGCCCAGGATACGCCTCCATGTAGATATGGAACGCGGATGCGTCGCCGTAGACGAACGCCGCCGCGCCCAGGTCATCGAGTACGCGTTCCATCCCACGGCGCAGCAGGTCGGCCATCCGATCGGCATGTGCCTGCGCGCTACCATCGGCCGCGAGACGCAGGGTCGCGATTCCGGAGGCCGTCGAGAGCGGGTTGGCGTTGAACGTTCCCTGGTGAAACACGCGGCCGTATCGATCGTGGCGGGGATCACCCGTGTAGTCGAACAACTCCATCACGTCGCTGCGCCCGACCACGGCGGCGCCGGGCAGGCCGCCCGCCATGATCTTGCCGAGCACGGTCATGTCCGGTCGGACGCCGGCCAGGCGCTGATACCCGCCCGCGCTGTACCGAAACCCCGTGATCACCTCATCGTAGATCAGCAGCACCTCATACTGGGTCGCCAGGTCGCGGAGTTGCCGGTTGAACGACAGCGTTAGCGGCACGGTGCCCCAGGAGGCCCCCGACGGCTCGAGCATGATCGCCGCGATGTCGCGATCGCGCTTCAGCAGCGTTTCGAGTGCATCCAGGTCGGCGGGGACGATAACCATGGACTCCAGAGTGCCCGGCGGGATGCCCAAGGTGGCAGGGGTGTCAAACGGCGGCATCGAGCCCTTGCCGACATAGTCGTGCCAGCCGCCGAAGTGACCCTCGAAGCGCACAACCTTCATCCGGCGCGTAAAGGCGCGCGCCAACCGCATGGCCAACATGGTCCCTTCGGTCCCGGTGCCGACGAAGCGGATCTTTTCTGCGGACGGTATCAGGTCGCGGATAAGCTGTGCCCACTCGAGCATGCTGGGGTGGTCGTTCCCGAAGTGCAGGCCGCGTCCGACCACGGCCCGCACCGCGTCGATGACGGCCGGATGCGCGTGCCCCAGCAGCAGCGCCGCGTTGCCCATCCCGAAATCCAGGTACTCGTTGCCGTCAATGTCCCACTTGCGGGCGCCGGCCGCGCGCTCGATGTAAATCGGCGTGACCGGGCTGAAGCGGAGATCGTGCCCGACGCCGCCGGCGACGCGCTCCCGCATCTCGGCATAGAGCGCGCGACTCTTCGGCCGCTGCTCCGCGTACGTGTCTAGCCATCGCTCTAACTGCGCACGGTCCATGCGGCTCCTCCTCGCCTCATTATCCATCCCATCACCTTCGCCGCAAGCCGGTCAAGCGCCCGCACCGACATTTCCAGATGCGCTTCCTTCGTATCCTCGATCTTGTTGTGGGAGATGCCGCGCAGGCTTTGGACGAAGAGCATCACGGTCGGCACCCCGGTGCGGCAGATCTCGGCGGCGTCGTGCAACGGGCCGCTGGGCAGGCGGTGCGAGACCCCGCAAACCTCCTTGATCGCCTCATCGCCCAGCGTGATCAACTCCGGGTCGAACGGGAACGGCTGGATCGCCCACAACCTGCTCCACGCCACGCCGATCTTCTCGGCTTTGGCGATCTTCTCACCGGCCTGGCGCGCATCGGCGTACATGCGCGCCAGCTTCTTCGCATCAAGGTGCCGCTGGTCGAGGATCATGTCCGCCTGCCCCACCACCGCGGTGGCAATACCCGGCTCCGTCGTCACCTTGCCCACCGTGCACACGCCGCCGTGCTTCACCGCGATCTCGCGGATCGCCAGGTGCAGCTTGCTCACGCCGCCCAAGGCATCCCGCCGGTGCGCCATCGGTGTGCTGCCGCTGTGAGCCGTCTGTCCCGTGAAGCGGATCGCGTGCCGCTCCACGCCAAACGTGCCCAGCACAACGCCCATCGGCTTCTTGACGCTCTCCAGCACCGGTCCCTGCTCGATGTGCAACTCGAGATACGCCGCCGCGTTCTTGAGCTGCCTACGGGCTTTCTTGGCTTTCGCCAAATCGACGCCGCACGCTGCCAGCGCGTCCGGCAGTGCGATGCCGTGGCGATCCACCAGCCCGCGCAGTTCCTTCGGCTCTATCGCACCGGAGACACAGCTTGAGCCGAACAGGCTCCGCCCAAAGCGCGCGCCCTCCTCGTCTGCCCAATCCACCAGCCGCACCGTGACCGGCGGCGTGCCCTCGCCGGCGATGCGCCGCAGAACCTCCACACCGGCCAGCACGTTCAGACAGCCATCCAGCCAGCCGCCGTTGGGGACGCTATCCATGTGCCCGCCCATGAGCAGTGCCCGCTTGCTCTTGCCTTTGAGTGTGAACCACAGGTTGCCGGCTTCATCCACGTCGCGCTCGACAGGAAGCGCGGACATCTTTGCCATGAGCCATTCACGAGCCCTGGCCCACGTTTCGGTCCAGGCGACCCGTTGAGCGCCATCCGCGTTGCCGGTAAGCGTGCGCAGTTCCTTGAGTTCGACGATGACGCGTGTGGGGTCAAGCACGTGGCTCATATCGCGGTCAGGCCAACTGGCGGGTCAGGTCGACGGCGCGCTCAACCACGCGCTGCTCCGAGCCGGGATCGAGCCCAGTCGGCAGCAGGTACGACTGAAACACGAGATCGGGGATCTGGTAGCGGGCACGAACCTTCCATCCCCCGGGCGGATAGTCCTGCGCGCGCGGCAGGTAACACACGCACCCATTCGTGTAGCCGAGCACCTGCGTGTGCTCGAACGGCGAGCGCGCCTTGATGGTGATACCTGTCCCCGCAAACGTCTCGGCGCTCAAGCCCACCAGCACGATGTCGTTGATTCTGAGCACCTGCACGCAGAAGTCCCACGTCGTCGGCCGGCCGGTGCGCACCGCCTCGACAAGGCGATCGGCCCATGCGGCGAAGCGCGTCGTCACCTGAATGGTGCGCTCTTGCCCACCGGCGCGCGCCTCCTCCAGTTCCCTGTACCGTTCCGCTCGAATCGCCTCGGCCTCGGCCAAGGGCGGGTGCTCGATCAGATCCAAGGCCATCGTCTCGGCGGCCGCGCCGAGATACGTGCAGGTGGCGCCCTCGACGGGCACCCACGGCGTCAACGTCATGCCCTTCCCTAGCAGCGAGCCGAGCCACGTCCGCTCCCCACGCTTGATGTGTGACCGAAGCCCCGCGGCCACCCGAACGACTTCACCGGCCAGTATTGTCCCGACACGGTCCTTGGCCTCGCGGCAGTCCGCCTCATATCCCATCCCGCCGATCGGCATGATGTCACCGCCGCATGCCTGTAGGAAGAACGCGGTCCCGCCGAGCACTTGCTCGACGACCCGGCGAGCGGCGCCCGGGAAATCCGGGGAGATGACCGGCGACCGCGGCCCCACGACCACGGTGTGGCAGCCGTAGCTGAACAGAATCGCGATGGGCCGGCCGCCCATGTCATCAACGCGAATCACCCCGACCTCGGGATCGATCTCGCCATCGGGCGCCTCGCCGAGGAACACCATACCATCCGGCCCCGCCTCGCGCCGGTTGATCCCGATCCGGCTCTCGCCTCGACCTGCGACGATGCGCGCGTCTTTGAGCGCCGCATCGGCCTCGCGCGCGGCGTCGATCATGCGGCTGACCACCATGTCCTGATAGGCCTCCAGCATCGGCCGTTGATACTCGAACTCCGGGGGAACGTCCGGCAGGGCCGGCGCACTGTGTGTGTGGTTGAGGTTGACCATGACATGTGACGCCGTGGTACCGATGGCCTCGGCGATGAGCCGGCGCCACCCCTCCACCCGCCGCAGCGGCGGGTTGCACAGGTCGAGCGCGACGATCGCGATCTTCGACCGCGGTCGCTCCCCGTCGCGGCAGGCCAGCACAAGGCACGAGACCGTCAGATCGCTCTCGATCGCCTCGACAACGCCTTCGCGCGACGAAAACCCCACGGTCTTGATGCCGAGCGGTGGATTGATGGGCCGGCGGGCGACGCCGGCCTGGAGCATCGACAACAAGACAGCCCTCCGACATCATTCTAAAGGCGGTATTTCTCGACCACCTGCTCGATGACATCGATCCCCAGACCTGGCGCGGTGGGGACGTCGATCCATCCTCCGTTCTGACCGAACGGTCGATCAACCAGCTCGTGTTGTATGGGGTTCTCTATGGGCTTCAGCTCGAACACCAAGCAGCGTGGGGTAATGGCCGACAAGGCCAGACTCGCCGCGCTCACGATCGCACTACTCCACGCGTGGGCATTGAACCACACCCCTGCGTCCTCGACCAGTTCAATCACCCGGAGCGCGCCGGTAATCCCTCCGCAGCGCCCCGGGTCGCATCCCACGACGTCAACGATACCGGAGTCGATGACTCGCCGATAGCCCTCTTCAGTCCATTCACGCTCGCCCGTCCCCACCAGCGTTTTCACGTGCTGGCGAAACGTCCGAAAACTCTCATAGGCGTGGGGTTCAAAAGGCTCCTCAATCCACTTGAGCCCGTACTCCTCAAGGGCATGGGTCAGCCGAATGGCGTACTCTACATCCCAGACGAGGGACTGTCCACGGTCGATCATGATGTGGGCGTCTGGTCCCACCGCCTCACGCAACAACCGCATGAACTCGATATCGCGCTCAGCCGTGTACCCCAACCGCGCCTGCCCACGCTTGCCAAACCCCACCTTGACCCCCTGGTAGCCCTGGTCCCGGACATAGCGGCCGTGCCGCTCAGCCTCCTCCTCGAGGCTGGGGCCGAACGCGTGGGTGCTCGCAATAACCGGCAGGCGCTCCCGGTGCGCCCCACGGAGGAGCCGGACCACTGGCTGACCAAGAAGCTTCCCTTTGAGGTCCCAGAGCGCGATGTCGATCGCACTGATCGCGAACGACGCCAACCCGCCCTCGTACCCGTACCACCAGGTGTGCGCCCGGAGGCGCCGCCAGACCTCGACGCCGTCCATGACGTCCTGCCCCACCACGAGCTCGCTCATGCCTTCGATCAGCCGTTCTGTCGCGCGGCAAGCCTCGGGCCACATCGTGACGGCCTCGCCCCACCCGATGGTTCCGTCTTCGGCCTCGACACGGCAGAGCGTCAGGTGGCGTGTCGCCTGGTTGTCATTGGGCTCGGGGTACGCGACCGAAATGGGCGTGACGCGGGCTATGCGCATGGCACTAGTACATGAGACCGCCGCCGCTGACATTGATCGTCGCGCCCGAGAGATAGCTGGCGTGATCGGATGCCAGGAACACCGCCACCTTCGCCACCTCAACCGGCTCGGCGAGACGGCCCAGCGGACATGCGCGGACGAGTGCCGCGAGACCCTCATCGTCCAACCCGCTGCGCAGCATCGGCGTATCCACGAGCCCTGGGGCGATGCAGTTCACCAGGATCCCGTGGGGCCCGTAAATCCGCGCGAGCCCGCGGGACATCGACACGATTCCGCCCTTTGTCGCCGCATAGACAATCGACCCGTGAGACCCGCCGGTCCACCATGCCTGTGAGCTGAAATTGATGATCCGGCCGCCCCGCCCTTGGGCTTTCATGAGATCGGCCACGGCGCGGTTCAGGAAGAAGGACGCTTTCAGGTTTGTATCGACCTGAAGGTCCCATTCTTGCTCGGTCACTTCGGTGATCGAGGACCGTCTTCGGAGGACGGCCGCCGCGTGCACGAGAGCGTGGAGGCCTCCAAACCGATCCCGCACCTGGTGCAAAAGATGTTCGTGCCCACCAACATCGGTCAGATCGATCTCGATCGCCAGGTGACGCGCAGCGCCTTCAAAGGACGCGACCAGCTCTCGCGCCGCCTTCCCATTGAGATCCACCGCGCAGACGCGCGCACCGCACGCGGCAAATAACTCCGCGGTCGACCTCCCGATCCCACCGGCGGCCCCCGTCACCAGCACGCCCTGGTCCTCAAGACCGGCCCCGAGATGAAGGTGTCCTGACAGCTCCATAATCCTCTCTCCTCGCCTAGCCGGATGAGCCCGCCGCTGGTGCCGGCCCCCCTCGCGTCGTCTGAAAGGGGTCGAGAAGGTCTCGGAGGGTATCCCCGAGCAGGCTGAACATGAGGACCATCAGAAACACGGCTGCGCCCGAGGACAGTGCATAGAACGGATTCATGGAGAGCACTTTCCGCCCCAGGTCCAGCATGAGTCCCCACGACGGGGTGGGTGGTTGGGCACCCAACCCGAGGAAGCTCAAACCCGCTTCGGTCAACACGGCGGTGGCAAAAGCCAGGCTGAACTGGATAAACACCATCGATGCCACATTGGGGACGATCGCCCGGCGAATAATGTGGAAGTCATCGCCGCCAAGCGCTCGGGCCGCCTGCACATACTCAAGCTGTTTGGTGGCAAGCGTCACCGCCCGCACCAGACGGGAAAACCGTGGGATCTGAACGATGCCGATGGCAATCATCGTGTTGGTCAGGCTCGCGCCGAGGACGGCGACCATGGCCATGGCCAGGATGATCGGCGGGAACGCCAGGAGGCCATCCGTGATCCGCATCATCGCGGTATCGAGGCCCCTTCCGTAGTAGCCACTGATGAGGCCCATAGGCACCCCAATGACCAGGGCAATCAACGTCGCGACCAGTCCGGCCAGGAGCGTGATTCGTGTCCCGACGATCAACCGGCTCAGCACATCCCGGCCGATCTCGTCGGTACCTAGCCAGTGCGCCGGTGACGGCCGTTGCAGGGGGGCGGCCACGACCGCAAACGGGCCATACGGAGCGATAAGCTTTGCCGCCAGGGCGATCCCCACCACTCCCACCAGCGCGACAATCACCCCCAGGCTCAGGACGTTGCGTCGCAGGCGGCTCCATGGCCTCGCCCAACGGGACACCGACGTCTACTCGTAGGCGATTCGAGGATCCAAAACGCAATACGAGAGGTCCACGGCGAGATTCACGATCACAAACGCGGCGGCGGAGAAGAGGACCGCGACCTGGACGACATCGTACGCGCGGTTGAGGGTGGACTGGATCATCAGCCATCCGAGTCCCGGCCACGCGAAGACTTGCTCGATGACCACCATGCCTCCGAGCAGGAGCCCGAAGTTCACTCCGACTTCCGTCACAAACGCGAGCATCGCATTCGGAAGGGCGTGCCGGGCGTTCACCCTCCACCCCGGGACACCCTTCGCATACGCCGTCCGGACGTAGTCCTGGCTCAACACGTCGAGCATCCCAGCCCGCATGAACCGGGCGAGTCGCGCCGCCATGACGAACCCCACGGAGGCCGCCGGGAGAATGAGATGCTTGAGATGGAGGACGAGATCTTCGGTGGGCGGGACATACCCTGCCGACGGCAGCACCGGTATCATCTCGGCAAACACGAGCAGGGCGACGATGCCCAGGACATAGGTCGGCATGCTAAAGCCGATCGTCGTGACGACGCGCGCCAGTTGGTCCACCGACGACCCGACCCGCAGCGCCGACAGCATCCCAAGCGGCAGGGCGATGCTGACACCGACAAGCATGCTGAGCGATGCAAGCTCAAGCGTGCGCCAGAGGCTCGGAAACACCAGGCTGGCCACCGGCGCGTTGCCGTTCGTCGGCGACCGCCCCAGATCCCAGCGCAGCAGGTTGAGGAGCCACGAAGCGTACTGCACGTGAAGCGGCCTATCAAGACCCATCTCGGCCCTGACGGCCGCCAGCGCCTGGGGAGGCGCGTCGAATCCCAACGTCATTGCCGCCGGGTCTCCGGGGATCACCCGAAAGAGAAAGAAAACCGCGGTCGCCACGATCCAGAGCACGAGCACACCGTGCACAAGACGCTGAGCGACGTATTTCACCGACACCGAACGGCCTTACCGGTCCAGCCAGACGGCCTCTAAGAACACGTTCCCCTGCATGTGCGGAATGAAGTTCTTCACATACGCTCGGGCGGGTGTGGGATCGAGGCGCCCGCCAACGATGATCTCCGCCTGACCCTCCATCGCCATTTGCTGAAGTTCCGTGATCGCCTGCCGGTATCGACTGTCGTTCGTCATTGACCGCGTGGCATCGAGAAGGTCGTAGAACTCGCGTTTCTGGTCGATCCAGCCAAGCGTTTGCGTAAACAGCTTGGCATACGGGTGGTTGAGGAGGTCATACTCGTCCGGTTTGGGCGTCATCGCACAGATGGCGATGTCGTAGTCACCGCGCCGGCTGCCGAGGGTCCGGGCAACATACGTCCCCACGTCGAGGATCGTCAACCTGAGCCTGATACCGGCCTCAGCCGCTTGACTTTGTACGAGCTGACCGAAGATATTGAACTGAAAACCCAGCCCGCAGACGATCGCCTCACCGCCGTCGACGCCCGCTGAAAACCCCGCAGCGGTCAGCAACTGCCTGGCCTGATCCAGGTCCCGCTTGTTAAACGACACGGCTTGCGGGTTGAGAAACCGCTTGTTGGCTTCCATCGGATTTGACAGCACTTGGAGAAAGCCGAACAGCGCGCGTCCAACCGCTTCCCGGTCGATCGCCCAGCTGAGGGCCTGCCGGACCTCCTGACGCCTCCAGGGTTCCCGTCGAGTGTTTGTGTGGATGTTGTACAAACCCATATTGAAACCGCTGGGAGGCATGTGAAGGACGAGTCCGGCGGACGCCAGTGCGCCCATCTCGCCGAGCAGCCCCGATGAGGATATGTGAATCTGTCCGCTGCGCAGTTGCTGCGAGCGGACGCTCTCCTCGGGCAGGGTTCTGAATGTGAGCCGATCAAGGCAGGGAAGTCCTTGCCTCCAGTAATTGGGGTTGCGCTCGAGCACGACTTGTCGGTTGCGATCCCACCTGACGAACTTGAACGGCCCGGTGCCGACGGGCCGCTCACCCAAGGCCTCGGTCGTCACGCCGGCGGGGCCCATGTACACGTCCACGAGCGAGCTGAGCAAAATCCGGTCCGGTTGCGAGAGGTTGATCACCAGGGTCAGCTTGTCGGCAGCGGTGATCGCCCGAATACGGGTCAGCAGAGGCTGCGTGCGTCCCGACGCGGGCTCCATGGACCGCTCGAGCGAGGCCTTGGCGGCTCCGGCGTCAAATTCGGTGCCGTCGTGGAACTTGACGTTCGCGCGGAGTTTGAAGGTCCACGTCAGGCCATCAGTCGACACGCTCCAGGACTGCGCCAGGCCAGGTCGAAACGCGTAGGTTTGAAGGTCATGCTCGACAAGGGTGTTGAAGATCCCAATGATGACGTTGCGGGCGTTCTGGTCGCCGAATCGATGCGGGTTGATGCTCGTCGGGTCAGACGATTGCCCGATGATCAGGTTGCCCCCAAGTTTCGGACACAGCCCTCCCGGGAGTCCAGCCGGGCCACCCACTCGCCCCGCCGGTGCGGCTTCGGCCCGGGTCCGTCCTTCATCCAGACCGTAGGGGCCCATCAGCAGGCACAACCCGATGGCGACGATTCCCCACAGTTGTCTCGCACGCATCGCACACCTCCGCACCAGGATTATGGTTTAAGATCCTGTTCCCCTTCCGGCAAGTTCATTGAGCAACGCGATCGCCGCGTGGACCACCTGTCCCTCGGCGTCCGGGTGGAGGATGACGGGCCACAACCAGGACTGCGGAAAGAGATCCGGTACTGCGTAGCGTTCTTCCACGCTCCAGCCACCGGACGGGTGATCGTCCGCGCGGGGCAGATAGCCCGAGCAGCCGTTACTGTAGCCGATGACCTCGGTGTGAGGGAACGGTGACCGGCCCTTGATGGTCAGGCCGGTCTCGAAGAACATCTCGAAACTTGTCGCCACGATGGCCACGTCGCCCACGCGGATGGCTTGAATCTGTGTCTCAAATGTGGCCTTCCGGTCACGGATGGAGAACGTCCCTGTGGGCGTCTCAAGAGTGCCTTCGCCGAGCGCGCAGGCTTCAGCGAGTATCTCCGCCCACTTGGCCCAGCGCTGGGCGACGCAGATATCGGCCCTGCGCGCACGTCTGGCCAGCGCCGATGCGAGTTCGGCAGCGTAGCGCTCCCGAAGCCGCTGCGCGACATCCAGTGGAGGGAGGTCCGAGAGCGGGACGATCAGGGTTCGTTCTATTGCCGCGACGGGAGGCGCGGTGACGTCCTCGACCGACACCCAGGGCCACAGCGCGATGCCAAACTCACCCAGGAGGGTCCGGGGCCCACGCCGTTTGTCCGTTCGGATGCTCGAGGCGGCCGCAATGACCGCGCCGGCCAGCACGGTACCCTCTCTGTCCTTCACATCCCGGCAGTCGACTTCAAAGCCAATCCCGTAGCGGGGATTGACGTTGCCGCCGCACGCCTGGAGGAACAGGGCCGTCCCCCCGAGCACCTCTTCGACAACCCTGCGGGCAGCGCCGGGGAAATCGGACGAGGCGGCCTGTGCGCGGGGGCCCATGATGACCGGGTGGCAGCCATAGCTGAAGACGATGGCGATTGGCCGGCCGCCAAGATCGTCTGCGCGAATCACCCCGACCGAGCGATCGATCGGCGCGTGGGGCACTTCCCCGAGGATCAGTCGGCCATCTGCCCCTGTCTCGCGCCGGTAGACGCCAAGGGGAGCCTCACCCCAGCCGGCGGTGAGACGGGCGGGCTGCCGGCGGCGGTCCGCCTCCTCCGCTGCCTGCTCGGCTGCTTGGACAAGTCGAGCCTGATAGCGTTCGATGGCCGCCGCCTGCGTGGCATCGTCGACCATCCCCCATCCTTTGATGCTTGGGCTGGCATGCGTGTGGCTGTAGTTCACCAGCACATGGGAAGGCGTGGTCCCGACTGACCTGGCCACTGCCTGGCGCATGTCGTGCGCCAGCGCGGAGGAGATGACCGCCAGGTCGCAGCCAATCAGTACGAGCTTGCACGCCGTCGTCTCCAGGATGAGCGCGGTCACCATCAGGTCGCTTTCAACATGAACAATCGGATCGCAGTAGATTCGTATCCCCGGCCCCGGCATCCCGAGTTCCGGGTTGATAAGACGACGACCCGTCCCCGCGTGTAGCACGCTTAGTAGCCTTTCTGCTTGTCCACAAGATTGATCAATGGCTCACCGGACAGATAGCGTCGAAGGTTCTCGCAAAACAGCGTGGTGATCCGCTCGTAGTACCCGTGGCTTATCCCCGACATGTGCGGCGTGAGGACGACGTTGGGGAGATCGAAAAACGGACTGTCGGGCGGCAGCGGCGTCTGCGCGTGCACGTCCAGTCCCGCGCCGCCGATCCATTTTTCGTTCAAAGCTCGCAGCAGGGCGTGCTCATCGATCACCTTGCCACGCCCGATGTTGACCAGATAGGCACTCGGCTTCATCGCCCGCAGTTCGGCCTCGCCGATCAGTCCCGCCGTCTCGTTGGTCAGGGGCAGGCACACGACAACGACGTCACCCTGACCCATGACCTGGCGCAGGTGGTCCGCCGGATGCACGTTCACCCCATCTTCGTGGACGAGGGAGGTGACGCTGCGGCGCGTGCCGATGACCGTCATGTCGAACCCCCGAGCCACGCGGGCCAGCTTCCGCCCGATCGCGCCATATCCGATGATGGCCATCGTCTTGCCGGCGAGCTCATCCCCCGCGTATTCCTGCCACTGATCGCGCGGCCAGACCCGTCCTCGC
>JBGPNN010000092.1:0-11622 GCA_041487495.1 bacterium
AGTCGATGCGCTGACGCAATACGAGGCGGTCCGCCTCTTTGTCGAGCGCGCCGCCGACGTCGTGCCGGGATTCACCGTGACCGAACAGAACGCCGCGGCGATTATCCAGATCTGCCGCCGGCTCGACGGGATCCCGTTGGCGATCGAACTGGCCGCCTCCAGGGTCAAAGTGCTCACCGTCGACCAGATCGCCGCACGGCTCGACGATCGGTTCCGGCTGCTCTCCGGCGGGCCGCGGACAGCGCTCCCCCGCCAGCAGACCCTCAAGGCCGCTATGGACTGGTCCTACGATCTGTTGACGGCGCAAGAAGCGGCGGTGCTGCGACGCCTGGCCGTGTTCAGCGGGGGATGCACGCTCGACGCCGCCGAGGTGGTATGCGCCGGCGACGGGGTTGAGCGAGACGACGTGCTCGATCTCATCACGCGCGTGATCGACAAATCCCTGGTCATGGTGGAAGGCGACGGGCCCGAGGTGCGCTACCGGCTGTTGGAGACCGTGCGGCAGTACGGTCGCGACAAACTGATGGAATCCGGTGAGGCGTCCGCGGCGCGCGCCCGCCACATGGAGTGGTTCGCGTCGCTGGCCGAGCGGGCTGCGCCCGAGTTGCAGAAGGCCACGCAGGCTACCTGGCTGCCGCGGCTCGATGCGGAGCAGGACAATGCTCGCGCCGCTCTCGAGTGGGCGTGTTCGAACGGTCGTGCCGAAACCGCACTGCGCCTGTCGATCGCGTCGTGGTGGTACTGGACGATCCGCAGTCACATCACCGAGGGACGGGAGTGGTTCGAGAAAGCGTTGGCGCTGCCGTCTGGACCGCACGAACTCCGCGTGATCGCCATGGGGGCGGCTGCGATCATCAGGATGTTCGGCGCGGACATCGCCGGCGCGACCGCGTTGGCCGAAGAGGCGATCGCGCTCGCCCGCCCGATTGATGCTCCACAGGCTGTCATCCTGGCCAATGCGGTGCTCGCGATGGTCAACAGTGCGCGCGGCCACCACAAAGAAGCGGCCGCGCACGCCAACGAAGCGCTGCGGGTCCTGCGTCCGCTGAACCTGGCCTGGGAAACGGCCGCGGTGCTGTCAGTATTGGGACAGATCGTCTTTGACCTCGGTGATTACGCGCAGGCTGACACGGTCCTGAAACAGAGTCTGCAAATGTTCTCCGACCTCGGCGACCGGTGGGGCATCGCGTTCGCGCAGCGCTGGCTCGGGTTGCTGGCGCGGCATCGCGGGGATTACGCAGAGGCTGAGGCGCTCCAGCAGCAGAGCCTGGCGCTCAGCCAGGAACTCGGCCACCCGTGGGGAGTGGCGACCTCCCTGATGACGCTGGCGCTCGTGCCGCTGCGCCAGGGCGACTACGCGCGCGCGCAAGACCTGCTGGAGCAGAGCCTGGCCATGCTGGACGATGCGGCGGATCTGGCGACCACGGCGACTGTGCGGTATTATCTGGGTCTCACGTGGTTCTATCGTGGCGACCACGTCCGGGCGGTCCCGATTCTTGACGAGAGTCTGCGCACGCTGCGCAAACTCGGCGTGCCCGACGGTGCCGCGCAGGCACTGACGACGCTGGGACGAGTGGCGCTGCAGCAAGACGACCCGGACCGGGCCACGGCGATGGGTGAAGAGAGCCTGGCCCTGCTGCAAGAATCCGCCAACCGGTGGCCGCGCGGGTATGCGCTGCGCCTGCTGGCGGCCGCCACGCTGCGGCGCGGGGAATTCGATCGCGCGGAACATCTCGCCCAGGAAAGCCTCTCGATCTTTGGCGACCTCGGCGACAAGTGGGCCGTCGCGTGGTCGCTGGTCCTGCTCGGCGAGATCGCGTTGGGTCGCGGCGACTACGGCGCGGCCAGCACGAAGCTGGTCGAGAGCCTGGAGATCAGAAAGGCCACCGGCGACAGGCTCGGGATTGCCGAATGTCTGGAAGGCCTATCCGCCGTCGACGTGCACTACGGGCGCGCGGAGCAGGCCGCGCGCATGCTTGGGGCCGCCGAGGCCGCGCGCGAGAAGATCGGTACGCCGCTGCCGCGCGCGGATACAGGCCGGTATGCAACGTGCGTGGCCGCGGTGCGCGAGCGTCTGACCCCGGACGCGTTTGCGGCGGCCTGGGCTGAGGGCCGCGGGTTGGTTCCGGACGCCGCCGCGGCCTACGCCATGGAGTACGCGCACTCCCCGTCACGTTCATGATCGAGCCCGCGTGTCGAAGCGGTCGATCAACGCCCGCACGTGCTGCTCAATCTTCTCGGCGCACGCCTCGTAGGCTGCGGCATCGCGACGGAACGGATCCTCGATGTCCCATTGGACGAGGCGCTGCGGCGCGACGCCCGGCATTGCCCGCAGGCGGTTGTACACTTCCGGTGCCATCGCGATCACGATATCGAACCCGGCAAGGTCGAGGTCGGCGACGTCCTGGGACCGGTGGCCGGAGATGTCGATCCCGAACTTCCGTTGCATCGTGGTGACGGCCGCTGGGGTGGCCCCGCCACGGTCGGGCACGACCCCCGCGCTTTGGATCGTCGCGTCGGAGGGTAGCATTCCCGTGGCAAGACCCTCGGCCATGGGGCTGCGGCAGATGTTCCCCACGCACACGAAGAGGAGTCGGATCCCGCCGCCGCGCACAGTCTGCGGGCGCCGGAGTTCGCGCAGGACGCGGAGTTCCTCCGCGGTCGGAGGCGGTGTCTGGCCGACCTCTGAGGCCAGGCGCAGCGGCCATCCAGTTTGCTCCACCACCTGCTCGACGGCAACACCCGGGTGCACCGCGTCCAGATACATCTCGCCGGTCTCGCCATCGAAGCGCATGATTGCCAGGTCGGTGATCAGCGCCTCCGGACCGCCCTGCAGGCCAAGCCGCCGGCGTTCGGGCTTACCGGTCAGATACCCCGGGGTCGTAATGAAATCGACACGCTCGGGGAAACGGCGCCGCTCGTGTTTCGCCAGGATGATAGTCCGTCGTGCCAGCGAGCCGATTTCGCAGGCACCGCCGCTCCCGGCCAGTCGCACGGTGGGCTTCTCGTATGGGCCGATGACCGTTGTGTTGATGTTGCCGAACCGGTCAATCTGCACGCCTTCGAGGAATCCCACGTCGATGTGACCGCCCTGCAGGACGAACGAGAACAGGTCCATCATCGGCATCACACACTGAGCCCGCGTCACCAGTGCCGGATCGCCGATGGAAACCGGCAACCGCTCCGGCTGCGCGCCGATGATGCCCGACTCGTAGATCAACACCACGCGGGGATTGTGCACCCGCCGCGCCAGGTTGGCGGCGAGGTTGGGCTGGCCGATGCCGACCAGCACGGTCGACGCGCCCGCCAGCATGCGGGCGGCGGCGACAATCAACAAATCCGCCGGGGTCCAGGACGCCTGCGCGAGGCTATCCGTCATCGGTATCTTCCATAGTTCACCGGGGTGCTCTCCAGCGGCTCGGGGCGCAGCCGCGCCAACCGGTCTTCACCCAGCTTCTCGAGGTACCTCGTCCGGCCGGGCAGGTCGTAGATCCACTCCTGCAGATAGCGCGCGGTGCCCTCAAGAGTAGCGGTTGCCTGGTCCCACTCGCGATACGCCTCGGCGTCGCGATCGTAAAACCCCTGGACGTACGACGGGTGCGCACCCCAGGGCTCGTGCACAACGGCGTCCACTCTAAAGTCGGGCAGCAGGGTCCGGTTGGGATCGGTCCGGATCACCTCGGGGTCGACGAGTTCCTCGGCCACGACGATGAGACGGCCGGCCGCAAATGCGGCCTCACGCTGCTCGCCGATGATCCCCCACGTCTGCGTGTTCCCCTGCGCGTCCGCGCGCTGGGCGTGGATGATGGCGACATCGACGCGGAGCGCCGGCACCACGCTGACCGGACCGTCGCCGTAGGGGCTGGCAACGGTTCGCATCTTCGGGTTGTGTTTCGGCAGGTCCGAGCCGAGATTTGTCCGCACGGGCATGAAGGGCAGCCCGGCCGCGCCGGCGTACAGACGCGCCAACATTCCGAAATGGGTATACTCTTCTAATTCGATCGTGCCGGCTTCCATCGCACGCCGGAAAGACCGCAGCATGCCGACACCGGGATTGCCGGCCCAGGAGAAGACAACCTTGCGCGCGCAGCCGGCGGCGATCATCTGGTCGTACATCACGTCCGGCGTGGCCCGGCAGAGGACCAGGTCGTGCCGCCGCTGCCGGATGATCTCGTGTGCGGCGGCAAACGGGATCAGGTGGGTGAACCCGGCCGCGTAGAGTACATCTCCGTCGCGGACGAACCGGGCGATGGCCTCGCGCATCGACAGCACTTTGCTCGTGGAGATCGGCAACATCCCCCTGATTTTCGTCCGGTAGTTTCACAACCCTTCCGTCGCGGCCCCAGGACAACGGTACGCTGCCGGTGAATGAAAACCACCGCGGCAAGGGATGGGGGGTGAAGGCATCCATGCGCGATGCGCCTTTACACGAGATCGACGCCGATGCGCTGAAGTCCAGGCTTGAACGTGGTGACCGCTTGTACCTGCTCGACGTCCGCACGCCCGTGGAGTACGGGCCCTGGCACATCGAGGGCACGGTGAATATTCACATCGACGATCTGCTGGCCCGAGGGGCGCCCCCCGACGTTCCCCGCGATCGAGAAATCATTACGATCTGCTCCCATGGCAACCGTTCGTCGACCGCGGCGAAGGCCCTGGGTCAGGCCGGGTATCGCGTGACCTCGCTGCACGGCGGGATGGCCGCGTGGAACACCGTGTACGACGCGGTCCAAGTGCCGCTCACCCTGCCCGGGGGCGGCCGATTGCTGCAAGTGCGGCGGCTGGGAAAGGGATGCATCGGATACATCTTGATCTCGCAAGGCGAGGCGGCGGTGTTCGATCCGCCGTGCCGCGTCGAGCGGTTGCTGCCGTTGATCCAGGCCCATGGCGCCCGTCCCGCGCACGTCTTCGACACGCATCAGCACGCCGATCACGTCTCCGGCGCGCGCCGGTTTGCGTCGACCACCGGCGCCGTCCTGCACCTGAATCCAAAGGACAGTTATGTGCGGTCCGACTTCGAGCCGCTTGGCGACGGCGACACCATCACCATCGGCCGCAGCACGGTGTGCGCGCTGCACGCGCCCGGGCACACGCCGGGCAGCACCCTCTATCAGATCGACGGTCGAGCGCTGCTCACCGGCGATACGTTGTTCGTCGAAGGCGTGGGCCGGCCCGATCTGCGCGACGCGGCCGCGGCCTTCGCCGAAGACCTGTACACGACGTATCGGACGCGCCTGCTGTCGCTGCCTGACGATCTTTTCGTATTGCCGGGTCACTACGGTCCGGATGTCCCCTTCGCTTTCCAAGAGACGATCGGAGCACCCCTGGGGACGCTGAAACAGCGCATAACCCTGTTTGGGGTGTCGAGAGACGAATTCGTCGCCTACGTCACGACGCGCGTGCCGGAGCGGCCCGCAAATACCGCGGCGATCATTCGCATCAACAAAGGCGAAACAGTCTGCGATCCGGCGGAATCTGAAGTTCTCGAGGAAGGCCCGAACCGGTGCGCCGTACCCGTCGCGCCTGTCTCGCGCGGGTGACCTCGGCGGAATCCGTACGAAATTCGGGCGGAACGTTATAACAGTTATAACAAAACACGCGGAAATCGGAGGGCGGCGCGAGAGGGCAGCGGATGCGCCTCATGTGCAAGGAATTCAAAAAAGGGGGAGTCCCTATGCGGAGCAACACGCTGGCCCTTTCAGTCTTGGTCGCGGTGGTCTCCGTCGCGCTCCTGGCGGCCGCGCCACCCTCGCTGGCCCAGCCGCGGGTCATCAGGATCGGCATCATCGACACCTTCAGCGGCCCGCCGGCGGTGTTCGGCAATGACGCCGTCAACGGGTTCAAACTGGCGCTGGCCGAGATCAACAAGGAGGGCGTGCTCGGCGCCAAGATCGAGTTCGTCACGCGCGACGAGCGATTCTCACCAGAAATCGGGCTGAGCATGGCGCGGGATCTCGTGCTGCAGGAGAAGGTCGACTTCTTAGTCGGCGTCATCAACAGCGCCACCGCCCTGGCCGTGTCCGCATACGCGAAGGATCAAAAGATTCCGTTCATCGTCTGGATCGCAAAGAGCGAGGCGATCACCGGCGCGAAGGGGCATCGCTATGTCTTCTCCACCGGCGAGAACACCGCGATGGCGGGCAAGGCCGCGGCCGAGGCGCTGACGCGGAAGCCGTACGCGAAGTTCTGGCTCGGCGCGGAGGACTATGAGTACGGTCACGCTATCACCAACTCGTTCTGGAAGTTCATGAAGCGGATCAAACCCGAGGCAACCCTGGCCGGTCAGACGTGGTGGCGGACCGGCGAGCCCGACCTGGTGCCATATCTCACAGCCATCATGAACGCCAAACCCGACGCCGTCTTCTTCGGCACCGGCGGCGCGGGCATGGCGAACGTCCTCAGGACGATGAAGACGCTCGGCTTCGAAGCGCGGATTCCGTCGATCATCCATACGGCGATCGATCTGTCCGTGCTGAGACCGCTGGGCGCCAACGCGCCTGAAGGCGTTACCGGCACCTCCGACTATCTCTTCTACTATCCAGATACACCCGCCAACCAGGCGTTCGCCAAAGCCTTCCAGGCAGCGTACGGCAACCCGCCGGGCTTCCCGGCCTTCCACGGGTACAACACCGCCAACTTCATCGCGGCGGCCTTCAAGAAGGCCCGGTCGCTGGACCGGGAGAAGTTCATCGATGCGCTTGAAGGGTTGAAGATCGGCTCGCCCGTAGGCGAGATCGAGATGCGGGCCTGCGATCACCAGGTCGTCCTGCCGATGTTCCTGGGCGTCACGAAGAAGACGTCGCAATACGACTTCCTGGTGGGCTCCGACATCGCAACGCTGCGGGGGGCGGACATCATGCCCACGTGTGACGACATCAAAAAGGCCAGGGGTCAGTAGCGGCTGGACCTCACCGCGCTAGGCAGCCAGGTCCTGGTCGGCCTCAGCCGGGCGATGATCCTCTTCGTCGTCTCGGCGGGGCTGAGTTTTGTGCTGGGCGTGCTGCGCGTGCCGAACGTCTTTCACGGATCGCTATACATGATCGGGGCCTTCACGGCCTTCAGCATCGCCACCGCTCTTGGCAGGCACCCCGCGGGGCTGTGGCTTGCCCTCCTGGTCGCGCCGGCGGTCGTCGCGGGCATTGGCCTGATCATCGAGCGGGCGCTGCTCTCTCACCTCTACCAACGCGAGCACCTGATGCTGATCCTGTTCACCTTCGGGGTCATGCTCATCCTCAACGATCTGGTCAAGTTGACCTGGGGGCCGGACTACCGCTCGATCGTACCGCCGGCCGCGCTCCAGGGCTCATTTTCAGTTTGGGGGATGCCTCTGCCTCGCTACAGCGCCTTTCTGCTCGCCGTGGGTCCGCTTGTGGCCGTGGGCATGTGGCTCTTCACGCACAGGACACGCGTCGGCAAGATCGCGAGGGCGGCCGCTGTTGACCGGGAAATGGTCGGTATCCTCGGGATCAACGTCAGCCGGGTGTTTGCCGTGGCGTTTCTCGTCGGCTGCTATCTGGCAGGCCTGGGTGGGGCCCTGGTCGCGCCGACGACGAGCATCACGCTGGGCATGGATCATACCATTATCATTGAGGCGTTCTTGATCGTCACGATTGGGGGGCTCGGGAACATCTGGGGCGCGCTGCTCGGCGCCCTGTTGTTTGGCATCACGCAGTCGGTGGGACTGCTGGTCTGGCCACAGTTCTCGATCGTGTTCCCCTACGCCGCCACGGTGATCGTGCTGCTGCTGCGGCCCACCGGGCTGCTGCGGTCGGTCTGGTAGATGGCGTGAAGGCCGCGGTCGCGGTACTCGCCGCGCTGATGCTCCTGCCGCTGGTCGTGCCGGTCTTCTACGTCTACGTGGGCGCGCTGATCCTGGTCACCGCGCTGCTCGCCATGAGCCTCAACCTGGTGCTCGGGTACGGCGGGATCTATCAGTTCCACCACGGGGTTTTCTACGGGGTGGGCGCGTACGCGTTGGCGTTGGCGATCACCAAAGGGGGATGGTCGCCGTGGATCGGGTTCGTGCTCGGCCCCCTGGCGGCCGCCCTGACCGGGCTCCTCATCGGCTGGTTCTGCGTGCGCCTGACGCGACTGTACTTCGGCATGCTGCAGATCTCGCTGGGATCGCTGGTGTGGACCATCGTCCTGCGGTGGTATCCGGTCACCGGCGGCGACAACGGGATTCACGATATCGCCATCCCCACCGTGCTGCGCGCCGTCGGCCATGCCTACTATTTCATTCTGGCGGTCGTCGCGGCCTCAGTGGCGGTGCTCTACCTGATCGTGAAGTCGCCGTTTGGTGCCACGCTCCAGGCGGTCCGCGACAACGCGCAGCGCTGCCAGGCCGTTGGCATCGATGTCAGGAAGCATCAACTGGTCGCCGTCGTCATCGCCGCGTTCTTTGCCGGTGTGGCCGGGGTGCTCTACGTCGCGCTGGAACGCTCGGTGTTTGCGAGCATGCTGTTTTGGGTGCTGTCGCTCGAAGTCTTCGTCATGTGTCTGCTGGGCGGGTGGTTCACGTTTGCCGGGCCGATCGTCGGCGCGGCGATTATCGTGGCACTGCGGACGTTTGCCGGCCGGTACACCGAGAACTGGACGATGATCATCGGGATCATGTTGATCCTGCTGATCTTTTTCATGCCGGAGGGGGTTATGGGATTCTTGCTGCAGCGTTTCCGGCCCGCGCCGGTCGGCGACGAGGGGCCGGCCTGAAATGCTGCAGGTGGACGGGGTGCGCAAAGCCTTCGATGGGTTCAAAGCCGTGGACGGCGCCAGCCTGAGGGTGGAGACGGGGTCCGTCGTCGCCGTCATCGGCCCCAATGGCGCGGGCAAGACGACGTTGTTCAACCTGATCACGGGCCTGCTGAGGCCGGATGGCGGGAGCATCCGGTTCGAAGACCAGGAGATCGGGCGGCTGGCCCCTCACGAGGTCTGCCGGCGGGGCATCGGCCGGACGTTTCAGATCGCCAACATTTTTCCCCGGCTCACCGTGTTCGCCAATGTTCAGGTCTCCGTCCTCGCATATCATCGAAAGAGCCTGAACCTGTTCAGCCCCGCGCCTGCGCTCGCGGTTGACGAGACGAACGCGATTCTGCGAGGCACGGGTTTGCTCGACAAAGCGCGGCGTCTGGCCGGAACGCTCTCCCACGGCGACCAGCGGATCCTGGAAATCGCGATCGCGCTCGGTAGTCGCCCGAAACTCCTGGTGCTAGACGAGCCGACCGCGGGAATGTCGCCGGAGGAGACCGCGGCGACCATGGCGTTGATCGGGCGGCTTGGGCGCGAGCGGGGCCTCACGATCCTCTTTTGTGAGCACGACATGGACATCGTCTTCTCGGTGGCCCAGAGCATCATGGTGATGCGCCAGGGGCGGACGATCGTGCAGGGATCACCGGGGGCGGTCCGGCAGAATCGGGAAGTGCAGGAAGCCTATCTGGGAGAAGGCAGTGCTTGAGGTCGAGGGTCTCCACACCTTCTACGGCCTGAGTCACATCCTCTTCGACGTTTCGCTGCGCGTCGAGCCGGGGGAAGTGGTGTGCCTGTTGGGACGCAACGGCGCGGGTAAGACGACGACCTTAAAGAGCATCATGGGTGTGGCCCCGGCACAGCGGGGACGCATCCGGTTCAAGGGCGAGGAAATCACCGGCCGGCCGCCGTACGTCCTCGCGCGGAAAGGCATCGGCTACGTCCCGGACGACCGCCGGATCTTTGCCGACCTGACCGTGCAAGAAAACTTAGAAATAGCCGGCAACGGGTTGAGCAAGATCTACGAACTCTTCCCCGTGTTGAAGGAGAGGGCCGCGCAACGCGGCGGCACCTTGAGCGGCGGTGAACAGAAAATGCTCGCGATCGGCAGGGCCTTGATGGGTAACCCCGAGCTGCTCTTGCTGGACGAGCCGATGGAGGGGCTGGCGCCGCTGCTGGTGCGGGTCCTCGAGGGGCATATTCTCCGGTTGAAGGCCACCGGTCTCACGGTGCTCCTGGCGGAGCAGAATGTGCACGCCGCCCTGCGGCTCGCCGATCGCGGCTACGTCATCGACGACGGGCACATCCGGTACCACGGGAGTGTCGAGGACCTGAAGACGAATGACGCCGTGAGAAGGAGATACTTGCTCGCATGACCCGTTGACGGCCGCGCGGGCCTCTGCTATCCTTATGGTGACCGCATACGAGAGTTTGGGCCACGGCGCCCCACAGTGTGGGGCGTTTTTCATTTGCCGAACCCCGGGCCACGGGGACGAGGAGGGGAACTCGCATGGCCATGGTTGGCGACCGCTCGGCCGCTGAGGCTACGGTCAGTCCGGCAAGTGTGATTGAGATGGCGAAGGAACGGGGTGTCCAGATCGTGGACCTCCGGTTCAGTGATCTGTTTGGGATGTCGCAGCACTTCTCGCTCCCCGTCAAGGAACTGTCCGCCGACCTCTTCACAGAAGGCATCGGTTTCGATGGCAGCAGCATCCGCGGCTTCCAACAGATTCATGAGAGCGACATGCTTTTGATTGCCGACGCGTCGACCGCGACGGTCGATCCCATGAGCCGGATCCCGACCATGCTGATCACCTGCGACATCTACGATCCGATTACGCGGGGCCGGTACACCCGCGATCCGCGGTTCGTCGCCCAGAAGGCCGAAGAGTTCGTCAAGAAGTCCGGTGTCGCCACCACGATCTACTTTGGGCCCGAGGCAGAGTTCTTTGTCTTCGACGACGTGCGCTACGACCAGACGGCCAACCAGGCGTTCTACATGGTCGACAGCGCGGAAGCCGCGTGGAACACCGGCCGCGACGAGAAGCCGAACCTGGGCTATAAGCCTCGGCACAAGGAGGGCTACTTCCCGGTCCCGCCGTCGGACAGCCTGCAGGATTTCCGCAGCGAGCTGGTCCTCAAGCTGCAGGAGGCCGGCATCGACGTCGAGGTGCATCACCACGAGGTCGCCACGGCCGGGCAGTGTGAAATTGACCTGCGTTACAAGAGCCTGACGCGGATGGGCGACCACATGCAGCTCTACAAGTACATTGTGAAGATGGTGGCCCGGTCGCACTACAAGACCGTCACCTTTATGCCCAAACCGCTCTTCGGTGACAACGGGTCGGGGATGCACTGTCACCAGAGTCTCTGGAAGGACGGCAAGAATATCTTCTTCGATGCGAAGGGGTACGCGAACCTGAGCGAGACGGCGAAGTGGTATATCGGCGGTCTGCTGAAGCACTCACCCGCGCTGCTCGCGTTCTGCGCGCCCACGACCAACTCGTACCGGCGGCTGGTGCCCGGGTTCGAGGCGCCCGTCAACCTGGTCTACTCGAAGCGGAACCGCAGTGCCGCCGTGCGCATTCCTGTCTATTCGAACAACCCCAAGACGGTGCGGATCGAGTACCGTCCGCCGGATCCGCTCGCGAACCCCTATCTGGCGATGGCCGCGATGACGTTGGCCGGTCTGGACGGGATCAAGAACAAGATCGATCCAGGCGAGCCGATGGACGTCGATCTCTACGAGTTGCCGCCTGCGAAGGCCGCGAAGATCAAGCAGGTGCCGGGCTCGTTGGACGACTCGCTCAAGGCGTTGGAAAAGGATCACGACTTCCTCCTGGCCGGCGACGTCTTCACCATGGATCTCATCGAAAC
>JBGPNN010000093.1:0-11511 GCA_041487495.1 bacterium
ACACGGGCATCGCGCACAAACGTGCGGGCGTGGGACAGATCGGGGCCGGTGTGGTCCACGCCCCGTTAGAAGTCTTCCAACAAGCGCTCGCAGCGTTTGGCGAGCGGTATGCCTGACAAACAGGAGCCATAGATGACGACAGTCGCGAATATTGTCGTTGCGTTCGTCGCCGTTCTGCACTTCTACTTTCTTGTCCTCGAGATGTTCCTCTGGGACAAGCCTCGCGGTTTGCGAACCTTCGGCACGACGCCTGAGTTTGCCTCGGCATCAAAATCGCTTGCCGCCAATCAGGGTCTGTACAACGGCTTTCTCGCCGCCGGGCTCGTGTGGGGCTTGATCCTCGGCGCAAGCGGAAACCCAATCAAAGTCTTCTTTCTCGCATGCATTATCCTTGCTGGCATATACGGTGCCTTCACAGCGAATCTCAAGATTCTTTGGGTACAAGCAGTTCCTGCTGCCATCGCCCTGATGCTCGTGCTGTTTTCCTGACGACGTGCGCCATACGTGACCACCTTTTTGGCCGAGGCCGAGACACTCTTGCGTCCCAAATGACCGTGGAAAAACCGATCGACGTCCCAACTCGAGAAACGGTCGCCTTTCTCGCATCCCATCTGCATCTTGGGGCAGAGGTCCTTGAGGTCGGCTGTGGCAAAGGGCATGTCGCCTCGGAACTGTCGAGCCGTGGGTACCGCATGATTGGGGTGGATTCGAACCCTGAGGTCATCGCGCAGGCGCAAAAGCGCGGGGCCCGTGCGGTCGTGGCGTCGTGGCCGGAGTTCGACAGCCCCCCGGTTGATGCCATTGCCTTCACCCGTTCGTTGCACCACATTAGCCCGCTCCGCGAGGCGGTTCGCAAGGCACGACAGCTGGTGCGGCCAGCGGGATCGCTCCTCGTCGAAGATTTCGCCTTCGATGAGATGAACGCGGCGACGATTCAGTGGTTCCTAGACGTCCTCCGCTCGCAATCAGGTGCGGCGCTCATAAAGGCGGTAGCAGGGGAGTTCGTCTCGAACCTCCTGGGGTCAACAGATCCGGAGGCCGTGTGGCGCCACAGCCGCGTTCATGAACTCCACTCGATGGCGGCGATGAGGCAAGCCATCGAAGAGTACTTCGGCGTTCGGGAGACTCAGTCAGTACCGTATCTTTACCGTCACCTGGTTCCCGTGCTCGCGGAGACTCCGGACGCGGCCGCATTTGTCGAGGCGGTCTTCCAAGAGGAGGCGCGTCTTGGACAGCGGGGAGAGATCGTCCTCATCGGGCGTCGTATAGTAGGAACATGAGTGTGATGGACGTCAACGCCGTGACCAAAAACATCGAGATCAAGGGCGAGCGCTTTCCCCTGATCGATGTCGGAGCCGGTCCCGTCGTCCTGCTTCTGCACGGCTTTCCCGATTCACGTTTTGTCTGGCGCCATCAAGTGCCCGCGCTCGCGGCGGCAGGCTTTCGGGTGATCGCCCCCGACCTGCGCGGCTTTGGGGACGCACCCAGACCAACAGACGTCCGGCCCTATCGGCGTCCATTTATCGTCGCCGACGTTCTTGGCATCCTGGATGCACTTGGCGTGAAGCGCTCGCATTTGGTTGGACATGACTGGGGAGCCAACTTAACCTGGCGACTGGCGGGCTCGTACCCTGAGAAATTCGACCGAGTTATCGTCTTATCGGTCGGAGCGCCGACGAGTCCCGGTTGGGATACCATCGAGCAACGGGAGAAATCATGGTACTTCGATTTCTTCCTCAAGGTCGGCCTCGCCGAGAAGACTTTGCAGGCGGACAACTGGAAACTATTTCGTGAATGGAGCCGCGGACAAGGCGATCAGGATCGGTATCTGCGAGACTTGGATCGACCCGGAGCGCTCACAGCGGCACTGAACTGGTATCGAGCGGCCTTGACACCCCTCGCGCCCGGCGAAGACCCTCTTCCCAGGCTGCCGTCCTCGGATCGCATCCGCACTCCTGTGCTGGGGGTGTGGAGCGACGGAGATCTCTTCCTGCTCGAACCGCAGATGGCGTTGTCTGCCGGGGTCATGGAAGCCCGTTGGCGTTACGAACGGATCACCGGAGCGAGCCACTGGATGATGCTCGACAAGCCCGAGGAGTTGAATCGATTGCTTATTGATTTCCTGAAAGGTTGAAGCACAGCCGTTGGGCGGCAGTTGGTGAGGTGCGATTCTGGGAGTACCTGAGTATACGGTGGTCACGGCGCGAGCAACTGAACGCTTCCGTGAACTGAGGGCCGGAGTGCAGACAGCGAGCATTCCTGGGTTTCTCGATTACGACGCCGCCGTTGCGCAGTACTGGCCGCGCCTGGCTGAGACATTCCCGGATTACCAGTTCTGTCTGGTGGAGAAAACCACCGGCGCTCCGGTAGCGCGTGGACACAGCATTCCGCGCGCCTTCAACAGCAATCGTCGTGTCTGATCACTACCGCGGCAGGAGGCTAAGTTCGACAATGCTGGCGACCATGAAGCAGATTGGTCGCGAACGGGGCTTTGACCATTTGATTGCGATGCAAGACTACTGCCGGTGGCGAAATGCCGAGGGGTATCCGTACGACCCATGGCTGCGCGTTCACGTTCGGGCTGGCGGGAATGTCTTACATCCATGCATGCGATCTATGGAAGTCAAGGGGTCCCGCCAGCGATGGATCGAGTGGACCGGAATGGAGTTCCCGGGGGACGGAAGCTACGTTCTGCCGAATGCCCTTGTTCCAGTGACGCTCAACGGTTCTGATGGATGGTATGTCGAGCCGGGCATATGGGTGTTGCACCGGCTTCGGTGAGAGTCTCGTCTAACATCACGCGCTTGGAGGCAACCGAGATGGCATCAATCAGATATCTGGTCAGCGATGTTGACCGCGCGATAGCATTCTACACGCAACAGCTGGGTTTCAAGCTCAAACAACGGATGAGTCCGGCCTTTGCCTACGTCACACGGGACGACCTAACCCTGTGGCTCAGCGGGCCGCAGAGTTCGGCCGCGCGTCCCATGCCCGACGGCCGACGCCCGGAACCCGGTGGGTGGAATCGGCTCGTCCTCGAAATGAAGGATTTGCCCTCCCGCGTTGCGGAGATGAAACAGACAGGCGTTCATTTTCGCAACGAAATCGTCGTCGGGCCCGGGGGCAAGCAAATCGTCGCGGACGATCCGGATGGCAACCCGGTAGAGTTGTTTGAGCCGGCTAGATAGATGACCAGATACATTTGTACTGCATGCGGCACCCAATATCCCGACAGCGCTGAACCGCCTCGCAACTGCGCGATTTGCGAAGACGAGCGACAGTTTGTGAATTGGAGCGGTCAGGAGTGGACGACGATCACCGATCTGCAGCGAGCACACCACAATCTGGTGAAACCTCAGGGAGATCAAATCGTCGGCATCGGCTCCATACCCAGGTTCGGCATTGGCCAGAGAGCCTTGCTGGTGCAGACATCCGCGGGCAACATCCTCTGGGATTGCATATCGCTCATCGATGACGCAACGATACAAGAAATCACGGCGCTCGGTGGAATATCTGCCATAGCGATTTCTCATCCCCACTACTACTCGTGTATGGTCGAATGGAGTCAGCGATTTGGTGGCGTGCCGATCTATCTTCACGCAGACGATCAGCAATGGATCATGCGACGTTCGCCTGAAATCGCCCTTTGGGAGGGCGACACCCATGAGCTTTTTGGCGGCCTCACACTGATTCGATGCGGAGGTCATTTTGAGGGCGGTGCGGTGCTTCACTGGGCAGATGGTGATGGCGGGGACGGGTCACTCTTAACAGGCGACATCATTCAGGTCGTGCAAGATCGCCGGTACGTCAGCTTCATGCGAAGTTTCCCGAACTATGTTCCCTTGCCGGCATCAGCTGTACACCGTATCGTAAACTCTGTCGAGCCTTTTGCTTTCAAACGCATTTACGGGGCATGGTGGGAAGCGATGGCTGACGGCGACGGAAAAGCGTTGCTGGAACGATCAGCGAAGAGGTATTTGCATGCGATCAAGGACTGACGCCTGGCGAAGGAGTTCGAACCCCGCAAGCCTAACGTCTACGCCGTGATCGGGGACCTCAACCCTCCAACCCGACTGTTGTGCGGCACCGGGCCCACGAACCCCGACCCGCGAGTGTTGCGGGCGATGTCGGCCCCGGTGCTCGGTCAGTTCGACCCAGCGTTTACCGCCATCATGAACGACGTGATGAACCTCACCCGCGACACGTTCCGTACCGCGAATCCTCGCGCATTTGCGATCTCCGGCACTGGGCGTGCGGCGATGGAGGCCGGGCTCGCGTCTCTCATCGAGCCGGGCGACCCGGTGCTCGTCGGTAACTGCGGCCGTTTTGGCGATCTGTTCGTGGACATCGCGACCCGCTACGGCGGTCAGGTTAGCCAGGCGCGCGTCGAGTGGGGTCGTACCATCGACCCGCAGGCGATCGCCGACGCGCTGCATCGTGAGCCCGCGAAGCTCGTGTGCATGGTGCACGGGGAGACGTCGACCGGCATTTGGCAGCCCTTGGAAGAGATTGGGGCCCTCTGCCGCGACCACGATGCGTTGCTGGTCGTTGACGCCGTCGTCACGCTGGGCGGCGTGCCGGTCGAGACCGACCCCTGGAAGATCGACGTGTGTTTTGCCGGGGGCCAGAAATGCGTCGGGATGCCTTCGGGAATGTCGCCGATCACGTACAACGATCGGGCCGAACGGGCGATGGCCGCTCGCAAGACCCCAATCATCAGCAATTACTTTGACCTGATGCAATTGCAGCGCTACTGGAGTCCGGAGCGGCTGAACCACCATACATTGCCCACCAGCATGACCTATGGCCTGCGCGAAGCGCTGCGCCTCATCCTGGAGGAAGGGCTGGGGGCGCGGTGCGCCCGGCATCGCCGCGCCGGCGACGCGCTCAAGGCAGGCCTGCACGCGACGGGGCTCGGGTTGTTCGGTGACCCGCAGCGGCGACTGCCGATGATCACGGCGGTGCACATCCCCGACGGCGTCGAGGATGAGCCGGCACGGCAGCAGTTGTTGGACGAGTTCGGGATCGAGATCGCCACCTCGTTCGGCCCGATCCGCGGCAAGATCTGGCGCATCGGGATGATGGGGTACAATGCCGACCTGCGTGTGGTCCTGGCGGTGTTGAACGGGATCGAGCACGTGCTGCGGTCTCGCGGTGTGCGGGTCCCGCGCGGCGCGGGCGTCGAGGCAGCGCGTGAGGCCTATCTGCGGCACGCGCCGGCAACCGCCTAAGGCCACGCTGATGGAAGGCCGCTTCCCCCAGGCTGTCAGGCTGATCCGGACAAACTGCACGGACCCGGCACAGGATACATCCTTTAACGAATGGTACGACCGCGTCCACCTGCCGGACGTGCTTTCGTCGGGTATGGTCTCACGGGTGGTGCGATACAGGAACGCCGACGCGAAGGACGGCGGGCCCGGGTACCTGGCCATCCACGAACTCGCCTGGGACGATCTTGACGCCGTGGCCCGGCAGGTTGCGCAGACGAGACGGCGTCTCACAGACAGCCGCGGCTTTCATCCAGCCCTGGAGATCGTGAGAGCCGAATCGTGGAAGCGAATTGGCCGTGCGTTTACAACGCCGAAGACGGGGCACACTCCGGCGGCTGGCATCTTCGTCATCGAGAGTCGGTGCACCAACCCTGAGCGTGAGGGCGAATTCAACGCCTGGTACGATGAGATGCACATCCCCGACCTGCTGGCCACCGGCCTTTTCGAAACCGCGTACCGTTTCGCGCTGGCCCCGCAGGGGGCGATTGTTGGGGCCGCCGTCCCCACAGAGGCGGCCTTAGCAGTGGCCCATCCGGCCGGGGCCGGCCCGCTGACCTATCTCGCCGTCTACGAGTCGACCATCGATCCGCTGACCGCCGTGGATGAGTTCGCCCGCGCGCACCGCCCGCGCTTGAAGGCCGCGGGGCGGTTGAGCGACACCATTGCGATCACCTGGCGTGGGATCTATCGCCAGTTGATTTCGTACGCGTAGGCCCAGTGACCAGTTACGTGAGGGTGTGCCGCAGGGCCTGGTCGAACGCCCAGCCATCGTGCACCATTCCGGCGACCGCTTGTGCCAGCGCATCGGGACGCGGGGCGTCCCAGATTCGATTGGCGAACATCACACCAGCGCCACCAGCTTGAAGAACGCCCGCCACGGTGCGTAGCGTGCCCTCGGCCGTCGGCGGGAGCGGGCTCTCTTCGATGATCACGGGTCTCGGACACGCGGCCAGCGTGACGGCAAAGGCCTCCGGCGTCCCCGGGTAGTCGCTCTTCACGATGTCACCGCCCAACTCGGCACCGACCCGGCACACGTAGGCGACGCGCTCCGGGTCGAACTGGTGACGGGGGTGGGGATTGATCAAGGGTATCAGCGGCATCCCCCACACGTGACATTCCTCCGCGATGCGGCCGAGTTGGGCCAGGAGCTCGCCGTCGTGCGGCACGCCCAAGAAGCAGTTGACTGCCACGGCCGAGGCGCCGAGTTCCACCGCGCGGCGCACAGAGGTCACCTGCACGCGACGGGTCGTGTCCTCGGCTTCCCACGATGCCGTCGTCAGTTTGACAATCAGGCCCGCCCGTCCGGCGAATGCCGGCGCGCAGACGTCGACCAACCCCTCGTGCAGCAACAGCGCATCGGCGCCGGCGTCAATGAACAGCCGCGCGGTGGCGACCGGATCCCGCAGACCGGGCAGCAAGCCGCGGGGTATGAAAATGTCGAGGGCCCCGATGAAGGTCCGCCCGTCGGGCCGCAGGAAGTTGGCCAGGCGTATCGCCTTACCGGTGTCCAACGTCGTCCCTCCTCTGCGGCCATTCCCACTGATCCGGCGCGGTCGCGAACCGATTCACGTCCTGCATCTCCCGCTGGCAGTGCTCGTACACTTGCCAGACCGCTGGCTCCAGGCGGCGGCTCACCGCGTAGGCCCGGTCCACCATCTGCATGAATCCGGGCATCAGCGACGCGACTTCTGCGTAGACGTCGGGTACGTTGACCGTCGTGACCCGTCCCTGCTCGACGACGACGCGGCCGCCTACGAACACGGTGTCCACGTTCCGGCCGGACTCGCAGTAGACGAGATGGTTCGGCGGCCGATGGAAGGGCACGAAGGCCGGATCGTCCAGACGAAGGAGTACCAGGTCGGCCTGATAACCCGGAGCGAGCGCGCCGGCCTGGCCCTGCAAAAGGGTGCTGCGAGCACCGCCCCTCAACGCCATGTCCAGCACATCGGGCGCCGAGGGCCAGTGCGCGTTGACCGGCGATGCGACCTTGTGCAGCAGCGCGGCAGCCTTCATCACCTCGAACATGTTCAGGGTGTCGTTGCTGCTGGCCCCATCGGTCCCCAGGCACACAGGGACGCCTGCCCTGCGCAGGGCGCGCAGCCGAAGCAGCCCGCTGCCGAGCTTCAGGTTGCTGATGGGATTGTGGGCCACAGCGGTTCCCGCCGCCGCCAGGAGATCCACGTCGGCCTCGGTCAGCCAGATCCCATGGGCGATCGTCAGGCGATCGGACAGGATACCGAGGTCGCCCAGGTGCTCGACAATCGTCTTCCCATAGAATTCGCGGCCGGCGATCACCTGGACCTTCGTTTCCAGCACATGCGTGAGAAGCGGCGTCCGCCAGCGGCGCGACAGGTCATCGAGCGCACCGATGAACTCATTCGTGCAACGCTGGGGTGCCGACGCCGAGAGCGCCACCCGAATCCGTCCGTCGCGGCCATGCCACCGACGCAGCAGGGCCTCGTTGAGCGCCAGCAGGTCGGCGGCCGCCTGCGGAGGCGTCGCACGCATCTGCATCACGGCCCAGCCAGGCAATCGGTCCGCGATGTAGGGGATCTTGTCGGGATACGCCTTGTCGGTCATGTTGCAGGCCACGCTGGCCCGGATGCCAGCATCGAGGTAGGCCCGCAACACGGCTTCGCTGCCCTCCACGGTCGCAGAGGGCGCCTCGGAGACGTCGTCCTGAACGGTCGTCGTTCCGGACTGGAGGGCCTCGATGGCGCCCAACAGCGTGCGGAGATACATGAGCCGCGGGGAAAGCGGCCCATAGTCCAGCGGCGGCAGCGAGTAGAGCATCCAGACTTCCAGCGGCATGTTATCGAGCAGCCCGCGGAACAGGATCTCGTCTGAATGCATGTGCGCGTTGATGAGCCCCGGTATCGCCAGACGGCCTCGGCCGTCGATGACCCGCGCTCCGGGTGGCACCGGCAGCGATCGGCCGATCGAGGCGATGCGGTCGTCCTCGATCAGGATGTCTCCGTCAGGATAGACGGTGTCCGATCCATCGAAGGTCAGAATGTATGCGCCGCGGATGAAAAGAGCCGGCCCAGATCCTGCCCTCACAAACGGGCCCTCCGCTCCCCGACAACGCGCATCACGTGGCCAAAACCGGCGATCCGATACACCAGCAGTAACAGCAAGAACGAGGCGGCGATCATCGTCGTAGAGGCGGCGGCCACAACAGGATCGATATCGGAGACGAGGAGCTGGAAGAGACGCATTGGGAGTGTTTCCTGGCGCTGCCCGGCGACGAAGATCGACAGCGCCAGGTTGTCGAACGACTCTATAAAGGCGAATCCCGCTCCCACCGCCACTCCCGGCGCCAGCAGCGGAAGGGTGACATGGCGAAGCGTCTGCGCCGCGCTCGCTCCGAGATTCGATGCGGCCTCTTCAAGGAGAATGTCCACCTGCATCAGGGCCGCCGTACTGGTCCGGACCACATAGGGGAAGGTGATCAGGACATGGCTGACCACCAGTGTCGCCAGCGAGAGCCGGACGTGCAGGAAGCCGAAGAAGAAGAGCAGCGCGATGCCCAGCACGATCGAGGGCAGCATCAATGGCGCAAGCGTGAATGTCAGGATGGCGTCACGGCCTCGGAAGCGGCCCCGCACAAGCGGAAAGGCGGTCAGCACGCCCAGCCCAAGGGCGCCGACGGTGGCCAGCGCGGCGACGATCACGCTCGTACGCGCCGCCCGGAGGATCTCCTCGCTGGCCAGCAACCTGGCGAACCACCGCAGCGAGAACCCCGCCGGCGGAAAGCTCAGGTACGACGTGCTCGTAAAGGACGCGAGGATTACTACCACAGTCGGCATGAAGAGGAGCACGCCGGTAAAGACGGCGATCGCGGCGAGCGAGCCGGTGGTGAGGTGATCGCCAAGCGCACGCAGGCGCCCCGCCCTCACCGGTCAGCCCACCCCAGGCTCAGGGAACGCACGAGCACCGAGTAGGCCCACACGACCAGTAGCGAGGTACCAAGCAACACGAAGGAGATCGCCGAGAGCGCGCCCCAGTCCAGCGATTGCTGTGTTTGCTGGTAGATCAGGGTGGGGAGAATGAGGAAGTTCCCCCCACCCACAAGCGCGGGTGTGGTGAACGACGCGAAGGCCAGGACAAACACCAGCGCCGAACCGGCCAGGATGCCGGGCAGGCTCAGCGGCAGGAGGACGTGCCGGACGGCCTGCGCCCGCGACGCGCCCAGACCGAGCGCGGCGTCGTACAGCGACGGATTCTGGCGCGCCAGCACGCTGACGATGGGAAGCACCATGAACGGCAGCATGACCTGGGTCAGGGCGATGACGACGCCCTGCATGTTGAACAGCAGACGCAATGGTGCGTCGATCACACCCAGCCGCAGCAGAAGGTCGTTGACCAACCCCCGCCGGCCGAGAATCACCAGCCAGCCGTATGAGCGTACGACCGTGCCGGTGAGGATCGGTGAGATGACCAGCACCAGGAGCAGCGTCTGCCAAACGGGACGCACCCGCGAAAAGAGATACGCGAACGGAAAGCCCAGCACCAGACAGGCCAGGGTGACCACCGCCGCCATCATGATCGTCCGGAGGGTCACCCGCAGGTAGAACGGGTCGGTTACATAGCGCAGGTACGGCGCCAGATCCGGCCGCCCCCAGACGATGGTCATCCCGCGCACGGGAAAGACGCCGATGGCCGCCAGCAGGATCATCGGTAGGACAAACAGTCCTATCAGGAAGACCACGGCCGGCACCACGAGCGAAGAAGACCGGCCCAGCACGTCAGCGCCCGAACTCCCGATTGAAACGATCGGTCCAGGCCTGCCGGTTCTTGTTGATCGCCGTCCAGTCCAGCGAGAGCAATTGCTCGACCTCTTCGGGGCGGGTCGGCAGATAGCGCCGCATCGCCGAGGGGAGGTTTACGCCGCTGTTCGTGGGGCCGAAGAAGTACGGTGGCACGGCCGCCTTCAACTGGTAATCGCGGCCGATCGCGTCGCTGATGAACTCCGCGGCGAGCGGTGCGTATTTCGTGTTCGCGACCATGTTCATGACCGACATGATGACGATGGCGCCTTCCTTCGGCACGACCCAGTCGACGGGCAGCCCTCTCTCGCGGAGCGTCAAGATGGTGTTGTTCCACAGCGGGGCGATGGCCACCTCATCACGCTCGAACAGCGCTGCGAGGGCGCCGGGGCGCGGGGCCACAGCAGAGACACTGCCCATCAGGTTCTTGAAGGCCTGGAAGCCGGGTTCGATGTTTTCCTCACTGCCGCCATTCATCTTGGCGAGCATAACCAGGAAAGCCACGCCCAGTGAGCTATTAAGGTTGACCACGCCGACCTGCCCCTTGTATTCGGGTTTGAAGAGATCCTTCCACGACGTGGGCGGCGTTTTGACTTTCTTCGTGTTGTAGGCGAGCCCGACGACTGAGTAAGCCTGCGGCACACCGAAACCCTTTGTCACCTTTCGGTAGGCCGGGTACACCTGGGCCAGGTTGGGGACAGTCTTCTCGTCCACGCGCTGCACCAGACCGTCGGCCACGGCCTGCAGGTGCGGGCCTTCATCGAGCACGATAACGTCAAATGGCGGGTTCGCCTGCGAGGCCTTGATCTTCGCCAGCACCTCCAGCGACAGGGACGGCACCAGGGTCACGCGCGCGCCCGTGCGCCGCTCGAACGGATCCGCGAGAAACCACCGGAACGGCTCGTCGAGTTGTCCGCCGTAGCTCGACATCACGATCTCGGGCACAGGCGCGGCCCGCAGGCCTGTGGGAGTCGCGACCTGCGTGATCAGAGCCACAGCCACGCAGAGGAGCAACAATCGTCTCATCACTACACCTCCTCGGATTCCCGACCGCAGCCGGGGGGCGATCTTCTTACCGGTACTTGCGTGATACGGAGTAGCGCGGGCTGTCGCGTAGGTGGGTCCGCCGGTCCGGGTCCACCCCCTTCGCGCGCGCCAGCCAGTAGGCGAGCCACTGCACCGGTACAGCGCCCGGCAGAGCCGCGCACCACGCCTCCACCGGGTTCACGGGCACGTGGCGGACGCCCGCGGGCGCCGGCCCGGACCCCACCAGCCACACCGGGATCCCCAGTTCGCGCAGATGGGCGATCGCCGCCTCGCTGCGCTTCTGGGATGGCCCATCGTGCGAGAGGAGCACCACAGGGTTATCCCTCCGAATGACCCAGTGGTGTTCGTGGAAGAACTCCTCCGTTTCATGCGCGATCCCGACCGCGTCGGCAACCTCAACGAGCTTCGCCGCGCCGTAGTGGGCC
>JBGPNN010000094.1:0-11494 GCA_041487495.1 bacterium
ACGGTCAGGGCGTGGCCTTCGCCCGACGACCCCGCAACAATCAGGCCGTGGATCCCACTGGCCAGGAGCGTCTCGAGGTGACGACGCAGCGGACCCGCGTCGATGCCGTCACCGTCAAAGGGCGTCACGACCGCGCAAATCACCCCAGGAACCATCTACTTCCCCCCTCTAGCCTTTGAGGCCGCCGGCGACCAGACCGGTGACGATGTATTGCTGCAGGGCCATATAAAGGATCATGGTCGGAACAAAGGCGTACGTGGCGCCGGCCATCAGGATCGCCAACTCCGGGCCGATGAGGACCCCACCCTGGGGCCGGAGCGCGGCCAGGCCGACTTGCAGTGTCCGCATAGTATCGCTGTGCGTGACGATCAGGGGGTAGAGGAAATCGTTCCATTGGAAGATGAAGGCGAAGACCCCGAGGACGATCAGCGATGGACGGAGCATCGGCATCAGCACCCGCCAGTAGATGCCGAAATCCGAGCACCCATCGATCCGCGCCGCCTCGTCAAACTCCGACGGGATCGTCTTCATCGCCTGTGTCAGGAGGAACGTGCCGAAGACGTTGGTGCCGAACGGGAGCCAGAACGCGAAGTATGAATTTGTCAGGTGCCACCGCGTGAGGAGGACGAACAACGGGATGAGCGTCACCTGGTAGGGGAGAATGACCTGGAGCATCAGCACCCAGAAGATCACGTTCTTGCCCGGAAAACGCTTGCGGCCAAAGGCATACGCGGCGAGCGAGCCGCTCAGGACCTGGAGGACCGCGACGCCCCCCGCGATCAGGAAGCTGTTGAGCGTCCAGCGCAGGATCAACGTGTTCTTGAACAGGTGCAGATAGCTGGCCAGTGTGACCTGCTTGGGGATCCACCGGAACGGGTATGGCGGCACGGTCTCGGGTCTGAGTGAGTGAACGATCATGGCCACAAATGGCAAGAGGACCGCGACGGCGATCGCCGACAGCACCAGATACGCGCCCACGCGGGTGGACGTGCGCCGGGTGAGTATCATCGTGGCTTCAGACATCGGGCGTCAACCGATTCAAGAGCCGGTTCTGCACGATGGACACCAGCAGCACCGTCGTGGTTAGGACGACGGCGATGGCCGACGCATAACCCATCCGGAACGTCGAGAACCCCTGCTGGTAGAGGTAATACACGAGACTCGTCGTCGCATAAGCCGGCCCGCCCTGGGTCATCATGTACGGCTGGACAAACATCTGGAATGCCCAAATCGTCAGCATCACGACGATCAGCAGCGTGGTATGGTGCAGCAGCGGGATGGTGATGTGGCGGATCGTCTGCCATCCGGAGGCGCCGTCGAGCCGCGCGGACTCGACATACTCGGCGGGGATGTTTTGGAGCGCCGCCAGGTAGATGAGGACCGTATAGCCCGCGTTCTTCCACACGGACATGAACGCGAGCGATGGCAGCGCCATCTTTGGGCTGAGCAGCCAGGACACCGGGGAGATGCCGATCTTCGCCAGATACTGGTTGAACAAGCCGACGTTGAAGTCGAACATCCAGTTCCAGATGAATGCCGCGACGACCAGCGACGTCACCGTGGGGATATAGTAGGCCCCGCGAAAGAACGGCATGCCCGCGATCCGCAGATTGAGCAGCAGGGCTACGCCAAACGAGACGACCAGACACGGCAGCACATAATAGAGAGCGTACAAGACCGTGTTGGAAAACGATCGCCAGAAAATGGCGTCGTGCCACAGTGTGGCGTAGTTGCTCACACCGACGAACGCCGCCTGTCCCAGGCCCCCCCAGTTCGTGAGCGAAAGCCGGACGGTGCCGATCAGGGGGTAGATGCCAAAGACGAGGAACCCCAACACTTGAGGCAGGATAAAGACGTAGGCGGTGCGGCTGCGCGCCACATCGCGGATCAGACCCGCAGCCGCACCCATCGATCCCCCACGTTCGCTGGCAGAATGCCCCGGTGTCCCGAGGTGGGCTACTGGGTCTTGAGCAGATCGTTGCAGGCGTTCACCGCGGCGTCCAGCGCCTGCTTGGACGTTTTGAGACCCAGGAACGCGGCTTCGAGTTCGGGCGTCATCAGGTTCAAAACCTCACGCGAATAGAAGTGGACGGGTTCCGGTCTCGCGTACTTGGCTTCTTCGACAATCCGCCTGAACTCGGGTGTGGTCGCGTACTCTCCGGGCTGCAGCGACTTGCGCGGAGAGATGAAGCCTGTGACCTTGAGGATCTGCACCATGTTCTGGGGAGTCGTGATGTGCAGGATCCACTTCAACGCCGCTTCCTTGTTCCGGGACTTATCAAAGATCGCGTAGCTCCCGACCGTGCCAAAGTTGATCTGCCGCTTGTCCCGCAGCGTGGGCCCGATCGCGAGCCGGATATTCGGGGCTTGCTTCTTCACCGTCGGGATGTCGTTCGGCTCGGCCTGAACCAACACGCCCATCCGCCCATTCGTGAACGGCTCGCCGCCACCGGCGATGTTGGCCTGCTGCGCGTAGCCCTTCTTGAAGATACCGACCATGAAATCAAGCGCGCGGATGCCCTCGGGGGAATTGAACGCGCAGGTTCGACCACTGGGCGCGTACACTTCGCCGCCGGCCTGCCATAGGAACGGGACAAAGGTCGTCACGGGCGATGCCCGCTTCACGTTGAACTGCGCGCCCCATTGCTGACCCGTCTTGGTCGTGGCCTTCATGAACTCTTCGAACTCACTCCAGTTTGTCGGCAGCCGGCTCGGGTTCAGGCCGCTCCGCTCCATGAGATCCACGTTGTAGACGTTGGTGAACATGCTGGTGAGGATGGGGAGGCCATAGAGTTTGGCCTTGCCGTAGAGCTTCCCCTTGTAGGTCGGCGCGCTCAGCGGCCCCGGCAGATAGTCGTCCACGACGTCCTGCGGGACCTTACCATCCAGGCTCCACAGCGCCCCGATTTCCGCGAACTTGGGGAAGAAGTCGGTGTTGAGGTAGGCGATGTCGGGCGTTGCATCGGCCGCGACGGCGGCCATCATTTTCTCCATCCGCCCGCCCCAGGGAAAGACCTCGATGTTGATCTTGATGGTTGGGTTGGCGCGCTCGAACGCGGCGATGATTGGCCGATACAGCGCCGGGTCATCGCCACTCAACGGGAACGCCCACATGGTCACGGTTGTCGACTGCGCGCGCGTCGGCATAGCCGGCACGAGCAGCGCGGCAACGAGCCCAGCCACCAGGATGACGTTCAGCAATCTGCGTGTCATATTCCGCTCCCCCTCTTGTCGGATAGTCAATCGTGCGTGCCTCGGTGCCCTGAAGAAGATCGTCCCTCGAAGCCCCGGCCGATCTCGGCCGTGGCCTGCGCCAAAGCGGACCGCAAGTCCTGAGAGCCCGCGGGGTCGAACCGGAAGGCTGGTCCGGAGATGCTGATCGCTGCGACGGTCCGGCCCGTGTACTCGCGGATAGGTGCGGCGATACAGCAGATGCCCTCGATGAACTCTTCGTCGTCGCAGGCATGACCATCCTGCCGAACCTGATGCAGCGCCCGGGTAAGGCCCGCGAGCGATACTACGGTGTGGGCCGTATGGCGGGTGAGCCGCCGGTCCTGACGCTGTTTACATAGTGGAACGTGTTTTTACGGATTTTTCTCCACGATAGCACACCGCTGGAGCCCGTCAAGCGCCTCCTGCGGCGCGGTGAGGGTCATCCGATGATCCTGCGTTGACGCCCCCCCTACGGGATGCTACCTTTACACATTGCTGCCTCGCTACACATTCCGGGTAGAACCGTGAATCAAGGACAGGGACAACGGGTATGAGCGAATCTCAGATTACCCTGCCGGCTTTTGCGTCTCTTGAGACGCAGCTGCTGTGGCTCGTGATGATCTCCGCCATCGTGGCGCTGGGCTACGGCTGGCTGCTCCGGCAGCGGATGCTCCGCAAGGATCCCGGGCCGAAGAGCATGGTCGACGTTTCCACCGCGATCCAGGAAGGCGCGATGGCCTACCTGGGCCGCCAGATCCGGGCGATGTTCCCCTTTGTGGTGATTGTCACCATCGGCCTCTACTTGCTCTACCGGCCGCTGTACACGGAGAATCCGATTCTGGCGATCGGCGTCGCCGTGGCGTTCCTGATGGGGTGCATCGCCTCCTACGGCGCCGGCTTCGTCGGGATGACGTCGGCGGTGCGGGCGAACGTCCGAGTGGCCAATGCCGCCCGCCGCAGTTATCGTGAGGCACTGACCACCGCGTTTGAGGCCGGCACGATCTCCGGCATGTTCACCGTTGGGCTGGGCCTGCTGGGCGCCACGATCATCTTCATGCTCTTCCGCGAGAGCGCCACCCGGGTGCTGGTCGGTTTCGGGTTCGGCGGGTCCCTGGTGGCCGCGTTCATGCGCGTCGGCGGCGGTATCTACACCAAGGCCGCGGATGTGGGTGCCGACCTGGTCGGGAAGGTCGAAGTCGGCATCCCGGAGGACGATCCCCGCAACGCGGCGGTCATCGCCGACAACGTGGGCGACAACGTCGGCGATTGTGCCGGGATGGCCGCGGACGTCTTCGAATCGTACGAGGTCACGCTCGTGGCCGCCATCATCCTCGGGTCCGCGACCTTGCTGGATCCCGGCTTCCTCAAGCTGTACGGTGTGGCCGCCAGCGCTTTCGCGCTGAAGCTCATCATCTACCCGCTGCTGGTGCGCGCCATCGGTGTGATCGCCTCGATCGTCGGCACCTGGAGCGTGCGGCCGAAGGACGAAGAAATCGGCGACCCGATGCGGCCGATCAACGTGGGGTTCTATGTCTCGGCGGGTGTGTCGGTCATCGGCTTCGGCCTGATCAACCGCTTCTACCTGCTCGACCCGGCGACGGGTGCCCCCGACTATCGGTTCTTCCTGGCGACGCTGACCGGCATCATCCTGGCACTGATCATCGCCCGGCTGACCGAGTACTTCACGCATGTGAACGGCGGGCCCGTTTCGGAGATTGCACGGGCGAGCAAGACCGGCCCGGCCACCCTGCTGCTGGCCGGTCTGGGCTCCGGGCTCGAGTCGTCGGTGTGGGCGATTGTGGCCATCGCACTGACCATCGGCGCCTCGATGACGATCTTCGCCGGCAACGTGGCGCTGGCGGCTTACGGCATCGCGCTGGCGGGGCTGGGTCTGCTGACCACGACCGGCTACATCCTGGCGATGGATACCTATGGGCCCATCGTGGACAACGCCAACGGCATCTTCGAGATGTCTGGAGAGTCCCGCGGGGAGGAGACACTGGCCGGCCGCATCGTGGCGCGTCTGGATCAGGTGGGCAACACGACCAAGGCCCTCACGAAGGGATTTGCCATCGCCACGGCCGTCGTGGCGGCCATCGCGCTGTTTCGCTCGTATATCGATGAAGCGCACCTCTTCGTGCCGCTCGAAGAGCTGGTCCGCTCCGGGGGCGCGGCCGGGACGCAACTGCTCGACCGCGTCGGCATCCAGGTCAACCTGCCCCAGGTCTTCATCGGCCTGCTGATTGGCGGCGCCGTGCCGTTTCTGGTGTCGTCGTTCCTGATCCGCGCGGTGGGCCGTTCGGCGTTCCACGTCGTCAATGAGGTGCGCCGTCAGTTCCGCGAGATCCCGGGCATCATGGAGGGGAAGAACCGGCCCGACTACTCCCGCTGCGTCGATATCGTCACGCGGGCCGCACAGCACGAGTTGCTGGGCCCGGCGTTCATCAGCATCGGCGCGCCGGTGATGGTAGGCTTCGGGCTTGGCGTATCTGCGCTGGGCGGGTACCTGGCCGGCGCGATCCTGACGGCGCAGTTGCTGGCCGTCTTCATGGCCAACACCGGCGGCGCCTGGGACAACGCCAAGAAGAAGATCGAGGACGGGTACCTGGGCGGTAAAGGGACGGAATTCCACAAAGCGTCGGTCATCGGGGACACGGTGGGAGATCCGCTCAAGGACACGGCGGGTCCCGCGCTCAACCCGCTGATCAAGGTCATGAACCTGGTGGCGATCCTGATCGCGCCCATCATCATCCGGCCGTTTGGAACCGAAGTACGGCTGCTCGTCGTGCTGGGCTCGCTGGTCTTGATCGCGACGGCCGTCTATCTGAGCCGGCGCACGACGATCCAGGACGACGACGCGCCGTCGGGCGCGCTGGCGCCGTCGGGCGCGGGACACCGCTAACGCGCCCGTCATTGACTAAATGCCACCAAAAAGGGGCAGTCATGAAGCGAGCCGATGGCTACCCTTCCAACCTACACGGTTCGCCAACCAGGTCTCACCTTCGGTGATCTGATCCGGCTCGCGTTGCTGGCATCACCGATTGGGGTCCTGGCGCTGCTGCTGTGGAATCCGCTCCTGGATCCGCAGATGCAGGCACCCGCGCTGCACTTTGTCATCGTGACGCTGGCGTCCGGCATGGCCCTGATGGCGGGGCTGCTGGTGCTGGCAGTGGCGGAGCGCCTGCGCGACGCGCGCGCCTTTTCGCTGGGTCTGGCCTTTTGTTCGATCGCCGGGTTCTTCTTCATTCACGGCCTGCTGACGCCCGGATTCGTGCTGAAGGGGGCGAGTACCGGCATCGGCTGGGCGCCGCTTGTGGGGCTGCTGCTCGGCGCCGTCTGTCTGTGCTTCAGCACGGTGCGCCAGCGGCCGGGCGAAGAGCCGTGGGTCTTCAAGTGGCGCAAGGCCATCGTGGCAAGTGTGGCCCTGGCCTGGCTGGGATTCCTGATCGTCTCGATAGCGTTTCCCAAGTTCCTTGAGTACCATCCGACTTCTATGGTCTCCGTGCACTATACGCCGGCGGCGAAGCCGGGCGACGGTTCCGATATGTATGGCGGCGCCATGTCTGGCGCCGCGACGAGCGAGCGGCACGACGACGATGAGGCCGACGAGATGCGCCCGCCGTGGATCGCCGGCAGCATGGTGGTGGTGACGGCGGTGCTGCTGCTGGTGACGGCGCTGCGTTACGCCCGGAACTATCGCTTGAGCCGCCTGCCCTTGCACGCGACGGTTGTTGCCGGGCTGGTCCTGCTCATAGAGAGTCTGCTGTCCTTCTTCTTCGCTTCGGTGTGGCGGGTGAGCTGGTGGGAATATCACGTGCTCGTCCTGTTGGGTTTCTCCACGATCCTCTACGGGTTGCTCCTCGACTACCGGCGAGATGCCAGCCTGACGCGCACGATCTCGTCGCTCCTGTTGAGCGGATCGGTCGAGGCGATCGAGCAATCGTACAGCGAGGTCCTGACGGCGCTTGTCTCCGCCGTCGAAGCCAAGGATCCTTACACGAAAGGCCACTCAGAGAAAGTCGCGCGTCTGGCCGTGCGGATCGGCGAGCAGCTGGGTCTGCCGCCCGAGCACCTGCGAGTCCTCCACCAGGCCGGGCTGCTGCACGATACCGGCAAGATCGGGATCCCCGACTGGATCCTCAACAAGCCTGGCCGCCTGACGCCAACAGAGTTTGCCGTCGTCAAGGGGCACCCGGCGCGGTCCGAAGAGATGATCGGGAAGATCCCCTCACTGCGGCCTACACTCAAGGGCATCCGGTGGCACCACGAGCGGCTCGATGGGAGCGGGTATCCCGACGGCCTCAAGGGAGATGAGGTTCCGCTGGACGCCCGCATCCTGGCGGTGGCCGACGTCTTCGACGCGATGACGTCGGGACGCTCCTACCGATCTGCGCAGGCCCAGGGGGCGGCGCTCGTGTACCTGCAGCATAATGCGGGACCGCTGTTCGATTCCGCGAGCGTCGAGGGACTTGCCCGGCTGATCGAGGGAATGGCCGGGTCAGCGAAGCCGGGGGTCGAACACTTCACGCAGCCCGTCGCCCACCAGGTTTAACGCCAGCACCGTCAGAAAGATCGCGATACCGGGCCACATGGCCATCCACGGCGCCGTGCTCAGATAGGCCTGCGCGATATTCAGCATCGATCCCCACGATGGTGTCGGCGGTTGCGTCCCCAGACCCAGGAAGCTCAGCGTGGCCTCGGCGGTGATCGCCGCCGCGGTGGCCAGGGACGCCTGCACGAGCACCGGCGAGAGGCTGTTCGGGAGAATGTGCTTCCACAAGATGCGCGCGTCCTGCGCGCCCAGCGCGCGCGCCGCTTCGACGTAGGCCTTCTCGCGCTCGCTCAGGACCTGCGCCCGCGACAGCCGGATGAACCCCGGCGTGAAAACGATACCGATGGCAATCATGGCTTTGCTCAACCCCGCGCCCAGCACCGCGGCGATGGCCAGGGCCAGCACCAGGAACGGGAACGACAGCAGCGCATCGGTGAAACGCATGACGAAGTTGTCGAACCGGCCGCGGACAAACCCAGCCGTCAGGCCAAGCGGCAGGCCGATCGCAAGCGCGATGCCCACCGAGATCACGCCCGCCAGCAGCGAGGTGCGCGCGCCGAAGATGAGCCGGCTCAAGATGTCGCGGCCCAGGTCGTCAGTCCCCAGCGGGTGCGCACGCGTCGGTGCCTGCAGCAGGTTGTTAAAGTCGGTCTTGGTCGGATCGTACGGCGAAACGACTGAGGCAAACGTGGCCGACGAGAAGACGATCAGGACGACCCACAGGCCGACCAGCGCCAGCCGGTTCCTGGCATACCGGTGCAGGAAGTAGCGTAAGCCGACCGTTGGGACAGACCGGGCTGGGGCCGCGAGCGGGAGGGTCTCCTCGCGCGTAGCCACGTCAGGCCTTCTCGTCGACGAGGCGAATGCGCGGATCCAGGACCGTATAGAGTATGTCGACGGAAAAGTTCACGAAGACGATCGCCACCGCGCTGCACAGCACGACGCCCTGCACCATCGGGTAATCTCGCGTCAGGATCGACTCGATCGCCAGCCGGCCGATGCCGGGGACCGCGAAAATCTGCTCTGTGATCACCGCGCCGCCCAGCAGCCCGCCGAGCTGCAAGCCCATCACGGTCGCGACCGGAATCATCGCGTTCTTGAGCGCGTGCTTGACGATGACCACCCTGTCCGAGAGGCCCTTGGCCTGCGCCGTCCGGATGAACTCCGTGCCAAGCACTTCGAGCATGCTCGAGCGGAGCAGCCGCATCACCAGCGCCGCCAGGGCGGTGCCCAGCACCGTCGCCGGCATGATCATCAGCGTGATGCTGCGCAGCGGATCGATCCAGGGTTCGATGTAGCCTGACGGTGGGAGCCAGCGCAGATTGACGGCGAACAGATAGATCAGCATGATACCAAGCCAGAAGTTGGGGATCGAAATCCCTGCCAGCGCGACGGTCGTCGCGGCGTAGTCCACCGCCGACCGGCGCTTCCAGGCTGCCAGCACCCCGGCGGGGACGGCGATGGCCCAGGCCACCGCCAGTGCGATGAGCGCCAGTTCGATCGTCACCGGGAGTTTCAGCAGCAGGGTGCCCAGCACCGACCGGCCGTCGCGCACCGACTTGCCCAGATCGCCGTGGAGCAAGCGGCCGAGCCAGATCAGGTACCGGACGACGAGCGGCTTGTCGAGGCCCATCTGCTTGCGCAGCGCTTCGACCGCGTCTTTCCCCGCTTCGTTGCCCACGAAGATCAGCGCCGGATCGCCCGGGATCAGGTTGATCAACGCGAAGACGATGATGCTGACGAGTAGCAGGACGGGTATCGTCAACATCAATCGGCGGGCAATGTAGCGGGTCATCGCGACCTCGGGGCGCCCACCGGCCTATGGATTCAACCAGACCTGACGGAACCGCATCATGCCGTCGGGATTGTGCGGGTAGCCCTGGACCTTTGGACTCATGACCTTGTACTCTTTGGGCCAGTAGAGGAACAGATACGGCAGGTCCTCATTCATGATCGCGAGCGCATCCGAGTACGCCCGCCGGCGGTGGTCGGGTGTGGTCAAGATGCGCGCTGCTCCCAGGAGCTCGTCGAATCGCGCGTTGCTATAGCCCGCCCGGTTCTGCCCAGCGCCGGTCACGAAATTGTTGTAGATATTGCCGTCGGGATCTGTCCGGCCGCTCCATCCTAGTAGCGCGGCCTCGTACCGCAACGACGTGAGCACCGACAGCAGGGCGCCGAACTCCACGATCTCCAGATTGACCCGGATGCCGGCCTCGCCGGCCATCGACTGGACGATCTGACCGATCTGTTGCTGGACACGCCCGGGTGTGATCTTCAGTGTGAAGGCGAAGCCGGTGGGTTGCCCACCTTCCCGGAGTTTCGCCCGCGCCAGTTCCAGGTTTCGTTCCGGGATCCGGTTGTTCGGTCCGGCATCGGACGCCAACATCCCAGTGGGGAAGGGGCCATTGGCCGGAGTGGCCGTGTCGCCGAAGACCACGCGCACCAGCGTGCGACGGTCGATCGTCGCGTTCAGCGCCTGCCGCAGCGCCCGGTTGTTGAACGGCGGTCCCTGCACCATCAGCCAGATCCCCTGCCAGCCCAGCCCCTCGCTGTTCATCATCTTCACGCGGCTGTCACGCCTGAGTTCGGGCACGTCGGTAGGCTCGACCATATCGATGATGTCGAGTTCCGAGGCTCGCAGGTTGGCCAGGCGGGCCTGCCCATCGGTGAACGGCCTGTATATGATGCGGTCCGCGAACCCTGCCGCCCGGTCCCAATGCCGATCGAAGCGCTCCAGCACGATGCGCTCCTGCGGCCGCTTCTCCACGAACTTGTAGGGACCCGTGCCGACGGGCTCGCGGGCGAAGTCGCGTCCCAGCCGGCGCGCGGCGGCCGGCGAGACCATCATGCCCGCACGATCGCTGAGAACAGCCAGGAAGGGGCTGAAGGAACTCTCCAGGTCGACCTGGACCGTCAACGGGTCGAGCACCGCCACCTTCTCAACCAGGATGATCTCGAACCGCCTCGGCGAGGCGAATGAGCGGTCGAGCATGCGTTCAAAGTTGTAGCGCACCGCCTCGGCGTTGAACGGCGTGCCGTCGTGGAAGACGACGTTGGGGCGCAGCTTGAACGTGTAGGTCTTCCCGCTGTTGCTGATCGTCCATGAGGTCGCCAGCATCGGGACGATGGTGAAGTGCTCATCGATGTCGACGAGTTTGTCGAACAGGTTTTGGAAGACTTGGCGATCCACTGCGGCCGTCGACTGGTGCGGGTCCATGTTCGGCGGATCCGCATTCAGTCCGACCCGCAGCACCCCACCACGGCGCGGGGTCTGCGCCCAAGCCAACCCTGCGGCAAGCGTTGTGACTAGCGCCGTCACCAACAGTCCGCGGATCAGGCGAGCCATCGAGGCACCCCGCGTTTCGTTGAGGGGGGCGACCGTTCCCCGCCCCCCGTGCCGCGCCCTACGGCGCCAGCGAGACGTGCCGGAAGCGCATCATGCCGTCCGAGATGTGGACGAACCCCTGCACTTTGAGGCTCATCAACTTGAACTCCTTGGGCCACCACAGGAAGATGAACGGCAGATCCTCGTTCAAGACGGTTAGGATTTCTGCGTACGCCCGCCGCCGGTGATCGGGAGCGCTGAGGAGGCGGGCCGCGTCCAGCATGGCATCCACGCGTGGGTTCGAGTAGCCGCTGAAGTTGGAACCCCCGCCGGTAATATTGAAGGCATAGAGGTTCCCGTCGGGATCGGGCCGGCCGCTCCAGCCGATGCGCACCGCATCGTAT
>JBGPNN010000095.1:0-11464 GCA_041487495.1 bacterium
CTCGAGTTTCTGCTGATCAACCACCCACTCGACTGCCCCATTTGTGACAAGGGTGGGGAGTGCCCGCTCCAGGATCAAACGCTCCGATGGGGGCCCGGGCGCAGCCGGTTCGTCGAGGCCAAACGCGATTTCGCGAAACCCGTCTCGCTCGGTCCGGTGCTGGCCCTGGACCGCGAGCGGTGTATTCTCTGCTGGCGGTGCGTGAGGTTCGGTGAGATCATCGCCGGCGATGATGCGCTCAAGGGCTTCGAGCGCGGCTTCACCAGCGAGGTGAACAGCCCGTTCACGTTGCCGGTCGAATCCAAGTTTATCGGAAACACGATCGCGATCTGTCCCGTCGGCGCACTGACCAGCCGCCCCTACCGGTTCCGTGCGCGGCCATGGGACAATACGCCGGTGCCGTCGACGTGCACGCACTGCGGGTTGGGCTGCGCGATCTGGCTCGACACGCGTGGGGGGGAGATCACCCGCACGCGAGCGCGCGAGCTGCACGAAGTCAACGACATCTGGCTGTGTGATCGCGGCTTCTTTGGGCACGACTACGTGGGCGCCGAGGACCGGGTGACGGCCCCGCTCGTGCGGCGGAACGGCCGGCTCGAAGAGACGACGTGGCAGGAGGCGCTGGACCTGGTCGCCGGCAGGCTTCGCGCGGCGCGCGAGCGTGGGGCCGGTCGGGTGGCGTTCCTGGGCGGCCGGCGGCTATCCAACGAAGACGCGTTTGTCGCGGCACGGTTCTTCCGCCAGGTGGCCGGCACGCCGCACCTCGACCATCGAGTCGACGCGGCGCCTGGGAGCGCCAGCTTGGGCGTCGCGTGGGGGCTGCGCGCGTCGATCGAGGAGATCGGGCAGGGCGATGTCTTCGTGCTAGCCGGCTGCGATCTGACCGAGGAGTATCCGGTCCTCTGGCTGCGTATCAAGCAGGCGATTGACCGCGGCGCGAAGCTGGTGATCGTGCACCCGGCGCATCTGGAGATCCGACGTCATGCGATACACGAACTCACGCCCGCCTACAACCGGCTGGGCGAGGTCTTTTCGAATCTCCCCGCCGATGTCGCACAGACCATCGCGCATGGGCAGCGGGTGCACATCTTCCTTGGACGGCTGGCGCTCGATGCCGCGTTCGGACAGGCGATGCTCGATTCGGCGCGCGATCTCACGGTCCGCGCCAAGGGCACCCTGCACATCATGCGCGGGCATGGCAACGATATCGGCGCGGGCCGGTTCGGCCTGGTCCCCGTTGATGGCGGATGGTCCGCGCCGGAGATCCTGCAGCGTGCGGCCGCAGGTGACCTGGATGTGCTGTACGTGGCGGGCAGCGACCCGGCGACGGCCGTGACCGACCGATCTGCCTGGGACGCCGCGCGTCGCGGGGTCGGGTTCCTGGTGGTGCACGAGGCGTTCCCCTCACAAACCGTGCTGGACGCGGACGTCGTGCTGCCGGCCCTGGTCCTGCCCGAGAAGGACGGCACGGTGACGAACCTGGAAGGGCGCACCCTGCCGCTGCGGGCCGCGGTGAGCGGGCCCGGTCAGGCGCACGCCGACCGCGAGATCTTCAGCATGTTGGCCGGGCATCTGGGTCACCAGATCAGCTTCGGGACCGCCGACGAACTGCTCGCAGAGATGCGGGTCGCGGCCCCGGGTCTGTCGGTTGGCGACATCACAGCGATACCGCCCGTCCCCGAGAACGGCAGGACGATCGCGCCCCCACCGGCCCCGGCCCGCGGCGACGGGGCGTCGCTGTGGCTCGTGTTGGTCGACCGACTTTTCACGCAGGGCAGCATGACCGGCCGCAGCCGTGGGATCCGCGACCTTGCTGGCGCGCCCCACTGCCGGATCCATCCCGACGACGCCGCGCGTCTGTCGGTGGTCGATCGGGCCCTCGTCGAGATTCGTACGCGGCACGGCGCGGTCGTTGTGCAGGCACGCATCGGCAACGAGACGCCGGCGGGCCAGGTGCTGCTCCCGCGCGGGTTCGATGGGGTGCCCGTGCACGCGCTCGTGCGCTGGCCCGCAAGTGCCATCGAGGCCACGATCCGGCCGCTGGTGCCGGCCGGGCTTGGGGGCGCGCCGTGATGGCGGGACCGGCCGGGGACCTCCTGGGCGCGGCGGTGAGGAGCGCGATCTTGCTCTTTCTCTTGCTAACCACCTGCGCCTATATGACCCTGCTCGAGCGCCGGTTGATCGCGCGCTTCCAGTTGCGCCACGGGCCCAACCGGGTTGGGCCGTTCGGGCTGCTCCAGCCCCTCGCCGACGGTATCAAGCTGATCTTCAAAGAGAACTTCGTCCCGGCAGGCGCCGACGTGGTCGTCTACTGGGTCGCGCCCGGACTCTCAATGATCGCCGCGCTGTTTGTGTACGCGGTGATCCCCATCGGCCCAGACGTGCGGATCTTCGGTCACACGGTCCGGTTGTATCTGTCGGACCCCAACGTCGGCATTCTCTTGATCCTGGGCGCGTCGTCGATCGGCGTCTACGGCATCATCCTGGGTGGGTGGTCCGTGAACAACAAGTACGCGCTGCTCGGCAGCCTGCGGTCGAGCGCCCAGTTGATCTCGTACGAACTGGCCATCGGCCTGGCGGTGGTCTCGGTGGTGCTCACCGCGAACTCACTCAGCCTGGTCAAGATCGTCGAGGCACAGCAGCGGGTGTGGTTCGTGCTGCTGCAGCCGCTGGCGTTCGTCATCTTCTTGATTGGGGCCTTCGCGGAGACCAACCGGGCACCGTTCGATCTGCCCGAGGCTGAGCAAGAGTTGATCGCGGGTTTCCAAACCGAATACGGTGGGTTCAAGTTCGCGATGTTCTACATCGGCGAATACGTCGGCGTCGTGACCATGAGCCTGCTGGCCTCGACGTTGTTCTTCGGGGGATGGCACGGCCCGCTGCTGCCGGGACCGCTGTGGGTGGCGGTCAAGACGCTGCTCTTCGCGAGCTTCTTCATCTGGGTCCGCGCCACGCTGCCGCGGGTCCGTCACGATCAGTTGATGGCTCTGGGCTGGAAGGTGCTCGTCCCGCTGGGCCTGCTCAACGTGGTGGCCACCGCCGTGATCATCACCCTGCGCGGAGGATAAGCGATGCCAAAGGTCTTGAGGCAGGCTATGGCGATGCTGCGGGGGTTCCTGGTGACGGGCGGGTACGCGCTGCGCCGGCCGGTCACTACCCAGTACCCGGAGCAGAAGACCCGGGTCGAGGCCCGCTTCAAGGGCCGCCACTGGCTCACCCGGTACGCCGACACCACGGAGCGCTGCGTGGGGTGCGAGCTCTGCGTCATCGTGTGCCCGTCGCAGGCCATTTACGTGAAGGCCGCTGAGAACACGCCGGAGCACCAGGTGAGCAAGGGCGAGCGATACGCCGAGGACTTCCAGATCAATATGCTTCGGTGCATTTTCTGCGGGTTCTGCGAGGAAGCGTGCCCGACCGGCGCCATCGTGTTGGGTCACGAGTACGAATTGGCCGGCTATACGCGCGAGTCGATGATTTACACGAAGCCGATGCTGACCGAGCCGTACCCTGGGGCGTCCGGCCGCGACCCCGGGCGGGAGGTCTAGGACCGGCATGGAGTGGGTGATCTTCCTGCCCGCGGCGGCGCTGGCCCTGGCCGGCGGTGTGGGCGTGATTGCATCCCGGCAACCGGTGCACAGCGCGTTGTCGCTGTTGGTGGTGCTGGCCTCGCTGGCGGTCACCTATCTGATACTCGCGGCGCAGTTCATCGCGGTCCTGCAGGTGATCGTCTACGCCGGCGCCATCGTGGTGCTGTTCTTGTTCGTCATCATGCTGCTGCACGCGCAGCGCGGCGAGGGCGCGCGCGAGAAGCTTCCCCGCCAGCGCGCGGCGGCATTCGCCCTGGGCGCCATCTACCTGGTCGTCCTGGCCACGGCCGTCCTGGCTGCCGCCGGCCCGCTCCGGCCGGTCGATCCCGACTTCGGGACGGCGCAATCGGTCGGTGAGTCGCTCTTCGGGACCTACGTGCTGCCGTTCGAGCTGGCCTCGATCATCCTACTGGTCGGGATGATCGCGGCAACCATCCTGACACGGCGCGAATCGGGCCAGGAGCCGCGGTAGGTCATGGTCCCCTCATCCGCCTACCTGCTGCTGAGCGCCGCGCTCTTTACGCTCGGCACCGTCGGCGTACTCGTGCGACGCAACGCGCTTATCGTGTTCATGGCCGTCGAGTTGATGCTCAACTCGGTAAACCTGGCCTTTGTCACCTTTGCCCGCCAGCACGGGATGATCGAGGGCCAGGTGATCGTGTTCTTCGTGCTGGTCGTCGCGGCCGCAGAAGTGGTGGTTGGCCTGGCGCTGATCGTCGACATCTTCCGGTCGCGGGAGTCGGTGGACATCGACGACGTGGACCTGCTGCGGGGGTAGACGCCCATCCACCTGGCACCGCTGATCGTCATCTGGCCCCTGTTGGGGTGGCTGGCGAATGGGTTCATCGGCCGGCGCCTGCCGCGGGCGTTCTCCGGCTGGCTGGCCGCGGTGGCGGTGGCCGCCAGTTTCGCGACAGCGCTTGTGGTCCTCGCGGCGTTCAACGATGCCCGCACGCCCGATGCCGCGCTGTCGGTCACCCTTCCACTCTTTTCGTGGCTGGGCGCCGGCGATCTTCAGGTGTCGGCCAGCCTGCTCGTGGACGCCCTGTCGCTGGTGATGGCGCTGACCGTCAGCGGCGTCGGGTTCCTGATCCATGTCTACTCGATTGGCTACATGGCCGAGGATCCCAACGCGTCGCGCTACTTCTCTTACCTCAACCTGTTCATGTTTGCGATGCTCCTGCTTGTGCTCGCGGGCAACCTGCTCGTGCTGTTTGTTGGCTGGGAGCTTGTCGGTCTGTGCTCGTACCTGCTGATCGGCTTCTGGTTCACGCGGCCGGTCGCCGCGACCGCCGGCCGGAGGGCGTTCATTGTGAACCGCATCGGGGACGCCGCCTTCCTGCTGGGCATCTTCCTGTTGTTCACCTCGCTTGGGACACTCGACATCCTGAAGGTCCGCGACGGCGCCGCGCAGCTCTCGGAAGGCGCGCGCACGCTGGCCGCGCTCTTGTTGTTCGCCGGCGCGACCGGGAAGTCGGCGCAGTTGCCGCTGCACGTGTGGCTGCCCGACGCGATGGAGGGACCGACGCCGGTCTCGGCGTTGATCCACGCCGCCACGATGGTCACCGCGGGTGTCTTCCTGATCGCCCGTCTCAACCGGTTGTTCATCGCAGCCCCCGCGGCGCTGGCCGTGGTGGCGATGATCGGCGCGCTCACAGCGTTCTATGCCGCGACGGTCGCCCTGCGACAGTCCGACCTCAAGCGGGTGCTCGCCTATTCGACGATCAGCCAGCTCGGCTACATGTTCGTGGCGATGGGCTCGCTGGCGCCGTCGGTCGGCATCTTCCACCTCGTGACCCATGCGTTCTTCAAGGCGTTGCTGTTCCTCGGCGCCGGGAGCGTCATGCACGCGATGCACGACGTGATCGATATGCGCCGGCTTGGCGGGCTGGCGCGGCCGCTGCGCTGGACCGCCGCAGGATTCTTCATCGGCGTGCTCGCCATCGCCGGCATCCCCCCGCTGGCCGGCTTCTTCAGCAAAGATCTGATCCTCGAGCACGCCTTCGCGCTGGGGATGCAAACCGGCAACTTCCTGCCGTACGCCCTGGGGCTGTTCACCGCGTTTATCACGGCCGTGTACATGACGCGGGCGGCCATGCTGACCTTTGGTGGACGCCCGGCCGACCCGGCCGCGCACCCGCACGAATCTGCCCCGCTGATGCTGGTCCCGATGGGCGTGCTCGCCGTCTTGTCTGTGATCGGCGGCGCGCTCGGGGCGAAGGCTGCGGGTGAACCGTTAATGCGGTTTCTCGGGCCCTTGCTCACCGTCGCTGGCGAAGGGGCAACCGGCGCATACCCATCGGCGACGCTGCTGGCGGTGATCTCGACCGCGGTCGGTGCATTGGGCGTGCTCATCGGCTGGACCGTGTATCGCGACCGCCGCGACCCGACGCTCGGCGCGGTCGGGACGTTCTTCGAACGTGGGTGGTACATCAACGATCTCTACGATCGCGTGATCGTGTTCCCGTGCAGGACGCTGGCCCGCTGGCTGGCCGGGCCGATTGATCTGGACCTCATCGACGGGACCGTGAACGGGGTCGGTCGCCTCCTGGCCGTCTTGGGCGACGCGACGCGGCGGCTGCAGACCGGATACGCGCGGCAATACGCGCTCGCGCTGCTCGCCGGCACCATCCTCGTCGTCGGGTACTGGATGTTGAGGTAGCCGGATGCTGTCGAGGTTCATCCTGTCGACGTTCATCTTCTTGCCGCTGGCCGGCGCGGCCGTGGTCGCGTGTATCCCGCGCGGTCGGGAGGGCGCGATCCGATGGACCGGCCTCCTGGCCAGTCTGGCGGCGCTGCTGCTGGGCGGCAGGATCTTTCAGATGTTCGATCCGGCGTCCGGCGCGATGCAATTCGTCGAAGACGTTCCCTGGGTGCCGGCGCTTGGCATCGGCTATCACGTCGGCATCGACGGCATCTCGCTCTTGCTCACCGGCCTGACGGCCGTGATCTTCCCGATCGCGCTGCTGGGGTCGTGGGGGTCGATCACCGAACGGGTCAAGGCGTTCACGATCGCCATCCTGGGCCTGGAGACCGCGGTCCTCGGGACCTTTCTCAGCCTCGACCTGATCCTTTTTTACGTCTTCTGGGAAGCGGTCCTGATCCCCATGGCCTTCCTGATCGGTGTATGGGGCGGCACCAACCGGCGCTACGCGGCCATCAAGTTCTTCCTATATACAATGGCTGCGAGCGTCCTGATGCTGGTCGCTATTATCGCGCTCCACATCGTCGGGATCGGCCGCCTCGGCGAGCGCACGTTCGACCTGCAGCGGCTTGCCGGGATGGGTCTGCCGCCGGACCTGCAGGGGTGGTTGTTCGCGGCGTTCGCCCTGGCCTTCGCGGTGAAGGTGCCCATCTGGCCACTGCACACCTGGCTGCCCGACGCGCACACGGAGGCGCCGACCGCCGGCAGTGTGATCCTGGCCGCGGTCCTGTTGAAGCTGGGGACGTACGGCTTCGTCCGGTTTGGGCCGTCGCTCTTCCCGCAGGCGCTGGCAGCGTCGGCGCCGCTGATCGCCGGGCTGGCGATCGTCGGGATTCTCTACGGCGCGGCGGTGTCCTGGGCGCAGACCGATCTCAAGCGCCTCGTGGCGTTCAGCAGCGTGAGCCATCTGGGCTTCGTGATGTTGGGCATCGCCGCGCTCAACGTGGAGGGGTTCCAGGGCGCGATCATTCAAATGATCAACCACGGCGTGAGCACGGGGGCGCTGTTCCTGATCGTCGGTGTGCTCTACGACCGCACACATTCGAGGGCCATCGCGGATTACGGTGGGGTGGCCGCGCTCATGCCGCGCTTCGCCGTCGTGTTCACGATCGTCGCGCTGTCGTCGGCCGCGTTGCCCGGGACCAATGGATTCGTCGGCGAGTTCTTGATCCGGTTGGGCGCGTACCGCGTGTCGTCGTGGTGGGCGGCACTGGCCCTCGGTGGCGTCATCCTGTCGGTGGTGTACCTCTTGTGGGCGTACCAGCAGGTCATGCACGGGCCGGCGACGGCCGCCCATCCGGAGCGGCTGGTCGAACTGAGCCCCCGCGAACTGCTGGTTTTCGTGCCGTTGATCGCGATGATCTTTGCCATCGGGGTGTATCCGAAAGCCCTGCTGGACAAGTCCGAGGCGGCAGTGAAGGCGGCGCTATCCCGGATCGAACGTCCCGCCGCGGCGGCGCGACGGCGGTGACTCCGCCTCCGCTGACAGATCTGGCACTGGTCACGCCCGAGCTCATCGTGATCGGGACCGCCCTGCTGATCATGATGATCGACCTGTGGCTGCCGCCGGACCGACGTGGGTGGCTGGTGGGTCTGGGTGTGGTCGGCGTGCTCGCGGCCGGCTGGACCGTCGCGCTCGGAGCCGACGGGATCGGGTTCGCCGGGATGTACATACGAGATGGGTTGACGCGCACCGGTCAGCTCGTGGCGCTGGCGGTCATAGGGCTCGGCATCCTGATCGCGCCCGAGTATCTCCGTCGCACGCATCTGGAGCGGGGCGAGTACTACGTGCTGGTCTTGACCGCCGGTGCCGGCGCGATGCTGATGGCCGCCAGCCGCGACCTGTTGATGCTGTTTCTGTCGCTGGAGACGCTGTCGATCCCGCTTTACGTGCTGGCCGCGACGAGCCGCGCCAGTGTACGCTCGCAGGAAGCAGGCATGAAGTACTTCCTGCTCGGCGCGTTTGCCAGCGCCTTCTTCTTGTACGGCGTGGCCCTCCTCTACGGTGCGACCGGGACGACGCGCCTGAGCGGTCTGGGTCAGGCGTTGGGACAGATCCCCGCCAGCACCGGCGCCGCGGCCGGCGTGGGTCTGTTGACGATCGGTCTGGGATTCAAGGCGGCGCTCGTGCCATTCCACACGTGGGCGCCCGACGTCTACGACGGCGCGCCGCTCCCCGCGGCCGCGTTCATGTCGGTGATCGCGAAAGTCGGCGCATTTCTGGCGTTCCTGCGGGTCTTCCCGCTGTCGCTTGGGGCGCTGGCCGCCCAGTGGACGCTCGTGCTCGCGGCGCTCGCCGTCGCCACCATGATCATTGGCAACCTGGCCGCCTTAGCGCAGACGAGTTACAAGCGGCTGCTGGCCTATTCCGGCATCGCGCATGCCGGCTACCTGCTGGTGGGCGTGGCGACGGGGACGCCCGCGGCGACATCGGCGGTGCTGGTCTACCTGGCGGTATACGCCGCTATGACGATCGGCGCGTTCGCCGTAGCCATCGCGCTCGAGCGGAGCGGCCAGGAGGCCGACCGCATCGACGATTACGCCGGCATGTACGAGCGCGCCCCGTGGCTGGCCGCGGCCACGGGCCTGTTCATGGTCTCCCTGGCCGGACTACCGCCGACCGCGGGGTTCTTCGCCAAGCTGGGCGTGTTTGCGGCGGCAATCGAGGGTGGCGGTCCGACCGGGTTGGCCCTCGCGCTGGTCGGCGTGCTGTCGAGTGTGGTGTCGGTGTACTACTATCTGCGCGTCGCGTACGTGATGTTCACCGGCGAGCCGGCCGCCGAGCTCCGCGTGCATCGCAGCCCGCTGGTTAACCTCGCGTTGCTCGTCGCCGCGGCGGCCGTGGTGCAGATGAGCCTCGCCCCGGCGACCATCACCGCGCTCGCCCAGCGAGTGGGCGTGCTACTGCGCTGATCTGGTCCGCGCTCGGCCGCGCAGCAGCGCCGTCGTTCCCCACGCGATCAAGACGAGCGCCGGGATCTGCCCCATGGTGAAGACGCTAAACGCCCGCATGTCGCTGCGCAGGGCGTCGAAGAACACCCGGCCGATGGATGTCATGATCATCATGGTCCAGAAGACCTCGCCATCGAAGCGCCGTCGGGCCGCCACCCGGCGGGCGATCAGCAGGACCACCACGGCCAACAGCATCTCGTAGACCTGCAGCGGGTGCCGGGGCGCATCCCCCGCGCCGGGAAACCGGACGCCCCAGGGCAGGCTCGTCGGGTTGCCGTAGAGCTCGCCGTTGATGAAGTTGCCGACCCGGACAAAGACGTTGCCGATCGGCACCGCCCAGCCGATCGCGTCCGCCAGCGACCACACCGAGATATCGTACCGGCGGGCCGCCCAGACGAAGTACAGGAGCCCGGCGAAGATCGCGCCATGGGACGCCAGCCCGCCGCGGTCGACGCGGAAGATATCCAAGGGATGGGTGAAGTACGTCGGGTGCGAGATGACGAAGCCGAGCCGCGCGCCGGCGAACGCGACGACCGTGAACGGCACCGTGATACGGTCGAAGATCTCAGTGGCGATGCCAAAGCGGGGCGCATAGCGGCCGGCGACGTAGATGGTGACCACGATGGTCGTGGCCAGCATCACGCCGTACCATCGAATGGCTAACGGGCCAAGTTGAATGATGACCGGGTTCATGAACGCTGTGTCAGTCTAGCACCGGGGGGAAGGGGGTCTCAAGGTACGACGAAAGGAGACCAGGCGGCCGGAAGGGTAACACAGAGTCGAGGTGGCGTCCGGCCAACCCTCCTGGAGCCGGGCGGGAAAGAGCGCGATGACGAAGCCTTGTGTACTGCACGCCGCGTCACTGCTCCTGGCCGCTGCGCTCCTGATCGGTACCCCCCCGCGTCCCGGCACGGCGCAAGGCACCCTTGAAGATCTTGTGGCCCGCAGCTTCGACGTGACGGTCACCATCGTCCCCGTCGATCTTCGCACCGAGTTCGTCGGGAACGAACTGCGGTTCCTCAGCAAGGGGACCTTGAGGGGCCGGACGCGCGTGGACCTTGAGGTGACCGGTCCGCAGCCCGTGAGCCAGGCGCGGATGGAACTCGACGGTCAACTGACCGTCAAATCGGTACGGGCCGAAGGTACCCAGGTCACCGTCTCACAGCAGTTCGATCTGCTGAACCTGACCTTTACGCCGCCGCTCGCGCCGGGTGCCCGAGTCCCGTTGACAATGGAATATGAAGGGCAGCCATTCTACATCTACAACGAAGTCGTGCTGGTCCACTCGTGGAGCTTGTACCCTTTGCTCGTGACCCCCTTCAGGGATTACTCGGCGAACCTCGGACGGGTCATGGTCAGCATTAGCGCGCCGCCCGGATTCGTCGTCGTCTCGACCGGGCGCCAGGTCTCGTCCGAGGGCGGAACGGTCCGCTTTGACTCCGAGGTCAATGTCCCTTGGGTCGCGTTGGCCGGTTCGCGGCGCCACCGGCGCGTCGAGCGGACGGTGGGCGGCGTGCGGTTGCAGATGTACGTCCCGCAGGGCGAGGACCGCAACCTGGACAAACTGGCGACGTACACCGGGCAGGCCGTCGAGTTTTACAGCCGGCTGCTTTACCCGTTTCCATATAGCGAACTCAAGGTTGTCTCGCTGGTGGTCGTGGGCGGCGGGATCGGCTATCCTGCCCTCCTCCTCATCGATGACCGCGCGTTTGCCGGCACGTTTACGGGGGGCTACAATCGGGATTCGTATCTCTTTCAGTTGATGGCGCACGAAGCCGCGCATTCCTACGTCCCGAGCCAGACGGTCCCGCGAGGCATCGGCTACCCGTGGCTCTCGGAGGCATTCGCCGAATACCTGTCCCTCATGACCCTGGAGGCCATCCTGGGCCCCGCGGCGTACGCGCGCGAACTCCAGGAAGAGCGTGACTACTACGCGCCGATCGTCGGGACCACCGCCGACCGGCCGATCAGCGTCTTCTCCATTGCCAACTACGGCTCGCGGAACTCGCAGCGGGTGATCTACGCCAAGGGCAGCTTGGTACTCCACATGCTGCGCTTCGTGATCGGGGACGACGTCTTCCGCCGCGTCCTGGCGACCTACTTCCAGCGGTTCCGGGGGCGTTCCGCGAGCGTGGATGACTTCCGGGGCGTTGCCGAGGAAGTCTCGGGGCAGAAGCTCGAGTGGTTCTTCGACCAGTGGATCTCCCAGGTGGTCGTGCCC
>JBGPNN010000096.1:0-11183 GCA_041487495.1 bacterium
ACCGAACGGACCTTTAACGCGGGCGAGCGCGTGCCCCACGCGTTTCTGGATCGTCGCAGCATGCAGTACCTGTATCGCGAAGGTGAACTCTTTATCTTCATGGATCAGAAGTCGTACGACCAGGTCAACCTCGACGGGGCGCTGTTGGGGGATGCCACGCAGTATCTGAAGGACAACATGGTCCTGACCGTGGTGCACTTCGAAGACCGGCCTATCGCCGTGGAACTGCCGAACTCGGTCGACCTTCGGATCGCAGAGACGGCGCCGGGCATCCGCGGTGACACGGCGGCGGGCGGCTCGAAGCCGGCCACCCTGGAGACCGGCACGGTGGTGCAGGTGCCGTTTTTTGTCGAGGTAGGGGACGTCATCCGGGTCGACACGCGGTCGGGGGACTACCTTGAGCGCGTCGGCTGAACGATCTGTTTCGACAGTTCCCCTCGGCGCCACCGGCTGCTAAGATACTGACGTGCAGGACCACCCACGGACTACTGCCGCGTCGCGAACCGCGCGCCGGGTCACCGGACGAGATTGCGGCTACCGGCCCCTGTCGGGTGGCCGTTCTGTTTGTGGGGTCGAGTGGTGATGAGAACACGGCGGCGGCGGGCGCGTGACGTTGCCCTGCAGGTGCTCTTCCAGTACGACGTGGGTAGCGTGCCGATCAGCGACGCGTTAGCAGCGGCGCGTGACCAGGATGCCGTTGTCGAATGGGATTTCGTTGAACGGCTTTGCACGGGGACCGCTGCTCACCTGCGCGAGCTCGATGCGGTGATCACGCCGCTGCTTCACGACTGGTCCTTCGAGCGGCTGGCCAACGTGGATCGCGCGATTCTCAGGATGGCGCTGTACGAACTGCGGTACATGGACACGCCACCGGCCACCGTGATCGATGAGGCCGTGGAACTCGCCAAGCGGTATGGCACCGAGGATTCGGGGCGGTTCGTCAACGGCGTGCTGGGCGTGGCGGTGCGTGCGTTGCGTCCGGCGGCGGGCAGCCAGGCCGGCCCCGGCGTCTGATGGCCAGACCCGCCCTGCAGCGCGTCCGGGTGCACGTGTGGATCAGCGGGCGCGTACAGGGGGTGGGATTCCGCTTCTTCGTGCAACGCCGTGCCCACCAGGTTGGTGTGGCCGGGTTTGTTCGGAACCTGCCCGACGGCCGGGTCGAAGCGACCGCTGAGGGCCCGGTGCGGGCAGTGCAGGAGTTGATCGATGCCGTGCGGACCGGCCCGCCGGGCGCGGTCGTGACGAGCGTGGAACTCACCTGGGAGGCGCCGCACGACGAATCGAGATATGTGATTCGCGGTGATGCCGATGCCTGATCCTCCTGCCGTATCCCTTGAACTGGCATCGTACATGGCCGCCCGAGGCCGCATGGCCGAAGAGGCTCTGGAGGCCGCGCTGCCGCCGGAAGATGCACTCCCCGGCCCCCTGCATCAAGCGATGCGGTATAGTCTCTTCGCCGGCGGCAAACGCCTGCGGCCGATCCTGGTGCTGGCGTCGGCTGAGGTCATCGGCGGCTCTCCCAAGGACGTGCTCTCAACGGCCTGCGCCGTCGAACTGATCCATACGTACTCGCTGATTCATGACGATCTCCCCTCGATGGACGACTCGGCCACCCGGCGCGGCCGCCCGACGTGCCATGTCGCGTTTGGTGAAGCGCTGGCCGTACTGGCCGGCGACGCGCTGCACGCGCTGGCCTTCGAGTTGCTGGCGAAGACCGCCCGCACCGCGGGCCTGGCGCCTACGATTCAGGTGATTGAGGATGTGGCAGCGGCCATTGGGACCCAGGGAATGGTCGGCGGGCAGGTCCTGGATCTGCTGGGTGAGGGGCGACCGGGTCTGGCCCGCTTCGGCCCCTGGCCCGCGGTGCCCGGCGAAGGGGTGTACATGATCCATCGATGGAAAACCGCGGCGCTGATTCGCGCGTGCGTCCGCGCGGGCGCGACCCTCGCCGGCGCACGGCCGTCGCAACTACGGGCGCTCACGACGTACGGGGAGCACCTGGGCGTGGCATTTCAGATCGTCGATGACGTGTTGGACGAGTCGGGTGAGAGCAGCACGTTGGGTAAGGATGCTGGGGCCGATGCGGCGCGCAGTAAGCTCACCTTTCCGGCGGCGTTCGGGATCGAAGAGTCGCGGTCGATGGCGGCGATCGAGACGGCGCGCGCCATCGGGGCCCTGGACGGGTGGGGCCCGCCGGCCGCGATGCTCATTGATCTTGCGCACTTGCTGTTGGTGCGGGAGTCATAGGTGGCTGCGGAGGTTTTGATCAAGCGGGCGCGCGGGAAGACCGGTGGACGCCGCGTTCGCCTCGATCAGCTCGTTGTCGAGCGGGGCGTGGCGCCGACCCGCCACCAGGCGGAGATCGCGATCCGGCTGGGAGAGATTTTTGTTGACGGCGAGCGCCGGGACAAACCCGGGTCAATGGTTGGATCCGGCTCTGCGGTCGAGCGTCGTGGCCGCGGACCCGCGTACGCGAGCCGTGGTGGAATCAAGCTGGCAGGGGCCCTCGATGCTTTCGGGCTCGATCCTACCAGTCTGATCGCCGTTGACGTGGGCGCCTCAACCGGCGGGTTCACCGATTGCCTGCTGCAGCGCGGCGCCTGCCGCGTCTACGCTGTGGATGTCGGCCGGGGACTGCTGCACTGGCGGCTCCGGCAGGATCCGCGTGTGGTCGTCCTCGAAGGCCGGCATGCGGGCCGCCTGCAACCGGCCGATCTGCCCGAGCCGGCCGACCTGGCGACCATCGACGTGTCATTCATCTCGCTGCTCAAGGTGTTGTCACCGGTGGCCCGCCTGGTGAAGCCGGACGGGCTGATCATCGCGCTGGTCAAACCGCAATTTGAAGCCGGGCGCGGGAGCGCGCCCAAAGGTGTGGTGCGCGATCCCGAGGTGCACGCCGCCGTCCTGCGCCGGGTGATCGCCGGGGCGAGGGAGATGGGGTGGTTCCCCACGAGCGTGACTGCGTCGCCGATCCTGGGTCCTCAAGGCAATCGCGAGTTTTTCGTGCTGCTCCGCAAAACCCCATCTGGTGCAGCCGATGAGATGAAGGGGGCCACCGACGACCTGGACCGGTCGGTATCTCGGGTCGTCTTCGGTCCGGAGGCGGCGTCGTGAAGCGGGTTGGGATCCTGGTCAACCCGTCTAGAGTAGCCGGTTACCCACAGGCCGACGAGCTGCTGCGCACCACCCTCCGTGAGCTCGACGCGCGAGGGGTGGGTGTGCGCCTGAACGACGGCGGCGCCCGGGTCGTAGGACGCCCTGACCTGGCCGCGGCAGACGCGGCTTTGGTCGAAGACACCGATCTGCTGGTCGTGTTGGGTGGGGACGGCACGATCCTGTCGGCCGCGCGACTCGCTTCAGGCCGGGTGCCGATCCTTGGGGTCAACATGGGTGGTTTCGGATTCCTGGCCGAAGTCGCGTTGGCCGAGCTGCCGGGTGCCGTCGAGACCGCGATCTCCGGCGGGGGTACGATCGAGGAGCGCACCATGCTGGAGGCTGAGGTCACCGATCGAGAAGAGGTCAGACTTCGGCGATTGGCCCTGAATGACATCGTTGTGGCCAAGACAGGCGTGGCGCGTGTGGTGCACATCGCGACCTGGGTGAACGGCGAGCACCTGTCGACCTACCCGGCCGACGGCGTCATCGTTGCGACACCCACTGGCTCGACGGCGTACTCGCTGTCGGCCGGCGGGCCGATCGTGCATCCGCAGGTGGACGTCATCATCGTCACCCCGATCTGCCCGCACACTTTGACCGCTCGACCGGTAGTGGTCTCCGGCGCGGCCGCCGTCGCGGTGCAACTGCTGGAGGGCGGGGAGGATGTGCGACTCTCCGTGGATGGGCAGGAGAGCTTTCCCTTGGCGCAGGGTGAGCGCGTGGTGGTCAGGCAGGCGGCGCCGCGCACCCGCCTGGTGCGTCTCAAGCCGCCGTCGTTCTATAGCATCCTCCGCACGAAGCTGGCGTGGGGGGGACGGTAATGCTGGTCGAATTGCGAATCCGCGACTTTGCCGTGATCGAATCGGCGGCGGTGGAGTGCGGCCCAGGGTTGAATGTGCTCACCGGGGAGACGGGTGCCGGCAAATCCATGATCGTGGACGCGCTGACGGCGGTGCTCGGCGCCCGCCTGACGACCGATGTGATCCGCGCGAAGGCCGACCGCGCGGTCGTCGAAGCGCGGTTCGACCTGACCTCGGACGGTGCCGCCGTGCAGTGGCTTCGCGAGCAGGGCCTCGACGACGCCGATCTCGTCGTGGCGCGGGACATCGCCGCCACGGGCCGCTCGCGCGCCTGGATCAACGGTCGCCCCGCGACGGTCGGCATGCTGCGCGACCTGGGCGATCTACTGGTGGAAGTCGCCGGGCAGCACGAGGGCCAGCGGTTACTGCGACCGTCGGCCCACCTTGACCTGCTCGATGCGTTCGCCGGCCCGGAGGTCTTGGCGCTGCGTGCGCAGGTCGCCGGGCTGGTCGCCCGGCGCAGCGGCCTGCGTGCGGAGCACCAGGCGCTGGTCGCGGGGGCGCGTGAGCGCGTCCGGGAAATCGACATCTTGACCCATCAAGTCACGGAGATTGATGCGGCGCGTCTGCAGCCTGGAGAGGATCAGGACCTGACGGTGCGGCGCGCGCGGCTGGCGAACGCGGAACGCCTGTTGAGCGTGGCGCAGGCCGCGTACGGGATGTTGTATGAGGCCGACGGCCAGGCCGCGGTGGATCACCTGGGCCGGGCCCGGAGCACGCTTCGTGAGGCCGCCACGCTCGACGAGACTCTGGCCCCATTGGCCGATCGGCTCGATGGGCTGGCCACCGACCTCGCTGACACGGCGCATGCGCTGGCGCGCTATGCGGCCTCGCTTGAGGCGCGCCCGGATGAACTCGAAGCGGTCGAAGAGCGCCTCGAGTTGATCCGAGCGCTGAAGCGCAAGTACGGCGATGGTCTGGAGGCTATTGGGGCGTTTCGTGCCGAGGCGGCCGCTTCGCTCGCGGGCCTGGAGTCCAGCGGCGAGCGCGTGGCCGACGTGACCGCAGAGCTCGCGTCGATCGAGCGCGATCTCCGGGATCGGTGCGCGAAGCTGTCGCGATTGCGTAGAGACGCCGCGGCCAGGCTCGAGAGTGAAGTGCAGCGGACGCTTGGCGCACTTGAGATGCACCGCACGCGTCTGACCATAGCATTTGCGACCGAGCCCGATCCCAACGGGTTGTTGGTCGACGATGAGCGCGTCAGCGTGGGACCCACGGGAGTGGACCGTGTCGAGTGTCTGTTCGCGCCGAACGCCGGCGAGGCCCTGCGGCCTCTCGCCAAGATCGCCTCGGGTGGCGAGCTGTCGCGCGTGATGCTCGCGCTGCGACACGCGCTGGCCGAGGCGGAAGCGGTCCCGGTGATGGTGTGTGATGAGGTCGATGCGGGCGTCGGTAGCCGGACAGCCGGTGCGGTAGGACGTCTGCTGGCAGCGGTGGCGAAGGGCCGGCAGGTCCTCTGCGTGACGCACCTGCCGCAGATCGCCAGCTTGGCCAATCGGCACTTTTGGGTCGACAAAGAGACCAGCGGCGGCCGCACGCGCGTGCGGGTGCACCTCCTAGAGCAGAAGGAGCGTGTGGAGGAGATCGCCCGGATGCTCGGCGGCCGGGAGCCGTCGTCGATTGCACGGGAGCATGCGGTGGAATTGCTGGATCAAGCCGGCCGGCAGGCCCCGGCCAGGGTCGGCACGAAGAGCGCTCGAGGAGGGAAACCTTGACCAAGTATATTTTCGTCACCGGCGGGGTTGCATCGGCGCTGGGGAAAGGGATCACGGCCGCTTCGATCGGCCGTCTCTTAAAGAGCCGCGGCCTGCGCGTGACGATGCTAAAGTTCGATCCGTACGTCAACGTCGATGCCGGTACGATGAACCCACATCAGCACGGCGAGGTTTTCGTGACCGAGGATGGCGCCGAAACCGATATGGACCTCGGCCACTACGAACGATTTATTGACGAGAACCTGGGTCGGGCGAACAACACCACGACGGGGAAGATCTATAATGCGGTGATCGCGCGGGAACGGCGCGGCGAGTACCTCGGCGGCACGGTCCAGGTGATCCCGCACGTCACCAACGAGATCAAGGACGAGATCCGCACGTTGGCCAGTTCGAGCGGCGCCGATGCGGTTATCGTCGAAGTCGGCGGAACCGTCGGCGATATCGAAGGCCTGCCGTTTCTTGAAGCCATCCGACAGTTCCGGCGGGCGGCCGGTGATGAGCACGTCATGTACGTCCACGTTTCACTGATCCCATTCCTGCGAGCGGCCGGCGAGTTGAAAACGAAACCTACTCAACATAGCGTCAAAGAGCTGCGGAGCATCGGCATCCAACCCGACGTCATTGTCTGCCGCACTGAACGTCCCCTGGGTCGGTCGGTGAAGGAAAAGATTGCGCTGTTCTGCGATGTAGAGCCCGAGGCGGTCATCCAGGCGCTCGACGCACAGAGCATCTACGAGGTGCCGTTGGTACTCGAGGAAGAGGGGTTGGGGCGGATCATCTCGCGCCGGCTGGGTCTGGATCATCTGCCGGAGCCTGACCTCGCCGATTGGCGCGAGATTGTCAATCGCCTCCGCCACCCCCAGGGGCACGTGCGCATCGCCCTGGTCGGCAAGTACATGGGGGTGGAGGATTCCTACGTCAGCATCGTCGAGGCCCTGCGGCACGGCGGGATCGCACACGGCTGCGGCGTGGAGATCACGAAGGTGGATTCTGAAGAGATCGAGCGCTGGAGCCAGACCGATCTCGAGGCTGAGCTGTCCAGTCATCACGGCATTCTGGTGTGTCCCGGGTTCGGCGCGCGCGGTGTCGAGGGCAAGGTGCGCGCCATCCGCTTCGCCCGCGAGCGTGTGGTGCCGTTCCTGGGCATCTGCTACGGCATGCAATGGGCGGTGGTCGAGTTCGCCCGGCACGTCTGCGGGTTGGATGGCGCCAACACCACCGAAGTGAATCCTCACACGTCCCACCCGGTGATCTCGCTGTTGGCCGAGCAACGCAAGATTGTGGACAAGGGCGGTACGATGCGATTGGGCCGATACCCGTGCCGGCTGACCGCCGGCTCGCTGGCGGCCGAGGCCTACGGGATGGGCGAAATTGGAGAGCGGCACCGTCACCGCTATGAGTTGAACAACGAATACCGGCCGATCCTGGAGGCCCATGGGATGCGGGTGACGGGTATCTACCCCGAACAGGACCTGATCGAGATCATTGAACTGGTCGGGCATCCGTGGTTCGTCGGCACACAGTTTCACGGCGAGTATCGGTCGAGGCCGACCCGACCGCATCCGCTGTATCGGGCGTTCATCAGGGCCGCACTGGACCGGACCGCCGTGGAACACCGTGTGACAGCATGACGGCGAGCATCGCGAGCCGGTGAAGCCCATGTCGTGTTGTTAAATAGGGAGGCCGAGGAGATGAGCGGAGCAGTCTATGTCAATGGCCGGATCGTATCGCGCGAGGAGGCGACGATCTCGCCATACGACCATGGCTTTCTCTACGGTGACGGGGTATTCGAGGGTATCCGGGTGTACGAGGGCCGCGTCTTCAAGCTCGAAGAACACCTCGACCGCCTCTTTGCCTCGGCCGCGCACATCATGCTGGAGATTCCTCTCGATCGTGCCGACGTGCGCCGGGCCATCATTGACACCGTGCGCGCCAGTGGCTTGCGCGATGCGTATATCCGCCCGGTGATCAGCCGGGGTCCCGGCGACTTGGGTATTGATCCCCGGAAGTGTCCGAAACCCACTGTGGTGATTATCGTGGACGCGATCCAGTTGTACCCTAAGGAGGCATACGAGCGTGGCCTGCGGATGATCACCGCTACGGTGCGCCGTCCGGCGCCCGACGCCCTGAATGGCCGCGTCAAGTCGCTCAACTATCTCAACAATATCCTGGCGCGTATCGAGGCCAACCGGGCCGGCGTGGATGAGGCGCTGATGCTGACCGATAGCGGCCATGTCTGCGAGTGCAGCGCGGACAACGTCTTCATTGTGATCAAGGGCGAGGTCTGGACACCGGCGCCGCATCTCGGACTGCTGCAGGGCGTCACGCGCGACACCGTGCTAGACCTGGCGCGCGAGGGGGGAATCCCCTGCGGAGAACGTGTCTTGACGCTCTACGATGTCTATGCGTCGGAGGAATGTTTCCTGACCGGCACCGGAGCCGAGATAGCTGCCGTGGTCGACGTGGATGGCCGCCGGATCGGTACCGGCCGGCCAGGAGAGATCACCGGGCGACTTGCGGCCGCGTTCCGCGACTACGCGCGGCGCGCGGGCACCCCAGTGTATGCGGAACAGGCACCGACCGTCCGGTGAGCGGCGAGCCCACGGTTGCGTCACGGCAGGTGTTCAGGGGCCGAGTGGTGGCCGTGCGCGTCGATGATGTGCGCCTCCCGAGCGGACGCATCGCGACCCGTGAGGTCGTCGAGCATCCGGGCGCAGCAGCCATTCTCGCCCTGACCGATGATGGTCACGTCGTCATGGTCAGACAGTACCGCAAAGCGGCCGAGTCGGCGCTCCTGGAGATCCCCGCGGGCACCCTCGAAGCCGGAGAGGCCCCAATCGCGTGCGCCCACCGCGAACTCGGTGAGGAAGCGGGCCTCAAGGCCGCCACGATGACGCCCCTCGTCACGTACTATCCTTCCCCGGGTATCCTGACCGAGGCCATCACCATTTTTCTGGCGCGTGGCCTGACCCCGCAGGCGGGAAATCTCGACGCCGGCGAGGAGGGCCTGCGTGTTGAGAAGATACCGCTCGCGCGGGTACCGTCGCTCATCGAGTCCGGCCACATTTGTGACAGCAAGTCGCTGATCGGTCTGCTGCTGATCGCGGGAAAACCGGCGAACGGCCTGGGGATCGATGGCGCGGCCTGAGGCTGACGCCCTGGACGGGGCCCGCGAGTCCTTCCTCACCTACGTGCTGGTCGAACGCGGGCTGGCGCGGCACACGGTTGACGCCTACGCGCGTGATCTGACCGACTTCCTGGCATTCGCCCGGCGTCACCGGGCGAACCGCGCCGCGGATATCCACCGGGCGACGATCACCCTGTATCTGCTCACACTCCGGCGCCGGGGCATGGCTTCCACGTCGGTGGCCCGCCGTCTGGCCGCCATTCGCGGATGGACCGGTTTCCTGCTGCGTGAGAATCTGATCGATGACGACCCGGCGCTGGACCTGACCCCGGCGCGCGCGCCGCGCCGACTGCCGGCCGTGCTCACCGTGGAGGAAGTCGAGCGCCTGCTGGCGCAACCCCGTGGTCCGGGTCCGCTCGCGCTACGCGACCGGGCCATCCTCGAACTCCTCTATGCCGCGGGGCTCCGGGTCAGCGAACTGGTGGCGCTGGACGTCGGCGACGTGCACCTCGGCACCGAATACGTGCGCTGCCTGGGCAAAGGCTCGAAAGAGCGCATTGTCCCGATCGGGACGCCGGCGGTGAGGGCGATCCAACGGTACCTGTCGGCCGCCCGGCCGGCGCTCGCACGGGGGCGCGCGCCGGCGGCCTTGTTTCTGAACCGCCGCGGGCAGCGTCTCTCGCGCCAGGGCGTCTGGATCCTGTTGCAGGCGTACGCGAGGACCGCAGGCATCCGCCGGCACATCGGGCCGCACACGCTGCGGCACTCGTTTGCTACGCACCTGCTGGACGGCGGTGCCGATCTGCGGGCGGTCCAGGAGATGCTCGGGCATGCGAGCATCGCGACCACGCAGCGTTACACACACCTGACACGATCGCGGCTGCGCGAAGTCTACCGTCGCGCGCACCCTCGCGACCAGATGATTGTCGACCGGGAGCGCGCGGCGGGCGGCGGGCGCATCACGGCCCATACGGGCCACGCCGTGTAACGCCGTGCGCATCATCGAGCTTGTACTCGACGGGTGCGGGATTGGTGCGCTGCCGGATGCGGCGGCTTACGGCGACGCCGGTAGTCACACGCTCGGTCACACCGCGCGGGCGGTGGGTGGGCTGCGGCTCCCAGTGCTGGAACGAATGGGTCTCGGCATGCTCGATGACCTTGCGGGTGTCCGACGGATACAAGATCATCAGGCGGCGGTGGGGGTCATGCTGGAACGGTCGGCCGGCAAGGACTCGACCACGGGCCATTGGGAGTTGTGTGGCCTGATCGTCCCCCAACCGTTTCCCACGTACCCCCATGGGTTTCCACCGGAGATCGTCGGGGCCTTCGAGGCGGCCGTCGGCCGGCGGGTGCTGGGGAATCTGCCGGCCTCCGGGACCCAGATCATCGCCGACCTTGGGGCGGAGCACATGCGGACCGGGCGGCCGATCGTCTACACGTCCGCGGACAGCGTCTTCCAGATCGCGGCCCACGAGGCCGTCGTGCCAATCGAGTTGCTCTACGAATGGTGCCGCGCCGCGCGGGGGATCCTGCAGGGTGATCACGCCGTCAGCCGCGTGATCGCCAGACCCTTTGTCGGTGAACCCGGAGCGTTCGTGCGCACCGACCGCCGGCGTGACTTCTCCATACCGCCGATCGGGCGCACCGTGCTCGACCAGTTGGTGGACCATAGCATCCCCGTGGTCGGCATCGGCAAGATCGAAGATCTTTTCGCCGGGCGCGGGATCTCCCGTGCGGTGCACACCCACGACGATGCGGACGGTCTCGCGCGGACGGTGGCGGAGGCCCGCGGCCTCGACCACGGGCTTATCTTCACGAACCTCGTGGAGCTCGACCAAGTGTACGGGCACCGGAACAACGTCGAGGGTTATGCGCGGCATCTCGAGGAGATCGACGCACGTCTGCCGGACGTCATGGCGGTGTGCCGGCCCGACGACGTGCTCGTCATTACCGCGGATCACGGCAACGATCCGACGACGACGAGCACCGATCACGCGCGCGAGCGGGTGCCGGTGCTTGCCTGGCGCCCCGGTCTCGCTCCGGGCCAGCGTCTGGGCGAGCGTGGGAGCTTCGCCGACGTTGGCGCCACGATCGCCGAGGCGTTCGGCTGCCCGTGGACGGGGCCGGGGGAAAGCTTCTGGCCCGCCCTGGAGCGCGTGGTGATGGCTCGATGACGTGGGCCGAGCGGGCGCGCGAGGCCGCCGCGGCCATCCGCCGCCGGGCCGAACGGGTCCCCGCGGTCGGGATCATTCTCGGGTCCGGTCTGGGCGCGCTGGCCGACCACGTCGCGATCGACGCGTCGATCCCCTATAGAGAGATCCCGGG
>JBGPNN010000097.1:0-11177 GCA_041487495.1 bacterium
CCCGACCATGCCAATGCCAAGGTCATCCTGCTGATCAGCGCGCACCTCGAATCGGGGCACTATTTCAACCCCCACGCGCAGCGCGTGATGGACGGCAAGCAGCGCGGCGCGAAGCTCATCGTCTTCGACACACGGCTCTCGAACACGGCGACGCACGCCGACCACTGGATCGCGCCCTACCCCGGATCGGAGGCGGCGATCCTCCTGGCGATCGCCAACCACGTGATCCAGCACGACCTCTACGATCGCGACTTCGTGCGCCGCTGGTGGAACTGGGAAGAGTATCTGGCGCACGCGCATCCCATGCTCGACGCGACGTTTGAGACCTTCGAGCGCATCCTCAAGACGCTCTATCGCGACTTCACGTTCGAGTTCGCCGCAAAGGAATCGGGTGTGGACGCCGCGGTGCTCGAAGAGGTCGCGCGCGTGGTCGCCTCCGCGGGGACGCAACTCGCCACCCACAACTGGCGGTCGGCGGGCTCGGGCAACCTGGGCGGGTGGCAGGTCGCGCGCACGCTGTTCCTGCTGAACGCGCTGCTGGGCGCCGTGGCGACGCCGGGCGGCACGTTCCCGAACGCCTGGAACAAGTTCGTGCCCAGGCCGATCTACGTGCCGCCGCACCCAGGCGTCTGGAACGAGGTCACGTGGCCGCCGGAATATCCGCTGTCCATGTTCGAGATGTCCTTCCTCCTCCCGCATTTGCTGAAACAGGGACGCGGGAAGATCGACACCTACTTCACGCGGGTCTACAACCCCGTCTGGACCAATCCCGACGGATTTTCGTGGATCGAGGTGCTGACCGACGAACGTCTGGTCGGGCTGCACGTGGCGCTGACGCCGACGTGGAGCGAGACGGCGTTCTTTGCCGACTACATCCTGCCGATGGGCCACGGCTCCGAACGTCACGACCTACATTCGTACGAGCAGTACGACGGTCAGTGGATCGGCTTTCGCCAGCCGGTGCTGCGGGCGGCACGCGAGCGGATGGGCGAGTCGATCACCGACACGCGCCAGGTCAACCCCGGCGAGGTCTGGGAAGAGAACGAGTTCTGGATCGACTTGTCGTGGCGCATCGACCCCGACGGCGCGCTGGGCATCCGGAAGTATTTCGAATCCCAGCAGCGCCCCGGCGAGAAGCTCGGCATCGACGAGTACTACGGCCATATCTTCGAGCACTCGGTGCCGGGTCTGCCCCAGAAGGCCGCAACCGAGGGTTTGAAACCGCTGGAGTACATGCGCCGCTACGGCGCCTTCGAGATCAGCAATCACGTGGGGCGCCTGCACGAAGATGAAGTGCCGGCGGATGAACTGCAGGACGCCCGGACGGACCGCTTCGGGCGCGTCTACACGGCGGCGCCCGCGCGCCCCTCGCCGAACATCGTGCCACAGCCCGCTCCCGAGCCCGATGCCGACGGTCGCCGACCGGTGGGCGTGCAGATCGACGGCAAAGTCCTGCGCGGCTTCCCCACGCCGTCCGGCCGGCTGGAGTTCTACTCGACGACGCTGGCGCGGTGGGGATGGCCTGAGCACGCGCTGCCGGGCTACATCAAGAGCCACATCCATCCCGAGCAGCTCGAGCCCGGCCAGATCCCGCTGATCTCGACGTTCCGCGTGCCGATCCAGATCCACACGCGCAGCGCCAACGCCAAGTGGCTCGACGAGATCGCCCACACCAATCCGCTCTGGATCCACACGGCCGACGCCGCGCGTCTGGGTGTGCGCACCGGCGACCTGGTGCGCGTCGAGACCGAGACCGGCTACTTCATCGTGAAGGCGTGGGTCACCGAAGGCATCCGGCCGGGCGTGGTCGCGTGCAGTCATCACATGGGTCGTTGGAAGCTGGCGGGCGACGGCCAGCGCCTGATGATGGCCACCGTCGGCCTGCGCCAGGACACCAGTGGCTGGCACATGCACCGCGAGAAGGGCGTCGGACCGTATGCCTCTCCCGACCCGGACACCGCGAGGATCTGGTGGACGGACGTCGGCGTGCATCAGAACCTGACGTTTCCCGTGCATCCCGACCCGATCTCTGGGATGCATTGCTGGCATCAGGCCGTGCGGATCGCGCCTGCCGGACCGGCGGATCGCTACGGCGACATTTTCGTGGACACGCAGAAGGCGCACCAGGTCTACGTCGAGTGGCTCGCCCGCACCCGGCCCGCGCAGCAGTGTTCTCCCGAGGGGACACGCCGGCCGTACTGGCTGATGCGGCCCCTGCGTCCATCGAAAGACGCCTACCGGCTTCCAGAACCGCGAGCGCCTGTGCCGGCGCGGTGATGGAGGTCTTCCGGGCGCTGGCGGCCCTGAGCGAAGCGCCGGGGCCGGCTCACAGTCGAATCGCCGATATCCTCGGACTCTCCAATGCCCCCGACGCGGCCGCGCACACGGAGACGTTCGTGCTCCAACTGTACCCCTACGCGTCCGTCTACCTCGGCGCGGAAGGTGCGATGGGGGGCGAGGCGCGGGACCGCGTGGCAGGGTTTTGGCGGGCGCTGGGTCTCACGCCTCCGACGGAGCCGGATCATCTGGCCACACTCCTGGCGTTGTTCGCCACGCTTGGGGATCATGAGTCCACTGAGCAGGATCCGGCGCGCAAGACGTTATGGCGGCACAGCCGCAAGTCGCTCTTCTGGGAACACCTCGGATGTTGGGTCTTCGCCTACCTCGACAAGATGGAGGAGATCGGCGCGCCGTCATACCGGGAGTGGGCCAGGGTGACGCGGACCGCCCTGGCCGAGGCAGCGAGTGAACTCGGCCCGCCGGACCGCCTCCCCCTCCACCTGCGCGACGCCCCTCCGTTGCCCGACCCGCGTGTGGATGGATCGGCTCCGTTCCTCGACGGACTGCTGGCGATGGCGCGCAGCGGCATGCTGCTGACACAGACGGACTTCGTCCTCGGCGCCAGGACGCTCGGTCTTGCGGCGCGCGTCGGCGATCGCCGCTTCCTCACCAAAACACTCATGGGGCAGGATCCCGTGGCAACCATGGACTGGCTGGCGCGTGAGGCCGACGCGTGGGTCCTGCGACACGGGGCGCGCGTCGAGGTCAGTGAAGAGATTGCCGGGTTCTGGACCGGACGGGCGAAGACCTCGGCCGCGCTGTTGCGCGACCTCCGTGACGAGGCGGCGATCGGTGAGGGCACGTAGGGGTGAGCCTGCCGCCGCTGCAGTGGCTGGTCTTGGCCCTGGTCGGATTTGTGGCCGGGGGGTTTGGGATCGTGGTGGGCGCCGGTGGTGGCTTCATCATCGCACCCCTGTTGCTGATCCTGTATCATTTCTCCCCGCCCATCGCCGCGGGAACGTCGCTGACCATCGTGCTGCTCAACACGCTGTCGGGCTCGATGGCGTACGCCAGGCAGGGGTGGGTGAACTACCGCGCCGGGCTGATGATTGCCATCCCGGCCGCGCCGGGCGCCCTTGCGGGTGCGGCTGCCGCGCGCTTCGTCTCCCCGACCTTGTTTCGCGCCTCGTTTGCGGTCACGCTCCTGGTGTTCGCCGCCTACCTGCTCCGGCGCCCCGAACCCGCGCCTCAGCGCAGCACTGCGCCGGCGGTTGCGGCTGACCATGTGCCAACGGCCGCGGCGGCCCTGGGTCAGGCGGGACGGCTCGACCCCGGTCTGCTCGCGCTTGGCGTGGCGCTCGGATTTGTGAGCAGCTTCTTTGGACTGGGGGCCGGCTGGCTGGTCGTCCCGCTGCTGGTTCACGTCTATCGCTTTCCACCGCACGTGGCCGCGGCCACGTCGATCTTCGCCCTCGCCGCGTACTCGTTCGTGGGCGTGACCGTCTACGTCTCGCAGGGGCATGTGTTCTGGCCGGCGGTGATCGCGGCGGGCGTGGGTGTGATCGTGGCCGCCCAGGTGGGGGCGGGTCTTTCGACGTCGCTGAAGGGTGTCACGCGCGTGCGCCTGCTGGCGCTGGCCATGGGCGTGGTCGGCGTGGGGCTACTCGTCCGTTAGGTATCTATCGGTCGGATCGGGTCGGTCGTGTAGGGCCCGGGCGCTCGAAGCGGGGCAACAGCCTAAACGCGCTGGCCGCGGCGATCGAACCGCTGATCGCCAATGCCACGGGGGCGCCCAGGAACGTCGCCAGGATGCCCACCCCGAACCCCGTGACCTGATTGAACCCGATCGTGGACGAATAAAACCCCTGCACCCGCGCGCGCATGTCATCCGACGCGACCAGCAGAAGCACCGTAGCCATTCCGGCATCATAGAGACTCCCCATGATACCGACGACACCGACGAGCAGCAGTGAGACCGGATACCAGGGTGAGAGACCAAACAAGGCGATCGCGAGTCCGAATCCGATCGCCGTGATGACCGTAAACCGGTCTTTGTTGGCCAGATCGCCGCGCGACGCGAGCCCGATCGTGGCCAGCAGTTGTCCGACTCCGCTCGCGGCCGAGAGATAGCCTAATCCGAGCCCTCCCACCTTCAACACATCTCGCGCCATCACGGGGAGCATCGAGTTGTACGAGAACCCGAAGCCCTCCGTCATCAGGCTCAAGAGCAGGAACTGCCGCACCTGCGGGGTGCGAAACGCATAGCGGAAGCCGGCGGTCACCGCCGCCATGAACGGCTCGGTGATCTTTCTGGTGGTGTCCGGGGATCTGATGGCGAGGACGCACGCGGCGCCCGCAAGATGCGCCGTCGCGGCGAGCCAGTAGTTGTGGCCGACACCGAGCCGGTCGATGATGTACCCTCCGGCGATCGCGCCGACGACACGCACCAGGCTGCCGGCCATGAAGCGGAACACGCTGGCATTGAGGAGCCGCGCCTGACCCACCAGGTCGTACATCAGGCCGCTCGACGCCGGCCTCTCGACCGCCGCGGCGAGACCGGAGATGATCGAGAAACCGATCACGTGCCAGATCCTCACGTTCGCGGTGAGCACCAGCGGAGCCAGAAGCAACAGTCCGAGGGCGGGCAGTGTCTGCGTGATCAGCAGAAGTCGCCGTCGATCGACCCGGTCGCCGATGACGCCGCCCGGAATGCTCAGGGCAAACGTCCCGATCCCTCTGGACGCCGCGACGACGCCGACCCAGAACGGAGAGTTCGTCAGTTCCAGGACCAGCCAGCCCTGGCTGAGTGTCTCGATGGTCCACGCGATGGAACTGAACAGCGAGCTCAACCACAGCCAAGTGAAACCGGGGGCTTCAAAGGCGACCGAGAATCGGCGCGGCTCTGGCTGGCCGATCGAGTTCTTCACCTTGCTATGGTTTGAGGACCGCGGGGGCGCTCCTGCCATCGGGTGCGGGCAATCATCGCCAGGAACTGGAACCGCGGCGGCGGAACCATCTGTATCGATCGATGCCTTCAATCACCGACGTCCCGGGTATCCGCGTCGGCCACGCCACAGACCTCAAGGGCGTGACCGGCTGCACCGTGGTTCTGTGCGAGGCCGGCGCCACCGTCAGCGGCGAGGTGCGCGGCGCCGCGCCGGGGACGCGTGAGACCAGCCTCTTCGAGCCCGAGAACCTCGTGGAACACGCACACGCCGTGCTCCTGACTGGAGGCAGCGCGTTCGGGCTGGCGGCGGCCGCCGGCGTCGAGCAGTACCTCGAAGAGCGCGGTGTCGGCTATGACGTGCGGGTGGCGCGCATACCGATCGTGCTTGCCGCGGTCCTGTTCGACCTGGCCATCGGCGATCCGAAAGCCCGCCCCACACCCGAGATGGCCGTCGACGCCTGCGTGCGGGCGTCCGCCGACCCAGTCGAAGAAGGCAGCGTCGGGGCCGGCACCGGCGCCACTGTGGGGAAGATCCTGGCGATGGCCGGTGCCATGAAGGGCGGCATCGGATCATGGAGCATTCACATCGAGGACGGCCCGATCGTGGGCGCGCTCGTCGCCGTGAACGCGCTGGGTGACGTCGTGGATCGCAACGGACAGGTTGTGGCCGGCGCCCGGGCGCCGGATGGCCGCTTCGTCCGCACGGGTGACGCGCTGCTGACGCGCGCCCCGCTGATCGGCTTCGGCACCAACACGACGCTGGCGGTGATCGCCACCTCGGCGAAATTGACGAAGGCCCAGGCGCGCCGGATCGCGGTGCAGGGCCACGCGGGTCTGAGCCGGGCGATCATCCCCTCACACACGCTCTACGATGGTGACACCGTCTTCGTGCTGTCGACCGGCGTTCACGAGGACGCGCGGGTCACCGCGCCCCAGACCGGCCTGGCACGCGACAGGGCCGGCGAGGCGGATCTGATTCGTCTCGGCGAGGCGGCGGCGCAGGCCGTGGCCGAGGCCACACGCCGGGCGGTGCGGGCGGCGCGAGGAATGGGTGGCATTCCAGGCTACGTTGACCTGTTCGGCACGGTATGATGGCGTCGGGGACTTTCGAATTGGGGGAGCGGCCTTCGTGAAACTTGCTGTGTCGAGCTTTGCCGGTGTTCAGCAGCCGCTGCGTGATATCGAGCGAGATCTGTTGGCGTTTGGTGTTGGCGTCGAGATCATGTGCGAGCCGCCCCACGCGTGGCCGGCGCCGGTGCCGTGGGCCAATGGCCACGTGCTCTCGCTGCACACGCCCATCCTGGGCATCAACATCGCGAGCACCAACCCCGGTATCCGCAAGGAATCGCTGGCGCAGATGCTGGCGACGATCCGTGAGGCGACGCGGCTCGGCGCGGCCGGTGTCGTGATCCACCCGGGCATCCCGCCCTACAAGGAGGTCCTCCCGCGCGACCGAGGCCTGCCGTACGCGATCGAGTCGCTGCGCCGCTGCGCCGAAGAGGCCGCCACCTGCGGCGTCGAGGTCTACCTGGAAAACATGCCGGCGGTCTCGCTCGCGGAGGGGATGCGGCCGATCGGCTTCGCCTACGGCGTGCACTACGAAGAACTGCGGCAGATGTTCGAGAGCGTCGGCCATCCGTCGCTGCGCCTCTGCCTCGACCTCGGGCACGGGTATCTGGCCGGAGCCCACGAACTGCAGGCGCTGTTGCGGGACCGTGACGTCGCTCACGTGCACGTGAACGACAACCTGGGCCGGCGTGACGATCACCTGGCGTGGGGCGATGGGGAAGTCTCGAAAGTCGTCGACCTGACCCGCGACCTGCCCCCGTCGGTGAAGACGCTCGTGTTCGAGCACGGCACACTGGAGGCGTGCGCCGTATCGCTGGCGCGCGTCTCGCCGGAACTCGCGCAAAGGGGGCAACGGTCATGACGAGTGACAATCGGCACCTCGGGCCCGGCGCCTGGCTGCGGGTCTGCGTCCTGGCGCTCCTCGCGGTGGTGGTGGCCCTGGGCGCGCCCGCGGGGGCGCAGACACCCCGGGACCGGTTCGTCTTCGCGCTCTCGGGTGGACCCGACACGCTGGATCCACAAGGCACCGCGGCGACGCTCGCCTTCCAGGTCAACAAGAGCCTCTACGATACCCTGGTCGAGCCGGACGACGACGGCAAACTCGTCCCGGCGCTCGCGGAGTCGTGGATCGTCTCGCCCGACGGGCTCACCTGGACGTTCAAACTCCGCGCGGGGGTAAAGTTCCACCATGGCAAGACGCTGGACGCCGGCGACGTCAAGGCGACGTTCGAGCGTATTCTCGATCCGGCCACGCGATCGCCGAAGCGCAATGACTTTGGCGCCGTCCGCTCGGTCGAAGCCGTCGATCCCCTGACGGTCCGCATCGTGTTGAGCGAGCGGTTCGCACCGTTTCTGGCGACGCTCGGCCAGGGATGGGGCGCGATCCTGCCGGCCGATCTGATCGCGCGCAGGCAGAACTTTGCCACCCAGCCGGTCGGCACCGGACCGTTCACGGTGGGCGAATGGCAGCGCGACTCCTTCATCCGCCTGCAGCGTTTCGACGGCTACTGGCGGAAAGGCGAGCCGAAGTTGCGCGAGGTGCTGATCCGGTTCGTCCCCGAACGGGCGGTGAAGGTCGCAGGATTGCTGTCGGGCGAGTTCGACGCGGTTGACGGCGTGGATCCGCTGGACCTTCCACGCGTGCAGGCGAACGGCAACGTGAAGATCATCCGGCAGGTCACCAGCCTGGTGAACGTCGTGGCGCTAAACAACAGCCGGCCCGCGCTCCGGGATGTGCGTGTCCGCCGGGCGCTGTGGTATGCGATCGACCGCAAGCAGGTCCTGAAGACCGCGTATGGTGACGAGTCCGTCGTGACCAACGTCTTCATGGACGTCGTCAGCCCGTTCTATGCGGACATCCCCGACCCGTATCCCTACAACCCCGACCAGGCGAAGAAACTGCTGGCCGAGGCGGGCTATGGCTCCGGTCTCACCCTCGACCTGGCCTTGCCGCAGCCGTATCAGGCGCACCTCGACGCGGGGCAACTGGTGCAGGCCATGCTCGCGAAGGCCGGCATCACGGCGCGCCCGCGTGTCGTGGAATGGGGCTTCTGGCTCTCGCGGGTCTACGGCGGCGGCGAGTACGACCTGACCATCATCGGCCATACCGGCAAGCTCGATCCCGACGGCCGCCTGGCCGGCTACGGCGATCCGGCGCGGAACTACGTGAAGTACGCGAACCAGAAGGTGGAAGACCTCATCCTGGCGGGTCGGATCACGACGAACCCGGAGCTGCGCAAGCGGATCTACACGGCCGCGCTCAAGATGATGACCGATGAGGTGATGTTGATCCCGCTGGGCACGCCCGTGCTCTACATGGCGACGCAAAAGAACGTCCGGGATTTCCGGCAACTCTACGCGATCGACACGTACGACTTCCGCACGACGACGAAGTAATGCCGTTTGTCCTTCGGCGACTGTTGACGGTGGCGCCCACGGTGCTCGTGGTCGCCACCGTCACGTTTATCGCGCTCCAGGTCATCCCCGGTGACATCGCGCAGATCATGTTGGGCACCGACGCGCGGCCCGAGGACGTGGTGCGGCTGCGTCGCGAGTTCGGGCTGGACCGGCCGGTGGTCGTCCGCTACCTTGAGTGGATTGCCAACCTGGTCCGCGGTGACCTGGGCACGTCGATCAGTTATCGTGAGCCGGTGGCGCGTTTGATCGCGCAGCGCCTGCCGGTGACGATCTCCGTCGCGTTCGCAGCGATGGTCGTCGCGCTCGCGGTCGCGCTGCCGCTGGGCATCGTTGCGGCGCGGCGGGCCTGGTCACCGGTGGATCTCGCGGTGCTGGCGGGCTCGCAGCTCGGGCTGGCGGTGCCGACCTTCTGGCTGGGTATCTTGCTGCTGTTGGGTCTGGCGGCCGCGTTGCCCATTTTCCCGCTGCAGGGCTATGTGGCGCTCACCCGTGATCCCCTCCAGTGGTTGCGGCATCTGGCGCTGCCGGCGCTCGCGCTCGGGGTCGAGCGGGCCGCGGCGCTGTCGCGACTCGTCCGTGCCTCGGTGCTGGACGAATTGAATCGTGACTACGTGCGCACAGCCCGCAGCAAGGGCCTGACGGGCGGGACGATCATGCGTCGCCACGTGTTGCGCAACTCGCTCATCCCGGTGCTCACCGTCGCGGGTCTGCAACTCGGCTTCCTGCTGGGCGGCACGATCGTGCTCGAACAGGTTTTCGGCCTGCCCGGTTTGGGACGTTTGATGCTCCAGGGCATCTACTCCCGCGATCTCGTCGTCGTGCAGGGCGCCGTGATCACGATCGCGATCACGTTCGCGCTGCTCAACCTGATCGTGGATTTGCTCTACGCCGTGGTCGACCCTCGCATCACGTACGTCTGATGGCCCCGACAGATCGACGCCGGCGGCTGAACCTGCCACTGCTGGTCGGTGGCACGCTCGTGGCGACGGTCGTGTTGCTCTCGGCGCTGGCGGCGGTGCTCGCGCCGTACGACCCGACCACGCTCGATCCGGCGGGCCGGCTGGCGCCGCCCGGCGGCGCGCATCGGCTCGGCACCGACCGGCTGGGGCGTGATGTGCTCAGCCGGGTCCTCTACGGCGGCCGGGTGGCGCTGGCGGTGGGCGCAGTGGCCGTGGTGATCGGCGGGGGTGCCGGCGTGCCGATTGGGTTGACCGCGGGCTACAAGGCGGGCCGGTTCGACGCCATCGTCATGCGCCTGATGGATGGCCTGATGGCGTTCCCCGCGCTGTTGTTGGCCATCATGGTGATCGCGGCGCTCGGACCGGGACACGTCCAGGCGATGCTGGCGATCGGTGTGGTGTTGATCCCCGTCTTCGCCCGGCTGGCGCGGGCCCTCACGCTCGCCGTCCGCAATCAGGAGTTCGTGCTCGCGGCCCGCGCGCTGGGCGTCAGGGAGTCGGCGATCGTGCGTCGGCACGTGCTGCCCAACGTGGTCGGGCCGCTGCTCATCCAGATGACCGTGGCATTCTCCGGCGCGGTACTCGCCGAGGCATCATTGTCATATCTCGGCCTGGGGACGCAGCCGCCGACACCGTCATGGGGCGGCATGTTGCAGGAAGCGCGGGATGTGCTCTTCGTCGCGCGGTGGATGGCGATCTGGCCCGGCTTGGCGATCGTGAGCGCGGTCCTCGGATTGAACCTGCTGGGAGACGGGATCCGCGATCTACTCGATCCGCGCCTCCAGCGTGGGCCCGGGTAAACGCCATGCCGCTACCTACCGGGACCGTCACCTTCCTGTTCACTGACATCGAGAGCAGCACGCGCATGCTCCACGAACTTGGGGACCGCTACGCGGAGGTGCTGACCGACCATCATCGGCTCCTGCGGGCAGCCTTCCAGCGGCGGCATGGACATGAGGTCGAGAACCAGGGCGATGCGTTCTTCGTAGGGTTTGCGCGGGCGAAGGACGCGGTGGCCGCGGCCATCGATGCGCAGCGTGCACTGGCCGCGTACCGGGGACCCGCCAGCGCCGCCTTGCGCGTGCGCATGGGATTGCACACGGGGGAGCCGCTCGTCACAGAGACCGGATACGTCGGGATGGATGTCCACCGGGCGGCCCGCATCGCGGCGGCGGGACACGGGCAGCAGATCCTGCTCTCCGACGCCACGCGCGTGTTGCTCGGCGATGATCTCCCCGAGGGCGTGAGCCTGCGGGATCTAGGCGAGCACCGTCTGAAGGACCTGTCTCGCGCGCAGCACCTCTATCAGGTGATCGTGCCGGGGCTGCCCGCAGACTTTCTTCCTCTAAAGTCTCTCGACGCCTTGCCCAACAACCTGCCGGTGCAGTTGACCTCGTTCATTGGCCGCGAACGCGAGATCTCGGGGGTGAAGGACCTGCTGGCCAAGAGCCGCCTGGTCACGCTCACAGGTGCGGGCGGTAGCGGCAAGTCACGTCTGGCGCTCC